>NZ_LJYH01000032.1:0-133940 GCF_001440005.1 Mycobacteroides sp. H001
GCCTACCACCCCCGCCGCCGGGATGGCGTCCCCCGCAGCCTCCACCGCCGGGATGGCGCCCCCCGCAGCTTCCACCCCCTCCACCTGGCTGGGTGGCCAATCAACCGGGTCCGGATGCCGGTCATCCCGGGCCTCCCGGGCCGCCGCCGCAGCAGGCACACCGAGCAGCGCCGCCGGCGAATTACCGCCCCCCGCAAGCCTTTCGAGTGCCCACGCCGCTAGAGGAAGCGGAGCTGACGGGGCAGCATCCGAACGCACCGCAATCCGGCTGGCGACGCAGGGTGCGTATGGCCACGGGTGGTCACGTCAACCCTGGTCTGTCCCGTCGGGATCGCCTACGGCAGGAACTCGAGGAACAGATCCGGCAGCCGATCGTCGGCGACTTCCGTATCGCCGTGCTGTCTATCAAGGGCGGGGTTGGCAAGACCACGACCACGCTTGGGCTGGGGTCGGCACTCGCGATGGTGCGACATGATCGTGTTATCGCTGTCGACGCCAACCCCGACCGCGGCACTCTGGCAGAGCGAGTCCGCGACGAGTCGACGCGATCAACTGTGCGTGACCTGTTGTCGGACCCCAACCTGCACAGTTACGCCGATGTTCGCAACCACACGCTGATGGCAACGAGTCGGCTGGAAATTCTGGCAAGCGAACAGGAGCCAGCGGTCTCAGAGGTGTTTAGTGAGGGCGACTATCGGCGCACCGTCGATATTCTGCGGCACTACTACAACATCATCCTGACCGACTGCGGCACCGGCATCATGCATTCGGCGATGGCGGGGGTTCTCGACCTGGCGCACACCATCGTATTGGTCAGTGCGCCCGCGATGGATGCTGCCCGGAGCGCATCGGCAACGCTGGACTGGCTGATGCAGCATGGTTATTCAGGGTTGGTACGGGGCGCGCGCGTGGTGCTCAGTACATCGCGTCCGGGATCGGCGAACTTGAAAATCGACAAGCTTTACGAGCACTTCGAGTCGCGGTGCCGGTCGGTGCACACGATTCCATTCGACCCGCATCTCTCCGAGGGCGCCGATATCGATTTCGGGCTGCTCCGACAGCAGACTATGGACGCCTACCTCGATCTGGCGGCTGCGGTTTCAGAGGATTTCGGCCGTCTCCGAGGCCCCGCGGAACGACCGTAAAACCATCATTGTCGCTGGCCCACTAGCAACGCGCGTACGTACATAACGTCAGGGAAGATGTTGTCAGTCCAGATCGACGACCACCGGAGCGTGGTCGCTTGCGCCCTTGCCCTTACGTTCCTCACGGTCGATATGCGCGTCGCCCACCCGCTTGGCGAATTCCGGTGAGCCGAGGACGAAATCGATGCGCATCCCGCGCTTCTTGGGGAAGCTCAGTTGCGTGTAATCCCAGTAGGTGTACACGCCTGGACCGGGGGTGAACGGCCGCACCACATCGGCGAATCCGGCGTCGTTCATCGCGGTGAACGCGGTGCGCTCGGGCTCGGACACGTGGGTGCTGCCCTCGTAGGCCTCGACGCTCCAGATGTCGTCGTCGGTGGGTGCGATGTTCCAGTCACCCACCAGCGCCACCTGTGCTGCGGGATCGGCTGCGAGCCAGCCGGCGGCCTCGTCACGTAGGGCAGAGAGCCACCGCAGCTTGTACTGGTAATGCGGATCCTGCAGCGTCCGGCCGTTCGGAACATAGAGGCTCCATACCCGCACTCCGTTGCAGGTGGCGCCCAGCGCTCGGGCCTCGGCGGCCTCCTCGACATCCGCGCCGGACGCCCACCCGGGCTGACCCTCGAATCCGACGGTCACATCGTTCAGCCCGACTCGCGAGGCGATGGCCACTCCGTTCCACTGGCTCAGTCCCACGTGTGCCACCTCGTACCCGGCATCGGTGAACGCCTGCATGGGGAACTGCTTGTCGGAGCACTTGGTCTCCTGCATCGCGAGCACATCGGTGCCGGAGCGTTCCAGCCAGGAGATCACCCTGTCGGCACGGGCGCGGATGGAGTTCACATTCCAGGTGGCCAATCGCATGACGTCACCCTACTTTTCGATGCTGACAGCCTCGATACGTGCATACCGGTATCGGTGCTGTTCGGTAAAACCCAAGCTCGGGTATAGCGCTAGCGCCGCCATGTTCTCCGCCCGTACCTGGACGTATGCGCGGCGCGCGCCCTGCGCGGCCCCCCAGCCCAGCAGTACCTCACACACCTGTCGGGCCAGCCCCCGGCGTCGATGGGTCTCGGCCACCCGTACCGCGGAAATTCCGAGCCAGCCCTCGGTGACGGCACCGCGCGCGATGGCTACGGCGGGACCGTCATCGGCGACGGAAGCAAAGCCCAGTTTCCCGTCGATCACCGCGGTCAGCACCGGCACCGTCAGGGGGTGGCTATCTCCGTGCAGGGCAAGCCAATCCGGCGGTGGTGCGGGAGGCAGGGGCGGGCCATCCGGCTCGCCCAGATCACGCGCCATCACCACAGTTTCCTCGCTCGTCACCAGCGTCTCGGGCGGATGCACCAACCGGTCGGGCAGGCACAACAGGGTGGGCAGCTGGTGTGCGGAGTACCAGGCACCCACATCGCCGAGCGACCGAGGGGATGCCGAATGCTCCAGTGGGACAGCAGAGTTGCCGCGATGTGTGTACCCGCCCGCGGCCCGCACAAACCATCCGTCCACCCAAGCGTGTTCGATACCCGGCCAGGCGAAGGCTGCTGCTCGCTGCGCGGATCTGATGTCCCGGTTCAGCACCGGAACTGGGGGCAATACGCGCACTGAGACGATATCGAGGGGCGAAATATCCACCACCGCACCGGATTTATGCAGTACCCGTACCGCCGGATGCGTTGCCACCAACTCGCCGACGGTGTCGGTGAACGGGGGCACCGAGCCGGCAGGCCGTTGGCTGCGGATGGCGACCCGCGTACCGAGTTCGGGCAGGGACACGGCGCCGGGTCGCTCTAGTGTCCGAACGGATCAGCGACTTGTCCTGGCGTCCAACTCAATCCGGGTACGCCCCATCCGTTGGACTTGACCGCGCGTTTGGCCGCGCGAGCGTTCCGGCCGATCAGTGTGTCTATATAGAGGAATCCGTCGAGGTGTCCTGTTTCGTGCTGCAGCATGCGCGCGAACAGATCGTTGCCCTCCAGGGTGATCTCTTTGCCGTCGGCGTCCAGGCCGGTGACTCGCGCCCAGTCCGCGCGTCCGGTGGGGAAGGACTCTCCGGGTACCGACAGGCAGCCCTCTTCGTCGTCATCCGGGTCGGGCATCGTCTCGGGGATGGCGGAGGTTTCCAGGACCGGGTTGATCACCACGCCGCGATGGCGGGTTCCGCCGCCGCGGGTGTCGGCGCAGTCGTAGACGAACAGGCGCAGGGGCACGCCGATCTGGTTGGCGGCGAGCCCGACGCCGTTGGCGGCGTCCATGGTCTCGTACATGTTCGCGATCAGCTCGGGCAGATCGTCGGGTAGCGAACCGTCAGGACCGACCGGGACGGGCTCGGTTGGCGCATGCAGCACCGGGTCGCCGACAATGCGGATAGGAACAATAGCCACGGAAGGCAAGCTATCGGCTTGGTATTGAGAGCCGACGCGCGGGGTTGGCTAGCCGGAGTTGCGGTTTGAGCGTGGTTAAATATCGCCGAACCACAGTGTTGTTATTTTCGGTGTTGCAGTGAACGCGATCGATCAAGAGACAAGACGACAAACGCCCGGTTGGGTCAGGAGCTTTTATGGACGGCGCCCAGGCGCGAGCTGAGCAGTCGAAGGCTGCGAATGCTGGTCAGGATTCGCCTGCCGTCGGCTCAGACGGAGTCGAGATCGCTGCTGGTCTGAGCCGGCGCGAGCACGACATCCTGGCCTTTGAACGGCAGTGGTGGAAGTACGCGGGTTCCAAGGAAGACGCCATCAAGGAGCTCTTCGGCATGTCGGCCACCCGCTACTACCAGGTATTGAATGCGCTGGTAGATCGTCAAGAGGCCCTGGCTGCCGACCCGATGCTGGTTAAACGTCTCCGTCGGCTGCGGGCCAGCCGCCAGAAGGCCCGTGCCGCGCGTCGCCTGGGGTTTGAGGTCACATAGCTGTCTCGGAGCGGCCGGCTGAATAGGTGCTGGCGCCCTCGGACCGTAGAGTGGATTCACAATGAACGAACGCGTACCCGATTCTCATGGCCTGCCGCTTCGCGCCATGGTGATGGTGCTGCTGTTTCTCGGAGTGATTTTCCTGCTCGTCGGGTTCAACGCTCTCGGATCGGACAAGTCCGCGTCATCGGACTCGACGTCCACATCGGTCAGCGCCGCCGCAGCCCCGAAGTCGACGACACCGCCGCCCGCGCCCAAGCCGGAGGTTCGTGTGTACAACACCACCTCGGTGCCCGACCTGGCGCGGGGTGCCGCCGACCAGGTCACGGCCGCCGGCTGGAAGGTCGCCGAAGTCGGCAACCTGCCGATGCCCGAGGTGAACGTCACGACCGTCTTCTTCGGCAAGACCGCCGGAGAAGAAGAGGCTGCCCACGAAATCGCCAAGGTGCTCGGTGTTCAGGCCGCGCCGCGTGCACCCGAACTTGTGGAACAGCCGCCGGGTGTCGTCGTCGCTGTCGCCATCTGACCGATCTGACGGATCGGCACTGCGGGTGCTACACGCTGTAGGAGAGATGGCATGATGAGGCCCATGGTTAAGCCCGCCGTTCTCGCCGCCGGAACCCTTGCTGCCGTTGCCTTGTCCCTGAGTGGATGCTCCCCGGATCAGCCCGCCAGCACCACTCCGGGCACCACGCCTCCGGTGTGGACCGGTTCCACGGCGCCCTCGACCGCGGGCGGCCATGGCGGCCACGGTGGCGAGCAGCCGATCCCTTCGGGTGAGAAGCTCAACGCCACGCTCAAGCTCGCCGACGGCACGCCGGTGGCCAAGGCCGAGTTCGTGTTCCAGGACGGATTCGCCACCATCACTGTGAAGACCACCGAGAATGGCAAGCTCACCCCAGGGTTCCACGGGCTGCACATCCACTCGTTCAAGAAGTGCGAGGCCAACTCCACCGCACCTGCCGGCGGGACGCCGGGTGACTTCTTGTCCGCGGGCGGACATTTCAACGTCCCCGGTTACACCGGTCATCCGTCCAGCGGCGATCTGGTGTCGATCAACATTCTCAAGGACGGCTCGGGCGAGCTGGTTACCACTGCGGATTCGTTCACCAAGGATGATCTGACCGCTGGCAACGGCACTTCGATCATCATCCACGAGAAGGCCGACAACTTCGCCAACGTTCCGCCCGAGCGGTACACCCAGGCCAATGGCACGGCAGGCCCCGACGACACCACCAAGTCGACGGGTGATGCGGGCAAGCGTGTGGCCTGCGGTCTCATCGACGCGGGCTAGCCGCCAGAGTGGCCCGCCCGATCGAATTTCGCGGGTCACCGCGACCCACGCTGGGGGTTGAGTGGGAATTCGCGCTCGTCGACGCCCAGAGCAGAGACCTCACCAACGAGGCCTCCGCGGTACTGGAGGTGATTGGCGAGACACCGCATGTGCACAAGGAGCTGCTGCGTAACACCATCGAGGTGGTGACGGGGATCTGCGGGACGGTCGCCGAGGCGATGGATGACCTGCAGACAACCCTCGCTACCGTGCGCCCGACCGTGCAGTCGATGGGTATGGAGCTGTTTTGCGCCGGAACGCATCCCTTCGCCCGGTGGTCGGCGCAGCAGCTCACCGATGCGCCGCGATACGACGAGCTGATTGCCCGCACCCAATGGTGGGGACGTCAGATGCTGATCTGGGGTGTGCACGTGCACGTCGGCATCTCCTCTAAGCACAAGGTGATGCCGATCGTCACCTCGATGCTCAACTACTACCCGCACCTTTTGGCGCTGTCTGCGTCGTCCCCGATGTGGGAGGGGCAGGACACCGGATACGCCAGTAACCGGGCCATGATGTTTCAGCAGTTGCCCACCGCCGGTCTGCCATTCCACTTTCAGACCTGGGAGCAGTTCGAGGGCTTCGTCGACGACCAGATGAAGACCGGAATCATTGACCAACTCAACGAAATCCGTTGGGATATCAGGCCTTCACCGGCACTGGGCACCGTCGAGATCAGGATCTTCGACGGGATCTCCAACGTCGCCGAACTCGAGGCGCTGGTGGCACTGACGCACTGCCTGGTGGTGGACCTGGACCGCAAGCTGGAGGCGGGGGAGTCGTTGCCCACCATGCCGCCCTGGCATGTTCAGGAAAACAAGTGGCGCAGTGCGCGTTACGGGCTCGATGCGGTCATCATCCTGGATGAGGACAGCAATGAGAGATTGGTGACCGAGGACCTCGACGATCTGCTGACTCGGCTGCAACCCATCGCGCGGCTGTTGGAATGCGAGACCGAGCTGGCCGCCGTGGAAGATATCTACCGCCATGGCGGGTCGTATCAGCGTCAGCGGCGCGTGGCCGAAGAGCATGACGGCGACCTGGGCGCGGTCGTGGACTCGGTGGTCAACGAATTGGAAACCGAGCGCTAGACAGACAACCAGTACTCCAGGATCGCGGCCGCCTGCTGTTCTGGATTGCCTTCCTGCGGACGCAACACCAGCTCGGCGTTCACCGGGGCCTCGTAGGGCGCGTTGACTCCGGTGAAGTCGCTGATCTCCCCGGCACGGGCCTTGGCGTACATGCCCTTCGGGTCGCGTTGCTCGCAGATCTCCACGGGAGTGTCGACGAACACCTCGATAAAGGGCAGCCCGGCCTTTTCGTGCTGGGCCCGGATTTTGTCCCGATCGGCTTGATACGGACTGATGAGCGCGGCCACCGCGACCACCCCGGAGTCGGAAAGGATCTGGGCGACGGCACCCACGCGGCGAACGTTTTCGGCGCGGTCGGCCGCCGAGAATCCGAGGTCCGCATTGAGGCCGTGCCGCAGGTTGTCGCCATCGAGCCGATAGGCGGGGATGCCCATTGCCACCAGTCGCCGCTCCAATTCAACTGCCACGGTGGATTTTCCGGATGCGGAGAGCCCGGTGATCCATATCGTTCCACCCTTGGTGGAGCGTTCCTCGCGAGAAATCGCGGACGAGTGCCAGACCACCTTGGACTGGTGCAGAGTCGGGCCGGAGATCATCCCGGCGGCGACCGTGTTGTTGGTGGCCTCGTCGACCAGGATGAAGCTGCCGGTGGTCCGGTTGCGCCGGTACGGATCGAACATGATCGGTCGCTGCAGTCGCAACTGCACGCGCCCGATCTCGTTGAGCTTCAGTTCCTTTGCTTCCTGGTCCCGGTGCAGGCTGTTCACGTCGAGCCGGTAGTCAAGGCCGGCAACGGCGGCCTTCACCGTCGAGTTGGCATGCTGCATCACGAACCGCGATCCCTCGGAGAGGGTGGAAACATCGGTGAACCAGCACACCATGGCATCGATCTGGCCATCTACCAGTGGCCGATTGTTCGGCCGGCAGAGCATGTCGCCGCGGCCCAGATCGAGCTGGTCGGCAAGTTGCACGCTCACCGCGCTTCCGGCGAAGGCCTCATCCACGACCGCGCCACCCGGACCCCAGATCGCCGATACGGTTGAGGTGAAACCTGATGGCAACGCAACGATCTCGTCGCCAGGTTTGAATACGCCGCTGGCGACGGTTCCGGCCACGGCCCGGAAGTCGTGTAGGTCGGTGATGTGCTCGGCGCCCGGTGCCGCCGCACCGCCCTGGGGTCGGATGACGTACTGGATGGGAAAGCGGGCATCGATCAGGTTGCGGTCTGACGAAATATGTACCTGCTCAATATGGTGCAACAACGACGGACCCTCATACCAAGGGGTATTCGCCGACCGGGTGACGATGTTGTCGCCCAGGAGCGCCGACACGGGAATGACGGTGAGGTCATGCAGCTCCAGTTTGGTGGCGAATCTGCGGAATTCCTCTTTGATTTCGTCGAAACGCTGAGGGGACCAGTCGACCAGGTCCATCTTGTTGATGCACAGCACCACGTGCTCGACACCGAGCAGCGAGGTGATGAACGCGTGCCGGCGAGTCTGTTGTGTCAGCCCGTTGCGGGCATCGACCAGAATGATCGCCAGGTCAGCGGTCGAGGCGCCGGTCACCATATTGCGGGTGTACTGTTCATGCCCCGGGGTGTCCGCAATGATGAATTTGCGTGCGGGCGTGGAGAAGTAACGGTGCGCGACGTCGATGGTGATGCCCTGCTCACGCTCGGCGCGCAGCCCGTCGGTGAGTAGTGCCAGGTTGGTATGTGTCTCGCCCTTGGCCTTGCTGCTGGCTTCCACGGCGGCCAGCTGATCGGCGAAGATCGACTTCGAGTCGTACAGCAGACGACCGATGAGGGTGGACTTGCCGTCGTCGACGCTGCCCGCCGTGGCGATGCGGATGAGCTCCTGGGCAGGTTCTGTGGTTTCGATGGTCTGCGGGCTCATCAGCTCTGCCCTTGTTCTTCGCGCAAGCGCCTCATCAGAAATACCCTTCCTTCTTGCGGTCTTCCATGCCGGCTTCGGAGATTCGGTCATCGGCGCGGGTGGCTCCCCGCTCGGTGATGCGGGTTACGGCAACCTCTTCCACTACCGCGCTGGGAGTTGACGCGACAGATTCGACGGCGCCGGTGCACGTCGCGTCACCGATCGTGCGGAACCGAACGGACTTCTCGACGAGTTCCTCGCCCGGCTGCAGGGTGAGGAATCTAGTCTCGGCCAACAGCATTCCGTCGCGTTCCACCACGTTGCGTTTGTGCGCGTAGTACAGCGGAGGCAGCGTAATGTCCTCCGATTCGATGTACTGCCAGATATCCAGCTCGGTCCAGTTGGACAGCGGGAACACCCGGATGTGTTCACCCTTGCGGTGGCGACCGTTGTAGATGTTCCAGAGTTCCGGGCGCTGGGCGCGTGGATCCCATTGGCCGAACTCGTCACGGAAGCTGAACACCCGCTCCTTGGCGCGGGCCTTCTCCTCGTCGCGGCGCGCGCCGCCGAACACGGCATCGAAGCGGTGCTCGTTGATGCTGCGCAACAAGGTCGCGGTCTGCAGGCGGTTACGCGTGGCGCCCGGTCCGGTCTCCTCGACGACGGCACCCGAGTCGATGTCGTCCTGCACACTGCCGATTTCCAGCCGCAGGTTGTAGCGGCCAACCGTCTCGTCGCGGAAAGCGATGACCTCGTCGAAGTTGTGCCCGGTATCGATGTGCATGACGGGGAAGGGCGGCGGCGATGGCCAGAACGCCTTGGCCGCGACGTGGAGCATGACCACGGAATCCTTGCCGCCGGAGAAGAGCAGCACGGGCCTTTCAAAGGTCGCTGCAACTTCGCGGAAGATGTAGACGGCCTCGGCTTCCAGCGCGCTCAAGTGCGATAACTCGTACGACTCGGCGGGTGGTGAGCCTCTGTGGCGAAGAATATCGGGCGATGCCGGCATGCGATTACTCCATTTCGGTCCAAATATGTACCGTATCGGTTCGTATTCGGTCCAGCCCAGATTAGAACGTGTTCTCGTTGGGTGTCAATGGGATGCGGTGACAAAACCGTCGAGTGGGCGCGGTGTCGCGCACACTCGGCGGAGGGGGAAGACGATGAGGAACGGTGGAGCTAGGCGGGCTTGGTGCCGCCGATGTGTTCGGTGATTCCGTCCGCGGTGTGTACCAGAGCTTTGGCGCGCACGGTGATCTCGGCGTCGGTGAGGTCGTCGCCGATGTAGAGGCTCGCGACCATTGCCTGCTTGCCGTTGTGGTCGTAGACCGGTGCCGACATCACGTTTACCCGGTGGCGTACTTTCGCCCCCGAACCGACGGTGTAGTTCTCGCTGCGCAGGTAGACCCGTTCGCCGATTCCCGACACGATCTCGCCGAGGAGGGCGCGCAACTCGTTGGGGATGTCACCGGGCACTCCGGCCATGAGTGAGTACAGCTGACGTCCGGCGGGGGTCAGCAGTTCGACCAGATAGCCGTCGGCACGGCACTCCTGGATTACCTTGCGCAGCCGGTCATCTGCGGTACGGCCGGGCGCGGTCGGATCCTTGCCCAGCCAGGAGGCGATGGTTTCGTCGGTGTCCCAGAGCACGAACATCAGGCCCACCGGTGGAGTGAACGGATAACTCTGGCCTACCTCGACCCGGACCGGATGGTCGGGGTCGCTGACCACCTCCAGCACCGTGACCCGATCGCTGACGACGGCAGACAATGCCGCGGTGTGCCCGAATTCTCTAGTAAGCGTGAGTAATTGATCGCGGCTCGCCGGCTTGGCGCGCAGCGATTCCTGGGCGGCTCTGCCGACACGGATGAGCGCAGGGCCCAGGCTGTACGTCTTGTCGCGGTCATCCCGGATGAGATACCCCGACTCGGCCAGGGTCGTCACGATGCCCAGGCAGGTGGGCTTGCTCAGTCCCAACCGGCGCGCTAATTCGGAAAGTCCGAAGCGCTCGGTGCGGTGCCGTGCCAGGAAATCGAGTACGGCCATCACGCGTTCGGTAGGGGGCGACGTCCTGCCTGCCCCGTTGTCCCGTTCCTCGACCACCGGCGAAACCTCCTGTGCCCCTGCGTAGATCCAGACATTCTTGACGTACCTGGCAGGGCGCTCTAATGTCTGGAGGGATTCTACCACTGCGGTACACATTTGTACCAGTCAGGAGCGCCATGTACAGCGAGGCATTCACCGCCGCGATCGCGGAAGCCGAGGAGCTGATTGTCGCCGCACCCCATATCGACACCGAGGCCGACCTGCTCGAGGGGCTTCAGTATCTGGCGCAGGGGATTGCGGCCTGTACGCACATGGCGTTTCACACCGACCGCGATCACCCATTTCTTCTCTCCGGCACGGGGCCATTCACGAAAATGGGATTGGACAACCCCGACACCCTCTACTTCGGCGCGCGGGTCAACGGCGAGTTCGAGTATGTGGTCACCGGAACGCGCGGCACCACTGCGGATTTGAGCTTTCAGGTGCTCGGCGGCGGTGAGTACACCGACAAGAACGTGCCGGGAAGCGCCATCGCCTTCGACGATCGCGAAATCCATATCGAGAGCGACGGCAGCTTCGAAGTCCGTTTCGGCCCCGGACCGGCAAGTGAGTCGCGGCCCAACTACTTCACCCTCGGACCGGGACCTGCACAGCTGGTCATGCGTGAGGTGTACAGCGACTGGCGTGCACAGCGCGGCACCCTCGCCATCGCACGGGTGGACACCGCGGGCACCGCACCGACTCCGCTGACCAAGGAGCAGATTGAAAAACGTTACGCCAGTGCGGGTAAGCAGCTGGTGAACCGAGTCAAGACGTGGCTGCAATTCCCCAAATGGTTCTACGACAATCTGCCCGTCAACACCATGACGGAGCCGCGACTCACGCCCGGTGGTCTGGCCACCCAGTTCTCCTCGGTGGGACACTATGACCTGGCCGACGACCAGGCGATGATCATCACCGTCCCCAAATCCGAGGCGCCGTATCAGGGTTTTCAGCTCGGAAGCCTGTGGTACATCTCGCTCGACTACATCAACCATCAGACCTCGCTGAACTCCAGTCAGGCTCAGGTTGACCCGGATGGCAACATCCGGATGGTGGTGAGTAATGCCAATCCCGGTATCACCAACTGGATTGAGACACTGGGGCATCGCCGTGCATACCTCCAGTTCCGGTGGCAGCGGGCCGATCGCCCCCTTACGGCCGCCGACGGTCCGACGGTCGAGGTGGTCGCGATCGGTGATGTCCCCGCGAAACTGCCGCATTACGCGCTGAATCAGATCAGCGCGGAGGGCTGGCGCAGTCGCATCGCCGAGCGCCAGACCGCCATCGGGGCAAGGATGTTGGGCTGATGAGTCTCCTCGATTTTGGCGGCAAGGTCGTCGTGGTGTCCGGTATCGGCCCGGGACTGGGCGGCACACTGGCCACCAAGTTCGCCGCGTCCGGTGCCGATGTCGTCCTCGCGGCACGCACCCAATCGCGCCTCGACGAGGTGGCCGAACAGATCACCGCGACCGGGCGCAAAGCCCTTGCGGTGGCCACGGATATCACCGATGAGGCCAGCGTCGCCAACCTCGTCGAACGTGCCACCGAAACCTTCGGAAGCATCGACGTCCTTGTCAACAACGCCTTTAGCATTCCCTCGATGAAGTCTCTGGAGAAGACGGACTATCAGCATATTCGCGATAGCGTCGAACTCACGGTGGTCGGCACGCTGATGCTTACGCAGAGCTTTGCGGGTGCGCTCGCCCAATCGAACGGAGCGGTGGTCAACATCAACTCGATGGTCATCCGGCACTCGCAGATTCGTTACGGCAGTTACAAGATCGCCAAGTCCGCGCTGCTGGCCATGTCTCAATCGTTGGCCACAGAATTGGGGCCACAGGGAATTCGGGTGAACTCGGTGGTACCCGGATACATGTGGGGTGAGAACCTCAAGGGCTACTTCGAGCATCAGGCCAAGAAGTACGGCGGCACCGTCGAGCAGATCTACGAATACACGGCCGCGAATTCCGATCTCAAACGGCTACCAACCACCGATGAGGTGGCCAATGCCGTGCTGTTCCTTGCGTCCAACCTGGCGAGCGGGATCACCGGCCAGGCCCTCGATGTCAACTGCGGCGAGTTCCACGCTTAGCCATAAGGAGAATCCACATGAGTCTGGAATCAAACACCGAGCGCACCAGCGTCGGCACCGTCGACGACCTGCACGAGTCGGCCACCCGGCTGATCGGACTGGACGACTTCGGGGACGGGTCCGTCGACAACTACCGTGAAGCGCTCGGGGTGCTGCTCGACTCCTATCACAGCGAAGCCGGGCTGACCCCGTTGGGCTCCAAGATGTCTCGGGTGTTCCTGCGTGGTGCGCTGGGCGCACGGTTGCTCAGCGAAGCGGCCTTCAAGGCGCACCCCGACCATGCGCAGGTCGCCATCGATCGGCCGATCTTTGTCACCGGACTACCGCGCACGGGCACCACCGCGCTGCACCGCCTCCTGAACGCCGATCCGATGCATCAGGGGCTGGAGATGTGGCTGGCCGACTTCCCACAGCCTCGACCAGCGCGCGATACCTGGGATTCCAATCCGGTGTACCAACAGCTGGAGGCGCAGTTCTCCAAGCATCACGTGGAGAACCCGGAATTTATGGGCCTGCATTACATGTCGGCCACCGAGGTCGAGGAATGCTGGCAGCTTCTGCGGCAGTCGGTGCACTCGGTTTCGTATGAATGTCTTGCGCACGTGCCCTCCTACGCGCAGTGGTTGTCGCAGCAGGACTGGACCCCGGCCTACCGCCGCTATAAGGCCAACTTGCAGCTGATCGGTCTCAATGACATCGAAAAGCGTTGGGTGCTTAAGAATCCGAGTCATCTTTTCGCCCTTGATGCGCTCATGGAGGTGTACCCCGATGCCTTGGTCATCCAGACACATCGCCCCGCCGAGACCATCATTGCCTCGGTCTGCTCGCTCAACGAGCATGCGACGGCGGGTTGGTCGCAGACCTTTGTCGGTGCCACCCTCGGCGCCGATCAGCTGGATACCTGGGCTCGTGGTCTGGAGTCGTTCAAGTCCGCGCGCACCAAGTACGACGAGGCGCAATTCTGCGATGTCGACTACTTCGACTTCATCTCCGATCCGATCGGCACCGTTGAGTCCATCTACCGGCACTTTGGATTGGAGCTGTCGGCGTCCGCTCTGGTGGAGATGCAGAAGATGAACGACGAGAGTCAAAAGGGCCCGCGCGCACCCAAGCATGTCTACTCGCTCGCCGACTATGGGCTGAGTAAGGAAGCAGTGATGGAGCGCTTCGCGGGGCTGTGACCCGTATCGCCGTAGTGGGCGCCGGCGCGGCGGGAACGCTTGTCGCCCTGCATCTACTGCGGCACGCAGCCACCGGGACGCTACATCTGACACTGATCGATCCCGATAGGAGGACCGGGCCGGGAGTGCCCTACCGCACTACGGATCCGCGTCACCTTCTCAACGTTCCGGCGGGCAAGCTCAGTGTCACTGCCGCCGAGCCGGCAGATTTCGTGGCCTGGCTTGCCGAAAACGGCGTACCAGAGGCGAGCCCCGAGGATTTCGCTCCGCGAGAACTGTTCGGACGTTACCTCTCCAGTGCATTCGAAGGAGCACGCGGTGATCGCGTGACTCGGGTCCATCACCGCGCCGTCGCGGTGGCTCGGCACACCGGCGGGCTCTCGGTTGCTTTATGCAATGGCGACGAGGTGCACGCCGACACCGTGGTGCTGGCGGCCGGGCCGAATACCCCCGGAACCTCCTGGGCGCCAGACTGGTTGCGGCGCAGTGCGCTCTTTGTGAGTGATCCGTGGCGCGCAGGCGTGCTCGACAACCTTCCCGAGGACGGCGACCTGCTTCTGGTCGGAACCGGTCTGACGATGGCCGACCTGGCCTGCACGCTGCGACGGCCGGGCCGAATCCTGCATGCGATATCCCGTGGTGGGCTGCTCCCGCGAGCACATCGACTGGATCCACACCCTCCGGCGCGGGCTCCAGCGTTCGTTGCTGAGCGCGGCGACGTACTGGAGCAGGCCGTGCGTTACGTCCGGGACGTGATATCCGAGGGCGCCGACATGTGTGCGGCCGTGGATGCGCTGCGCCCCCACGCCGGAGCGTTGTGGGCGGGTATGAGTATGGGTGAACGCGAGTGTTTCCTGCGAAAATATCGCAGGCTGTGGGACATTCACCGCCATCGGATGGCGCCGCGCACTGCTGCTCAGATCGACGGGGATACCGCAGACGGTGCGTTGCGTGTTCATCGTGCGGAACTGCAGGACGTTGTTGCGTCGGGTTCCGGGGTCGCCGTGACGTTGTCGACAGGGCAGGTTCTCCACGTGCGCGCAGTGATCAATTGCACCGGGCCGCAATACGATCTCACCGCCGGTGCCGATCCGTTGTGGAGCCAACTCCTTGCCGACGGCCTGGCGCGACCCGGCCCACTGAACCTCGGGTTGGATACCGATACCGATGGAAGGCTGCTGCCTGGGGTGGTGTCGATGTGGGCAATAGGGCCACTGCGGCGTGGAAATCTCTGGGAAACAACGGCATTCGTGGAGATTCGAGCACAGGCGGAAAAACTGGCAGCGCTGATAGGGTCGTAGCGTGCGTGTTCTGGTGCAGCGGGTCACTTCGGCAACCGTGTCCGTCGACGGGGAAGTGGTCGGTGCGATCCGCCCCGAAGGTCAGGGGCTGCTCGCGTTGGTGGGCGTCACCCACGATGACGATGCGGACAAGGCCTCGCAGCTCGCGGAGAAGCTGTGGCAGTTGCGCATCCTAGATGACGAGAAATCCGCTGCGGACCTGGGTGCTCCGATACTGGTGGTCAGTCAATTCACGTTGTACGCCAACACGAAAAAGGGACGCCGTCCGGCATGGAACGCGGCGGCACCCGGAAGCGTCGCCGAACCCATCGTGACGGCATTCGCGAATGCCCTGCGCGGCCTCGGCGCGCATGTGGAAGCCGGTGTGTTCGGGGCACATATGAGCGTTGAACTGATCAATGACGGCCCGGTGACCGTGCTGCTGGAGCTCTAGCTCAGCCGTCCCCGGGTGGGGGCGCCGTGCAGATCGGGTCGAGGCACCCCTCGGCTACGGCATGCGCGATGCTGTCGGATAGCCGGGGGCACCCGCGCACCCGCGCGGTGTTCGTGCCTTCCTCGCGCATCTGCGCGAAGTAGGCGCAACGTCCGGCTGCTTCGGTATTCCATTGCACGGCAGTGTGATTGATGCCCAGCTTCTTGACCATGACCGAGCCGTGGCAGAACCGGCAGTCGACCTCCTGCAGGCCGGAGGTCAGATACCGCTGTTTGTCGCTCTCGGTCGCCTCGTGCAGAAGCGCGGCCTGCACCGGATTGTGTTCGAATGCAGGAGCCTTCGACCACTGGCCGTTCGGCCTGCCTGATCCAGCGGATTCGTGAGCCTCGTCTTCCCCATGGGCGCCGTGCAAAGCCAGCATCGACTGAGCCAGCTCCTCCACGGAAGGTGGGCTGGTGTTGGCCTCAGTCGATGCTGAAACTTCGGTCATGGCACTAGCTTTGCGTCGCCTCGGCGGGAGCTTCGGCCTGGGCTTGAGCTTCTGCGGAAGCCTTTTCGTCCGCTTGCCGCTTCAGGTTTTCGTCGACCTCACCATGCCAGAACTCGTTGGCCTTGGTGGTGTCGATCTCAAGCTCGAAGCGGTCGGTCATCTCCGCCGTGACGTCGGCCTTGTTGACGTAGAACTGCGAGTACCACCGGCGCATCTGGTAGACGGCGCCGTCCTCCTCGACCAGCAGCGGGTTGTCGATACGGGTCTTGTTCTTCCAGATCTCTACATCCTGCAGGAAGCCTTGTCCCACACCCTTGGTCATGGCGCGCGAGAGCTTGCCCGTCATCTTCTCGTCCATGCCCTCGGGCTTCTGCACGATGACGCCGTACTGCAGCACGAAGGAATTCTGGTCGATCGGGTAGTGGCAGTTGATCAGGATCGACTCGGCCTTGTAGCCGCCATAGTTGTTGTGCAGCCAGTTGATCATGAAAGAAGGCCCGAAGTAGGACGCCTCCGAATCGAGTATCTGCTCGCCGGTGTATTGCGAGGAACCACCGAGCTGCACGTCGGGGCGGCCGACGGTGCGCAGGTACTGCGAGGCGATGTGCCCCTCGAAGACATTCTTGAAGAACGTCGGGAATCCGAAGTGGATGTAGTAGAAGTGCGCCATGTCGGTGACGTTGTCCACGATTTCGCGGCAGTTGGAACCTTCGATGACGATGGTGTTCCAGTCCCAGGTGGTCCAGCCGTCGTCGGCGAACTCCGGAACTTCCGGAATCTCAACATCATCCGTCGGGCCGTTGCCCTCGGCGTCATGCCAGACGAAGAGGAGGCCGCTCTTGACGTCGGTAGTCCAGCTGCGGGTGCGGGCCAGCTTGGGGGTGCGCTTGGCGTAGGGCACCAGCTTGCACTTGCCGTCGCCGCCCCAGCGCCAGTCGTGGAACGGGCAGGCGACGTTGTCGCCCTTGATGGTGCCCTGGGAGAGGTCGCCGCCCATGTGACGGCAGTATCCGTCGAGGACCTTGATATCGCCCTGAGTGTCGGCGAATACGACCAGCTTGGTACCGAACGCGTCGATGGCGTGCGGCTCTCCGTCCCTGAACGATTCTGCGACGCCCAGGCAGTGCCAACCACGGGCATAGCGCGTGGGAAGCTCGCCGACGTCGATCTCGCGAACGCCGATTCCTGCGGTATCTGTGCTCATGGCGGGGCTGCCTCCAGTGTTTCGATGCTGGTCGCTGTGGCGACCATCTTCAACTAGAACATGTTACAGTTTTGGCCCCCCGGGGCGCAAGAAATGTGCCTGCCACAAGCGCAAATAAGGCCCTTGGCTAGGGTCTGCGCATGCCTTTGTACTCACTCGACGGAAAAAGCCCGAGCGTCCACCCTGAGGCGTTCGTCGCGCCGACCGCCTGTCTCATCGGGGATGTCACGGTGGAAGCCGGCGCTTCGATCTGGTTCAACACGGTCATCCGCGCCGATTACGCGCCGATTGTGATCCGGGCGGGCGCCAACATCCAGGACGGGTCGGTGCTGCACAGCGATCCGGGGATGCCGGTCGATATCGGTGAGGGAGCCACGGTGGCGCACATGTGCCTGGTGCACAGCTGCACCGTGGGTGACGGCGCCCTGATCGGAAATCACGCGACGGTGCTCGACGGCGCCTCCATCGGCTCGCGCAGCATGGTGGCCGCGGGTTCGTTGGTACTCGGCGGCAGCCAAATCCCCGAGGACGTGCTGGTGATGGGCTCGCCCGCCAAGGTCAAGGGGCCCGTCGCGGGCACCCCTGCGGAGTTCCTCACCAAGGGCGTTCCCGCCGCCTACCAGGCGCTGGGGAAGCGCTACCTGGACGGTTTGGACACGTAACCGCTACGGCCTGCTCAGCTGCAGGCAGTCGGGCACGTTGAATACCCGCTGCATCCGCAGTTCCTTGGCGGGCAGCTGGGTACGCACTTCGGCGGTGCGGACCACGCGTGGGTCGGTAAGGCGCAGAGTTTCCCCGGCCCGGACCAGTTCGGCCCCGCCCCGTGCGATGACATTGCGAACCCAGTCGGCGTTCGCGCCGTACGGCAAGAGAATGAGCACGGTGTTCTCGTGCGTGTCGAAGGCCTCGACGGGGGTCTCGTAGGCACGTCCGCTGTTCCTGCCGGTGTGGTGGATGACTGCTGTTGATGTGGATGCGGTACCGGCGGTTGTCATCACTCTGGGGTTGGTCACGGCGCGATTGAACCGGCGGACCGCGTTGAGTATCGCGGGGATCTGCATCCGGATACCGACTACAAGCAGTGCGAATAGGGCGAGCGGAACTGCGGCGACGATGAGGATGAGCGCGATGAGCACGCGTTCAGGCTACTGAGATGCGATCGGGAGTGTGACCAGGATCTCTGGACGTGCGTGCCACTTTCTTCGGAATTCTTTTTAGGCTTGCCTTACCTAATCGATGTCCGAATCAAAGGGGATGGCATGAGGAAGATCCGAGTCGCGGTTATCGGCGCAGGTCCGGCCGGTATCTACGCCGCCGATATCCTCACCAAGGAGTACGAGCAGGCGCAGGTCGATGTGTTCGATCGACTGCCCGCGCCCTATGGCTTGGTGCGTTACGGCGTGGCTCCCGATCATCCCCGCATCAAGGAGATCATCAAGGCGCTGCGCCGGGTGCTCTCGCGCGACGAGATCCGGTTCATCGGCAATGTCCACTACGGCACCGACATCAAGCTCTCGGATCTGCGGCGCTTCTACGACGCGGTGATCTTCTCGACCGGCGCGCGCGCCGACCGTGACCTCGACATCCCCGGTATCGACCTTCCGGAAAGCTATGGCGCCGCCGACTTCGTCTCCTGGTACGACGGTCACCCCGATGTACCGCGGGACTGGCCGCTGACGGCCAAGAGCGTCGCGGTGCTGGGAGCCGGGAATGTGGCCCTGGATATCGCGCGCATGCTGGCCAAGCCTGCCGACGAACAGCTCAGCACCGAGATCCCCGACAACGTCTATCAGGGCCTGGCGCTCAACCAGGCCACCGACGTACACGTCTTCGCGCGGCGCGGTCCGGCGCAGATCAAGTTCAGCCCCATGGAGTTTCGCGAGCTGTCCCACTCGCCGAGTGTGGATGTCATCGTGCACCCAGAGGGATTTGAGATCGACGAGGGCAGCCAGCAAGCTATCAATTCCAGTAAGGCCACCAAGCTCGTCGTCGACACCATGATGAAGTACCTGGACACCGAGCCCACCGGCGCGCCGCATCGCATCCACATCCACCTGTGCCAGTCGCCGGCGGCCGTGCTGGGGATAGATCGGGTCGAAGCCCTGCGCACCGAGCGCACCGAGCTCATCGGCGACGGAACTGTCAGGGGAACAGGCGAATACACCGACTGGCCGGTGCAGGCGGTCTACCGCGCGGTCGGCTACATCTCCTCGCACCTGGCGGATCTGCCGTTCGACCACCACGCCGGGGTTGTCCCGCACGACGCCGGGCGGGTGCTCGATATCGACGGAATCCCGGTCGAATCGACCTACGTCACGGGCTGGGTCAAGCGCGGGCCCGTGGGATTGATCGGACACACCAAATCCGATGCAGCCGAGACGATTTCCAGCCTGCTTGCAGACCTCCCGGGTATTCAACCCGCCGAAATCTCCGACCCCGATGCGGTTTTCGCGCATCTACGGGGAAGCGGGATTGACTACACCACGTGGGAGGAGTGGGAACGGCTCGATGCTCACGAGGTAGCCCTCGGCGAGGAGCAGGGCCGCGAACGCATCAAAGTGGTACCGCGCGAGGAGATGATCAGCGCCGGTCGCCAGGCCTCTTAGCGCGAAGACATAAAGGCCCCCGTCGCTGCGAGCGCGGGGGTCTTTATGTGGTGCGGCGGAGTCAGACCTTCTTGGCGGTCCCCGCCACCTTGTCGAACTCCCAGTACGCACGCAACACGACGAGCTTGCCCTCGTCATTGGCCTCGTAGGTGAACACACCCTCGGCCGTCATCTGGTAACCGTTCATCGTGGTGACGATCCGGCCCACGTTGGCCTGATGTGTGCCGCAGTCGTAGGTGGCGTCGAAGATGAAATCCAGGTTCTCGGTGGGCGCGATGATGTTGTCCCAGAAAGCCGCAATGGCCTGCTTGCCGCGATGCCCCTTGCCCTCGGGATCGAACGGCGACGGACCCACCGGATCCTGCACTACGCCGTCGTCGGCGAAGTTGTCGACCCAGGCCTGCTTGTCGCGGGCTTCGACGGCTGC
This sequence comes from Mycobacteroides sp. H001, assembly GCF_001440005.1. NCBI lineage: Bacteria > Bacillati > Actinomycetota > Actinomycetes > Mycobacteriales > Mycobacteriaceae > Mycobacteroides > Mycobacteroides sp. H001. The sequence continues at coordinate 20,174 of NZ_LJYH01000032.1, forward strand.
GCGGGAACGCTTGCCCGCTTCATCTGCGAGGCTCATGCCTTACTCCCATTCCCTGCGGGCTTTTCGCTTCCCACGACCCACATCGAGTAGTACTGCGAACCGCCGCCATACGCGTGGCCCAGCGCCTTCTTGGCGTCCGGTACCTGATGATCGCCGGCCTTACCCATCACCTGGATGGCGGCCTCCGCGAACCGGATGAGGCCCGAGGCCCCAATCGGATTCGAGGAGAGCACGCCGCCGGAGGCGTTGACGGGGATCCGGCCACCAATGGCGGTCTCGCCGGCCTGTGTCAGTTTCCAGCCCTCACCCTCGGCCGCGAATCCCAGGTTCTCCAGCCACATCGGCTCGAACCACGAGAACGGCACGTAGATCTCTGCGGCGTCGATTTCGTCGATCGGGCTGGCGATTCCCGCGTCACGCCACAATGCCGCCGCGGCGTCGCGTCCTGCCTGCGGATTCACCCGGTCGCGCCCGGTGTAGTCGAGCGGCTCGGTGCGCAGCGCGGTGGCATGCACCCACGCGACCGTATGGCCGTCGGCGATACGGCGATCGGCGGTTTCTTCGTCTCCCACCACGATTGCGCATGCGCCGTCCGAGGACGGGCAGGTCTCGTCGAAGCGGATCGGGTCCCACAACATCGGAGAGGCCATCACCTTCTCGACGGTGATATCCGGCTGGTGAAGGTGCGCCAGTGGGTTCTTCGCCGCGTTGAGCCGGTCCTTGACCGCGACGATCGCTCCGGTGTCCAGCGGAGCCTTGGAGCGTTCGATGTATGCGCGCACATGTGGGGCGAAGTAGCCGCCCGCACCCGCGCCCACGGGCACCGAGAAGGGCACCGGAATCGACAACGCCCACATGGCATTCGACTCCGATTGCTTCTCCCAGGCCAGTGCCAGCACACGGCGGTACTTGCCCGACTGCACCAGGCTGGCCGCGACCACGCCGGTGGAGCCGCCGACCGAACCGGCGGTGTGTACCCGGATCATGGGCTTTCCGGTCGCGCCGATCGCGTCCGCCATGAAGAGCTCGGGCATCATGACGCCCTCGAAGAAGTCGGGGGCCTTACCCACGACGACGGCGTCGATATCGTCCCAGCCGACACCCGCATCGGTCATTGCCCGGTCAATCGCTTCGCGGACAAGGCCATTCATGGAGACGTCCTGGCGCTTGGCCACGTACTTGGTCTGCCCGGTGCCGATCACAGCAGCGAGGTTTTTTGATGCACCCACGATTACTTACCCTCCAGCACCGCGACGAGGTTCTGCTGAAGTACGGGCCCGCTGGTCGCGTGGGCCAGCACCCTTCCTGCCGAACCATTCCAGATATGTTGTGCGGCAAAGCCGATCCGCTCCAGCCCGGCCGAGAACATTGGGTTGGCTACCAGGGTGCCGCCCGAGGGGTTGACGGTCGTGGAGTCCTTGAGGCCAATGGCTTCGGCGAGGATCAGCTGCTGATGGCTGAACGGTGCGTACAACTCGGCCACCTCGATGGAGCCGGGGTCGCCGCCGGTCGCGGCGGCCGCGGAGGCAGCCGTGGACGGCGAGGTGGTCAGATCTCGGGCACCGAGTATCGGCGTCTCGATCCGATGTTCGAATCCGGTAATCCACGCCGGGTTTTCGCGTAGCTCGCGGGCGCGGTCACCAGAGGCCAGCACCATGATCGAGGCGCCATCGGATATCGGGGCGATGTCGTGCTTGTGCAGGGGATCGGCGAAGTACTCGCGCGCCAGCAGCTCGTCGACGCTCGAGGCCGGGGCCTCGGAATCCACGCGCTGGGCGCGGCCGAGGGCGTCGAGGGCAACCTGTGCCATCTGCTCCTTGGTCCACTTCCCCGAATCCAGGCCGATCCGCGCCTGCAGCGCCGCCAACGACACCGAATCGGGCCATAGCGGGGCGACGGTATACGGATCGGTCTGCAGGGCAAGGGCTCTGCGTAGGGTGCCGGCGGAGGACTTCCCGAATCCGTAGACGAGTGCGGTCTCCACCTGCCCGGTGAGGATCTTGATGTAGGCCTCGTACAGCGCCCACGCCGCGTCCATCTCCACATGAGACTCGTTGATGGGCGGCACCGCACCGATCGAGTCGATCGCCGAGATGAACGAGAAGGCACGACCGGCCAGGTAATCGGATGATCCCGAGCACCAGAAGCCGATATCGGACTTGGTGATTCCGAGGTCGGCGTAGATCTCCCGGAAACAGGGCACCAGCATCTCGACACCGTTGGTGGTGCCCTCGGTGCTGCGTACGTGAGGGGAGTGGGCGAAGCCCACAACTGCTACTGCGGGGGCAGCGGAACTCATCAGATCCGGTCCTTGTAGGTCTCGTAGTCGGCGTCGGGCTCACCGGTGGGGCGGAAGTACTGGATGTTGTCGATCCCGTATCCCCACTCCTCCTTGGGCTTCCACACGGCCTCGACTCGCATACCCATGCGGACATCCGCCGGATCGATGTCGTAGACGAGGTGCAGGAACGGAATATCGGCACCGTCGAGCAACACATATGCGGCCACATACGGCGGCTTGATGCGCTGCCCGGGGAAGGGGATGTTGATGATCGCGAAGGTGGTGACGACGCCCTTGTCGGCCACTTCCACCAGGTCCGAGGTGGGCTCACCGGTCAGCGGATCGGCCCCACGCGCCGGGAAGTACACGCGTCCACCGGCGCCGGTGCGGCCGCCGAGCAGCTTGCCCTCGGCCAGCGCGCGCAGATAGGCGCTCTCCTCCGGTGAGGTGATGTGCTGAACTTCCAGCCGGATGGGGGTGACCTGCATGGTCACCGGCTCCTGATCCGGTGCAGGCGCGGGCACGTCGACCGGACGGTCTCCGAGCGCGAAGTAGGCGATGTCGGTGATCGCGCCGACGGTCTCATCGGCCCATACCGCGTGCACGCGGGCACCGGTCTCGATACCGGCAGAGCCCGCATCCCCTGCGTCGACGGCGTGCAGCAGCGCGGTGTCGGCACCGTCGAGCTTGATGAGTGCCCAGGCGAACGGTTTGGCCAGCGGCTGGCCCTCGAGCGGCTCGGGCTGCCAGGACCACGACTGGACCGTGCCGACACTCGACACCGGCACCACCTCGGTCAGGGGTGCGTAGGTCACCGGGTCGTACTCGGCCGCCGGTACGTGAACCCGGCCGTCGCTGCCGCGGGTGCCGACGATCTGCCGATCGCGCAGGGCGGTGAAGAACTTGGAGAGGGTCGGTCCCACCGAACGGGTGTAATCAAAAGACAGTTCGAGGGGTGCCGTCAGGAGGGGCAATTGCCCGGTTGTGCTGCTTTGGCTGACTGTCACACCTCCGAGTAGAACAAGTTCTAGTTTTTTTCGCAAGGGTGGTGGTCGCGGCATATCCCGCCGGTTACAGTCGGGCCATGAAATTCGGATTGCAGCTGGGGTACTGGTCGGCCTCCCCGCCGGAGAACGCGCCCGAACTGGTGGCCGCCGCCGAGGAGGGCGGATTCGACGCCGTCTTCACGGCTGAGGCCTGGGGTTCCGACGCGTACACCCCGCTGGCCTGGTGGGGATCGGACACCAGCCGAATCAGGTTGGGTACCTCGGTGATTCAGCTCTCGGCGCGAACACCCACGGCCTGTGCCATGGCGGCCCTGACGCTGGATCACCTCTCCGGTGGCCGCCATATCCTGGGGCTGGGCGTGTCCGGGCCGCAGGTGGTGGAGGGCTGGTACGGACAACCATTCCCCAAACCTCTGGCCCGCACCCGCGAGTACATCGACATCATCAGGCAGGTATTGGCGCGCGAGGCGCCCGTACGCAGCGACGGCCCGCACTATCCGCTGCCGCTGACCGGGGACAAGGCCACCGGGCTGGGCAAGCCGCTCAAGCCGATCGTGCACCCGCTGCGCGCCGATATCCCCATCTTCCTCGGGGCCGAGGGCCCGAAGAATGTGGCGTTGACCGCTGAGATCGCCGATGGCTGGCTGCCCATGTTCTATGCGCCGCGGCTCGCCGGCATGTACAACGAATGGCTCGACGAGGGCTTCTCGCGTCCCGGTGCCCGGCGCAGCCGCAAGGACTTCGAGATCGCCGCCACCGCGCAGGTGATCGTCACCGACGACCGCCGCTCGGTGCTCGACCAGCTGAAGCCGTTCTCCGCCTTGTATATCGGGGGCATGGGCGCAGTCGAACTCAACTTCCACGCGGAGGTGTATCGGCGCATGGGCTACGGCGAGGTGGTTGATGAGGTCACCGAGCTGTTCCGCACCAACCGCAAGGACAAGGCGGCCGAAGTGATTCCGGACGAGTTGGTGCTCGACACCACCATCGTCGGAACCGAGGCAGAGGTACGTGAGCAGATCAAGACCTGGGAGGCCGCGGGGGTCACCATGCTGGTGGTCGGTTGCCGCAGTGTCGCGCACGTCAAACAGCTGGCGGCGCTGACCTAAACCTCGCGGAAGTCGAGCATCGCGGTGACGGTGTCGACGGCCTCGTTCAGTGCGTGAAACCGCGTCTCCAATGTCGGTGCTGCCAGCACGGCGTGCCGATCGGCCTGACCCATCGGTACTCGAGATGCCAACGCGTACAGCCGTTTTTCGGCGCCGCTGGGTAGCCCGGTGGCGATGGACCACCGGCGGGGCAGGCGCACCTGTTGTGCGGTCGCGACCCGGCGCAGCAGGTTCTCGATACGTGCCTGCACCTCGTTGAGGGCGCTCAACGGCAGCACCCGCTCATCGAGTTCGTCGGGCCACGGTTCGGTCTCGGCACGCGGATACGGATCGTCGTCGAGCCACCGGTTGATGCGGATTCGATGCGCGCCCTCACAACGCAACGCGAAGCGCTCCGCGCCGAGGGACTCGCAGTCCAGGACGCGGACCGCGGTGCCGACGTCGTGGCGGACGTCTCCGCCACCCACCTCTCTGCCGCGGGCGATCAGAACGGTGCCGAAGGTACGGTCGGCGGCCATCACGTCCCGGACCAAGGCGACGTAGCGCGGCTCGAAGATACGCAGCGGCAGGGGCTCACCCGGCAGCAGTACCGACTGCAGCGGGAACATGGGCGTCACGCCGCCCACACTATGTGGGCCGGTCTAGGTACCGGTGAAGTTGGGGGCGCGCTTCTCGGCGAAGGCGCGGGGGCCTTCCTTGGCGTCGTTACTGGTGAAGACCCCGATGCCGACCTTGGTGTCAGCCTTGAAGGCCTCGTTCTCGTGCAGGCCCTCAGAATCGCGGATGGTCTTGAGGACCGCTTGCACCGCCAGGGGTCCGTTCGCGGCGATCATGTTCGCGAGCTCCAGGGCCTTGTCCAGTGCCTGGCCGTCGGGGACGACGTGGCCGATGAGCCCGATTTCCTTGGCCTCCGGGGCCTTGAGGTGCCGGCCGGTGAGCAGGATGTCGCAGGCGACCGTGTACGGGATCTGGCGGGGGAGGCGCACGGCCGACCCGCCCATCGGGTACAGGCTCCACTTCACCTCGGAGACACCGAATTTGGCGCTCTCACCCGCGACACGGATATCGGTGGCCTGCAGGATTTCGGTGCCGCCGGCGATCGCGGGACCCTCGACGGCCGCGATCAGCGGCTTGGTCAGGCGCCGGCCCTTGAGCAGACCGGGGATGACGGACGGGTCGTAGCTGCCGTCGGAGAACTGGTCGCCCGGGGCGCGCTTGTTCATCGCCTTGAGGTCCGCTCCGGCGCAGAAGTACCCGCCTGCGCCGGTCAGGATGCAGACGCGAACGTCGGGATCGTTGTCGACGCGGTCCCAGGCCTGCGTCATGATTTCCAGCATTTCCCCGGACAGGGCGTTGCGTGCGTGCGGACGATTCATCGTCACGATGAGGACGTGATCGCGGAGTTCCACCAGGGCGTGCGGGGCGTCCTGTTCGGTCACTGTGTCCGTCATGAGGCTCCTTCATTGGGCCGGGGCTTGTCTAAAAATGTAACACGTTCTAATTTATGGACATGGCCCTTAACATTGCCGACCTCATTGAGCATGCAATCGACACTATGCCCGATCGTGTTGCCATCATTTCCGGTGACCGAAAGCTGACGTACGCAGAGCTTGAGGAGCAGTCCAACCGGCTGGGGCACTATCTGCAGAGCCAGGGCGTGGGCCCCGGCGACAAGGTCGGCCTGTACTGCCGCAACGGCATCGAGATCGTCGTGGCGCTGACGGCCATCGTCAAGATCCGCGCGATCTCGGTCAACGTGAATTACCGATACGTCGAGGCCGAGCTGCACTACCTGTTCGAGAACTCCGATATGGCGGCCCTGGTGCATGAGCGCCGGTATGCGGACAAGGTCGCGAACGTCCTGCCGAGCACCCCGAACGTCAAGACCGCGATCGTGGTGGAAGATGGCGCGGACGGGTCGTTTGACTCGTACGGCGGCGTCGCGTTCGCAGATGCGCTGGCGCAGGGATCCCCGGAACGTGATTTCGCCGAGCGCAGCCCCGACGACATCTTCCTGATCTACACCGGCGGCACCACCGGCTTCCCCAAGGGTGTGATGTGGCGGCACGAGGACATCTACCGCTCGCTGTTCGGCGGGATCAACTACGTCACCGGCGAGTACATCGAGGGTGAGTGGGACCTGGCCAAGCAGGGAGCCGAGGCCGCTCCATTCATCGGTTTCCCGATCCCCCCGATGATCCACGGCGCCACCCAGGCCGCGACCTTCATGGCCCTGTTCCAGGGGCGCACCACGGTGCTCGCGCCCGAGTTCAACCCCGAAGAGGTGTGGGAACTCATCGAGAAGCACAAGATCAACATGCTGTTCTTCGCCGGCGACGCGATCGGGCGACCGCTGATCGACGCGTTGGATACCGAGGTGGGCCGCGCCCGCGATCTGTCCTCGCTGTGGGTGTTGGCCAGCAGTGCCGCACTGTTCTCGCAGACGGTCAAGGAGCGGTACCTGGAGCTGCTGCCCAACCGGGTGATCACCGATGCGATCGGCGCCTCCGAGACCGGTACCGGCGGGTTGTCCACCGTTACCAAGGGGCAGATGCATCCGGGTGGCCCAACCGTGAAGATCAGTTCCACCACAACGGTTCTCGACGAGGAAGGCAATCCGATCCAGCCCGGTTCCGGGGTGCGGGGTCTCATCGCCAAGAGTGGGCACATCCCGGTCGGATACTTCAAGGACGAGAAGAAGACCGCCGAGACGTTCAAGACGTTCAACGGTGTACGGTACGCGATCCCTGGTGACTGGGCGACCGTCGAAGCGGACGGCACCGTCACCATGCTGGGTCGTGGATCGGTGTCGATCAACACCGGCGGCGAGAAGGTGTTCCCTGAGGAAGTCGAGAGCGTCCTGAAGGGCCACCCCGCCGTGTTCGACGCGGTTGTCGTCGGTGTGCCCGACGAGAAGTGGGGTCAGCATGTGGGTGCTGTCGTCGCGGTGCGTCCCGGCGTGGAGCTCACTTTCGAAGACCTGGACACCCATGCGCGCAAGGAGATTGCCGGATACAAGGTGCCGCGCAGCGTCTGGATTGTGGACACCGTCAAGCGCAATCCTGCGGGCAAGGCCGACTACCGCTGGGCCAAAGAGGTCTCGGAAACCGAGAAGGTGGACCTCGTGAACACCAAGCACGTCAACACGGGAGCCTGAGCCATGCATACCGACCTTTGTGAGCGATTCGGAATCCGCTATCCGATATTCGGTTTCACGCCGTCGGAGAAGGTCGCCGCAGCCATCACCCGCGCGGGCGGGATGGGTGTGCTGGGGTGTGTCCGCTTCAACGATCCCGACGAGTTGGACGCCGTTCTGAATTGGATGGATGAGAACACCGACGGCAAGCCCTACGGTGTCGACATCGTGATGCCGGCCAAGGTGCCCACCGAGGGCACCGCGGTAGACATCGACAAACTGATTCCGCAGGGGCACAAGGATTTCGTCGAAAAGACTCTTGCCGACCTGGGCGTACCCCCACTGCCGGGCGAACGTGAGTCGGCGGGGGTGCTGGGCTGGCTGCATTCGGTGGCCCGCTCACATGTGGAGGTCGCGCTCAAGCATCCGATCAAGCTGATCGCCAATGCGCTCGGCTCCCCGCCCAAGGATGTGATCGACCAGGCACACGAGCACGGCGTGCCGGTCGCCGCGCTGGCGGGTAAGGCCGAACACGCCAAACGGCATGTCGAGAACGGTGTCGATATCGTTGTGGCCCAAGGCTATGAGGCCGGTGGACATACTGGCGATGTGGCATCCATGGTGCTCTGGCCCGAGATCGTGGATGCCCTCGACGGCAGCGCCCCGGTGCTGGCGGCCGGCGGTATCGGTAGCGGCAGACAAGCCGCGGCAGCTCTGGCGCTCGGTGCCTCGGGTGTGTGGACCGGCTCCATCTGGCTGACCGCCGCCGAGTATGACCTTGGAACCGTCACCGCTGGTGGCGATTCCGTGGTGCAGCAGGCGCTGTTGAAGGCGACCTCCAGCGACACCGTGCGCACCCGTATCTACACCGGAAAGCCCGCGCGACTGCTGAAGACCAAGTGGACTCAGGCCTGGGATGCCGAGGGTGCACCCACGCCGCTGCCGATGCCGCTGCAGAACATTCTGGTCAGCGGGGCACACGAGCGGATGAATCGTGCGCATGACCCGGAGACTGTCTGCTTCCCCGCGGGGCAGATCGTCGGGCGGATGAACGAGATTCGGCCTACCGCCGAGATCGTGGCCGACCTGGTGGCCGGTTTCGAGAGCACTGTCGACAAGCTGAACCAGATCCGCGGCTAGCTCTACCCGCCGCTCTCCTGGCCGCCGAGTGTGCGGATAGTGTCGAATATCGGCGAGATTTCGACCGGATCCGCACACTCGACTACGCGGCCAGTGCAGTGAATGCTTCAGCGACCCTGGAGACGATCGTTCCCGCACGGTGGCGCACCATGTCGGAGCTCACGCGAACGATGCGCCATCCTTCGTCCGCCAATTCCTTCGCACGATCGATATCGCGGGAGCGTTGACCCGCGTCCGTCCAATGCTGGGCGCCGTCGAACTCGATACCCACTTTATGGTCCTTCCACCCCATGTCGAGGCGCGCGACGAAGTCGCCGAACCGGTTACGTACAACGAGTTGAGTCTGTGGAGCTGCGAAGCCTGCCCGCACCACGATGAGTCTGGTGCGTGTCTCCCAAGGTGACTCGGCGCCGCCGTCGACCAGGTCGAGGACATGCGCGAGCCTTGTCAGGCCTCTGGCACCTCGGTGATGTGCCATCACGGTTTCGATATCGGCGACGGATGTTCCGGTGGCATTCATCAAGGCGTCGAGACGTTCCACTGCCAGGTCGATCGCGTTGCGTCGTCCGATGTCGAACGCGGTGCGTGCGGGTGTGGTCACGGGTAGTCCGTCGATGACCGTCTGCTCGTCGCGGAGCAGACGGTCGCTCCATACCAAGATCCCCCACGGAGCACGACGATTGGTGTGGATGAGTTCGACGGGATCGTTCTGTGGCAGCCACTTTGTGCCATGGATGGCCGCCGCTGATGTACCGGCGAGCACGCCATGGCGCCTCGACCATAGCCATGCCGCTTCGGCTCGCTTGCGCGGTGTGACTTCGGCGCCCGCCGGCACATATATGGCGGGGTACAGCGCGGTGAATCCGCGGAGGGCGTACCCAGTGACCAGATGATTCGCGAGCGCCTCATCCCTGATGAACGGCCACGGTACGTCCCCCATGATGGCAGCCTTGCACCGACCACCGACGGTCTCTCGAGTGTGCGGATAGTGTCGAATACTGGCGAGATTTCGACCGGATCCGCACACTGGGCGTCAGGGCTGAATGTAGGTGCTCCCTGAGAGCCGCCACAGTGGGTCGCTGGTTTCCAACGCCTCGGCTGATAGCTGCCGCTTGATCACCTTGAATGTCGCGGTACGCGGGAGATCCGCGCTTATGCGGACGAATGACGGCCACTGTTTGGGCCCGAGATCCTCTTGCGCGGAGAGGAACTCGCCCAGCTTCGATGCCTCGAACCCGTTGCGTACGATCAGGGCCGCCATGACACGGTCTCCGACGGTGGGATCCGGAATGCCATAGATGGCAACCTCGGTGATATCCGGATGGCGCAGTAGCACGCGCTCGATGGGGGCGGTGCCCAGGTTCTCGCCGTCGACGCGCAGCCAATCGCCCAGGCGACCGGCGAAGTACACGAACCCGCTTTCGTCGGCATAGGCGAGGTCGCCGCTGCGGTACTTACCCTCGACCATGCGCTCGGCATCGGCCTCTGCGTTCTTGTAATAGCCGGTGAACCGTCCGGGGCCGGTCACATTCACCAGCTCGCCGGTGGCCTCCTCGGCATTGACCACCTTGCCGCTCTGGTCGAAAACCGCAGGGGGGCAAGGCTGTCCTGTCTGGACATTCAGAATCTGAACGTCGGGAGTCAGGGGGCCTATCGCACCTGGCGGCGTCCCCGGCGCCCAGCCCAGCGCCACCCCGCCCTCGGTCGACCCGAATCCGTCCACCACAAAGGCGCCGAACCGCTTGGCGAATCGGTCGGTATCGCCGGCTGCCGCCTCGTTGCCGTACATGAACTTCAAGGGGTTCTCGGCGTCATCGGGCTGTTCCGGTGTCGCCAGCACGTATGACATCGGCTTGCCGACATAGTTGGCATAGGTTGCCCCGTATGTGCGGATGTCGTCGAGGAAGCCCGAGGCGGAGAACCTGCGGCGCAACGCAATCGACGCACCGGCGGCGACGGCCACCGACCAGCCCGCGAGCACCGCATTGGAATGGAACATCGGCATCGAGAGATAACAGACATCTGCGGGACCGAGACCAAAGCGCGAGGACAGCATGACCCCGGCCGAGGCCACCTTGGCATGTGTGATCTGGACGGCCTTGGGGTCTCCGCTGGTGCCCGAGGTGAAGATGAGCATGAACAGTTCATCCGGTCGCACATCAGCGATTTCGATCAGCGGATGTTGTGGGTCGACAACGGTTTCGGACTCGTCGGTGATGATGAACTGGCAGTCGGCGAGCTCGACATCACGCTGCAATGCCGATCCGCGCCGGGTCGAATTCAAGCCCACCAGTACCAGGCCACCTAATGCGGCCGCGCAGAGAAGGCGCGCGAACCCGGGGGTGTTCTCCAGGATCACACCGACATGCGGCGGCTTCGACGGGTCCAAGCGTGCGCGCAATACCGATGCCAGGCGGCGGCTTTCGGCCACATGTTCACGCCACGGCGTGAACGAACCCTCGAAATGCAGCCCCCGGTCCTCAACATCGGCCAGGTCCGCCAGCAGCTGCGTGACCGTTGCGCTCTCCGGCGTGCTCACGACCAGATACTAGGCAGGTGTGTCGGCGAGTTCGCGGCCGATGCGGCGCAGCTGCTCCGTCGCGCTGCCCGAGGCGAACTCGCCGTGCTTGGCGGCCAGGAAGTAGCGGTGCACCGGATGGTCCTCGTCGATACCCACGCCGCCGTGCACGTGGACCGCTGTGTGCGCGACGCGGTGGCCGGCATCGGAGGCCCAGAACTTCGCCGTGGCGACCTCGACATCGGCAGCGAGATCCTCCGAGACGCGCCATGCTGCCTGCCACAGGGTGAGGCGCAGACCCTTGACGTCGATGTACCCGTCGGCCAGCCGCTGAGCCACCGCCTGGAAGCCACCGATCGGCTTACCGAACTGCTCGCGGGTGCGCGCGTAGTCGGCGGTGAGCTCCAGCGCCCGCTCCAGCACGCCGAGTTGATAGGCGCTGTGCCCCAAAGATTCCCGCAGCCGCAGCCACACCACAACCTCGACGCCGCCGACCTTGCGGTCGGCCGGAACGGGAACCTCGGAGAGAATCAGCTCAGCGGAGCTGTCTTTGCCGGTGGTGTGCAATGTCTCTTGAGTGACACCCGCATCGTCGGCTGCCACGAGAAAGACCGCGACACCGTTTTCGGTCTCGGCGGGCACCAGGTACGCGTCGGCCTCGACTCCGAACGGCACCAGGACCCGATTGCCGGTCAGCACGTAACCGGCACCCTCAGCCCGGGCGGCGACGGGCCCCTCGCCCGGTTCGCCGTCGAGCGCGATGGTCAGCACCTTCTTACCCGCGACGGCCGGTGCGGCCCAATCATTCTGCAGTGCTTCGGAACCGAAGGCAGCGAGCGCACCCGCCGCCAGCACCACCGACTCCAGGTACGGAACCGCGGCGAGTTCGCGGCCCAGTTCGACCAGAATCGAGGACTGCTCGAGCACGCCGAAACCACCGCCGCCCAACGATTCGGGAGCCGCGGTCGACAGGATGTCGGCCTCGACGAGCTTGCTCCACAGCTGCCAGTCGAACCGGCTGTCCTGCCTGTCGAGCTCCTTCTGGCGCTCCGGGGTGCTGATCGCCGACGCGATGGTGCGGGTCAGACCGGCAAGGTCGGTCTGTGCCTCGGTCAGGGAGAAATCCATTGCAGTGCAGTCCCTTCTAGCGTGTTGCCGCAGGCTGGCCGAGTGCAGTCATCGCGATGATGTCGCGCTGAACCTCGTTGGTGCCGCCGCCGAATGTGAGGATCAAGCAGGCCCGGTGCATCCGCTCGACGCGTCCGCGCAGCTGCGCACCGGGGGAGTCCTGACGCAGTGTCGCCGCCGTCCCGAGTACCTCCATGAGAAGGCGGTAGGCCTCGGTGGCCAACTCGGTGCCGAAGACCTTCGTGGCAGAGGCATCGGCGGGGGAGGGAGCGGCATCGGTGGTGGAGGCCAGCTCCCAGTTGATCAGCTTGAGGTATTCGACCTTGGCATGCACGCGCGCCAGGTTCAGCTGAACCCATTCGGCGTCGATGATCCGGCCGCCGGGGCCCTTGGTGTTCTGTGCCCACTCGCGTACCTCGCGCAGTGCGGTGATGATCGGCGCCGAGGAGACCAGAGCCACCCGCTCGTGATTGAGCTGATTGGTCACCAGCTTCCAGCCTGCGTTCTCCTCACCGACTCGGCTCGTTACTGGGACACGCACATCCTGGTAATAGGTAGCGCTCGTGCCGGGCCCGGCCATGGTGCGGACCTTGGTGTACGAGAAGCCCTCCGCGGTGGTGGGCACGATGAGCATGGAGATACCGCGATGCTTCTTTACTTCTGTGTTGGTGCGCACCGCCAGCCAGATGTAGTCGGCGTACTCGATGAGGCTGGTCCACATCTTCTGGCCGTTGATGATGTAGTCATCGCCGTCGCGAACAGCCGAGGTGCGCAGTGAGGCGAGGTCGGTACCGGCGCCAGGCTCGGAGTATCCGATGGAGAAGTGCAGCTTGCCCGCCGCGATCTTCGGCAGGAAGAACTTCTTCTGCTCATCGGTGCCGAAGTGCATGATCGTCGGCGCGACGCTGTTGATGGTCAGGAACGGCACGGGGGCGCCGGCGATTGCGGCCTCGTCGGTGAAGATCAGCTGATCCATCACCGAGCGGTCCTGGCCGCCGAATTCCTTGGGCCAGCCCAGAGCGAGCCAGCCGTCGGCACCCATCTGTTCCACGGTCTCGCGGTAGACGTTGCCGCTGCCGTACTCACCCTGATTGGACGCCAAGGCCTCGCGCCGCTCCGGGGTCAGCAGTTTGTCGAAGTACGCGCGTAGCTCGCGGCGCAGCTCTTCCTGCTCGGGCGTGTAGGCGATATGCATGTGTGACCTCCGCTGCCGTGGCCCTCAGGTGTGACCCACGTTGACACAAGAGTTGTAACACGTTCTAGTCTAGGGAGTCCAGACGCGGCACCACGACACAAACTCAGCCCAGAGATCCTGGCGTCACCAGGGTTGTGTCGTGGGTCACGTGTCGTAGTCTGGCGATACAGCCCAGCTAGACGACGGAGTCGGCTCATGGAGCCGGAAAGAGGTTTCCAATGCGTGTCGGTGTAATTCCTGACCGTTGTGAAGGCAACTTGGTGTGTCTCGGGATCGCTCCAGAGGTGTTCGACGTCGATGACGACGACTATGTCGTCATCCTGCAGGAGGAAGTACCGGCCGATCAGGAAGATCTGGTCGAACAGGCGATCGCGGAGTGCCCGCGCGCCGCTTTGATTCGCAAAGACTAGAGGCATTCGTAAATCGCCCGGCCTGCTTCGCCTTCGCGAAGCGGTGCCGGCGTGATCGGGGTGCGTCGAATGCATGGGACTGAAGGGAAAACACTATGAGCGCGATTGCTGATGCTGACCTGAGTGGCCGCGTCGCCATTGTCACCGGAGCTGCGGCGGGACTCGGCCGCGCCGAGGCCATCGGCCTGGCCCGGTCCGGAGCGACGGTCATCGTCAACGACATCGCGCCCGCCCTGGAGGGCAGCGATGTGCTCGACGAGATCGCCGCGGTGGGCTCCAAGGGTGTGACCGTCGCCGGTGACATCGGCGAGCGCTCTACCGCCGACGAGCTGATCTCCACCGCCGAATCGCTTGGTGGGCTGCACGCCGTGGTCAACAACGCCGGCATCACGCGGGACCGGATGCTCTTCAACATGTCGGACGAGGAGTTCGACGCCGTCATCCACGTGCACCTGCGCGGCCACTTCCTGCTGACCCGCAACGCCGCCACCTACTGGCGCGGTGCGTCGAAGGCGGCTGGTGCCCCCATCTACGGCCGTCTCATCAATACCTCGTCTGAGGCCGGTCTCCTTGGGCCGGAGGGGCAGGCCAACTACGGCGCTGCCAAGGCCGGTATCACGGCGCTGACGCTGTCGGCCGCGCGCGCCCTCGGTCGCTACGGAGTGCGGGCCAACGCCATCGCCCCACGCGCCCGTACCGCCATGACTGCCGATGTCTTTGGCGACGCGCCCGAGGACTCGATCGATCCGCTGTCTCCCGAGCATGTCGTGACCTTGGTGCGGTACCTGGCCTCGCCCGCCGCCGAGCAGGTGAACGGTCAGCTCTTCATCGTGTACGGACCCACCGTGACGTTGTTGGCAGCGCCTACAGTGGAAGCGAAGTTCACTGCGGAGTCGGATGCGTGGGATCCGTCAGCACTGAATTCGGCGCTGGCCGATTTCTTTGCTGGACATGACCCCAAGCGAACGTTCTCGGCGACCGCGCTGATGTCTGAAGGTTAACGAGCGTTACGGTACGGGGCGCGGCCAAGATTAGAACCGGTTCTAAATATCGCATCAAAATCCCAGCACAAAGTGGACGCTGCGTGCGATTTGCCTGCCCAATGATGAATTGACACTAAGAATTTTTTCTCGTTAATATGATGCGCCTCACAGCGTGGTAGGTACACGTCGATCGTTAACCGGGTGGTCGGGCAGAGGCAACGATGTGTGAGACAGGAGCGAAGGTTGAAGCAGCAGCTCGCGGCGCCCGCACGCGCCGTCGGCGGCTTCGTCTCCATGTCGTTGGCCACGTTCCGCAACATCTTCCGCCGCCCCTTCCAGGGCCAGGAATTCCTGGATCAAACCTGGTTCATCGCGCGGGTCTCGTTGCTGCCGACGCTCCTGGTTGCCATCCCCTTCACGGTGCTGGTGGCCTTTACGCTCAACATCCTGCTGCGTGAGATCGGTGCGGCGGATCTATCGGGTGCCGCCACGGCCTTCGGCACCGTCACGCAGCTGGGCCCGGTTGTCACGGTGCTCGTGGTGGCGGGTGCCGGTGCCACGGCGATCTGCGCCGACCTGGGCGCGCGCACCATTCGCGAGGAAATCGACGCGATGCAGGTGCTGGGCATCGACCCGATCCAGCGACTGGTGGTGCCGCGGGTGCTCGCCTCGACCTTCGTCGCGCTGCTGCTGAACGGTCTGGTGTGCGCCATCGGCATGGTCGGCGGGTACGTGTTCTCGGTGTTCCTGCAGGGCGTCAACCCCGGCGCCTTCATCAACGGCCTCACGGTGCTCACCGGTCTGGGCGAGTTGATGATCTCCGAGGTCAAGGCCTTCCTATTCGGCATCTTCGCGGGCCTGGTCGGCTGTTATCGCGGACTCACCGTCAAAGGTGGACCCAAGGGTGTCGGCGATGCGGTCAATGAGACCGTCGTCTACGCCTTCATTTGTTTGTTCGTCATCAACGTGGTCATGACGGCAATCGGCGTGCGAGTCCTGGTGAAACACTAGTGACCGGACCGTATCTTTCGACGCACACCGTGACCTCCTATACCGTCCGGTATATGCGTGGTCTGGGACGCTCGTTCGACAAATTCGGCGAGCAGGCACTCTTCTACGCTCAGTCGCTGAGTTACATCCCCGCGGCGTTGACGAAGTACCGCAAGGAAACCATCCGGGTACTCGCCGAGATCACCATGGGCACCGGGGCCCTGGTGATGATCGGCGGAACCGTGGGCGTCGCGGTGTTCCTGACCCTGGCTTCCGGCGGCGTCATCGCGGTGCAGGGCTATTCCTCGCTAGGCAATATCGGCATCGAAGCACTCACGGGCTTCCTGTCCGCCTTCCTCAATGTGCGCATCGTCGCTCCGGTGGTGGCGGGTATCGCGATGGCGGCCACTATCGGCGCCGGAACAACCGCCCAGCTTGGCGCGATGCGTGTGGCCGAGGAGATCGACGCGCTGGAAACGATGGCGGTCCACGCGGTCTCGTATCTGGTTTCCACCCGCCTGGTGGCCGGGCTCATCGCCATCATCCCGCTGTATTCGTTGTCGGTGCTGGCGGCGTTCTTCGCATCCCGCGCGACCACCGTCATGATCAACGGGCAGTCGCCGGGCGTGTACGACCACTACTTCAACACCTTCTTGGTGCCCACTGATTTGTTGTGGTCATTCCTGCAGGCGATCGTCATGTCAGTCGTGGTGATGCTGGTGCACACCAGCTACGGATTCAATGCCTCCGGCGGACCAGTGGGCGTGGGCGTCGCCGTCGGCCAGGCGGTACGCACGTCCCTCATCGTGGTTGTGCTTGTCACCCTGTTCATCTCACTCGCCGTCTATGGCGGGTCCGGCAACTTCAATCTCTCGGGCTAGGGCCACATGTCAGGAGAATCGTCGCGCCGGTCCGTCCGGCTAGCCGGCACGGTGCTCGCCGCCGTGCTGGTGGCGCTGACTGTGCTGACCTACCTGGCGTACAACGACGCCTTCGCCGATACCAAGCCCATCACCGTCGTCTCGCCCCGTGCGGGTCTGGTGATGGAGGAGGGCGGCAAGGTCAAGTTCCACGGGCTGCAGATCGGCAAGGTCAAGTCGATCACCTATGCCAATGACCAGGCCAAGCTGCAGCTTGC
Source organism: Mycobacteroides sp. H001 (assembly GCF_001440005.1). NCBI lineage: Bacteria > Bacillati > Actinomycetota > Actinomycetes > Mycobacteriales > Mycobacteriaceae > Mycobacteroides > Mycobacteroides sp. H001. Next base: position 37,209 of record NZ_LJYH01000032.1, read on the forward strand.
GGTCAATGCCAAGGACCTGCGGCTGATTCCCTCGAACGCCACTGTCCGCATTGCGGGTACCACTGTCTTCGGCGCGAAATCCGTGGAGTTCCTTGCCCCGCAACAGCCGTCGGACTCGTCGCTGAGGCCAGGCGCTACGGTGACCGCCGAGGCGGTGGCCCTGGAGGTCAACACCGTTTTCGAGAACCTGACCCGGCTGCTCGGCAAGATCGACCCTGTCAACCTCAACGCCACCCTGACCGCCGTCGGCGAGGGGCTGCGCGGCAACGGGGACAACTTCGGGCAGGGGCTCGTCGAGCTCGACCAGTACTTGGATCAGCTGAATCCCAAACTTCCTACCCTGCAACAGGATTTCCAGAAAGCTGGACAGGTGGGGCAGATCTATGGCGATGCCGCGCCGAACATCGTGCGTATCCTCGACAATCTGCCCACATTGAGCCGCACCGTCGTGGATCAACAGCAGGATCTCAAGGCAACGCTGCTTGCGGCAATTGGGCTGGGTAACAACGGATACGAAACCCTCGCCCCCGCAGAGAAGGACCTCACCGCGGCGCTGCAACGGCTGCGCGCGCCCACCACGCTGCTGGGCAGGTATTCACCGGAAATCCCGTGCACACTGCAGGCCATCTCCAAGGCGCTGGTGACCTTCACCCCGCTCATCGGCGGTGTACGGCCCGGCTTGTTCCTGAGTAACAGCTTCCCGCTGGGTGCGCCGGTGTACACCTATCCGGACAGCCTACCCATCGTGAACGGCTCCGGTGGCCCGAATTGCCGTGGGCTACCGAATATTCCGACGAAGGCGCAGAACGGGTCATGGTACCGATCGCCCTTCCTGGTTACCGATAACGCGTACATCCCCTACAAGCCACTGGAAGAGCTGCAAGTCAACGCTCCGGACACCTTGCAGTATCTCTACAACGGTGCCTTCGCGAAGCGAAGTGAGTTCTAGCGATGAACACAGGGACGCGGCTCAAAGTTATCGTCTTCACCGTCGTGATGCTGTTGGTGGCGGCGGGGCTGATCATCACCTTCGGCGAGTTCCGATTCGGTTCCGGCAAGCGGTATCACGCGACGTTCACGACGGCGTCGGACCTGCGGTCGGGGCAGAAGGTACGCATCGCGGGTGTGCCGGTCGGCCGCGTCAAGGACGTATCTCTCACCAAGGACAACAATGTCGAGGTCACTTTTGACGTCGACTCGAAGTATCAGCTCTACAGCTCCAGCCGGGCGATCATCAGATACGAGAATCTGGTCGGAGACCGGTACCTGGAGATCACGTCGGGCCCCGGAGAATTACGCAAGCTGCCCGACGGCGGAACGCTGGACAAGGACCACACTCAGCCCGCTCTCGATCTGGATGCGCTGCTCGGTGGACTTCGGCCCGTGCTCAAGGGATTCGACGCCGCGAAGGTCAACGAGATCAGCAACGCTTTCATTCAGATCCTGCAAGGACAGGGCGGGACGCTCTCCCAATTGTTGGGCGATACGTCCTCGTTCACTTCGGGCTTGGCAGAACGCGATCAGCTGATCGGCGATGTGATCAATCACCTCAACGAAGTGCTTGGCACCATCGACTCGAAGAGCAGCCAGTTCTCATCGAGCGTCGATCAGCTGCAGCAGCTCGTCTCCGGTCTGGCGCAACAGCGCGACGTGGTCGCCGGAGCGCTACCGCCGCTTGCGTCGACAGCCTCGTCGCTGGAATCGGTGCTCAAGGACACCCGCCCGTACATCAAGGGCACCATCGAACAGACTCGCCAGCTGGCCACACGGATGGACGAGCGTAAGGCCGATATCAACGTCGTTGTGGAGAATCTCGCGGAAAACTACCTGCGGCTCAACGCTCTTGGTGCCTACGGATCGTTCTTCAACATCTACTACTGTTCCATCCGGATCAAGGTCAACGGCCCCGTCGGAACCGACTGGCTGATCCCGTTCGGTGGACCGCCCGACCCGTCGAAGGGCAGGTGTTCCTTCAAAAATGAGTGACATCCAAGAGAAAGATCCGGTGCGCACCGGAATCTTCGGTATCGCCGTGGTGGCGATGCTGGTACTCGTCGCGTTCGGCTACACGGGTCTGCCGTTTTGGCCGCAGGGCAAGCAGTACACCGGATTCTTCGCGGACTCCGGGGGCCTGGAGCCTGGCGGCAACGTCTTCGTCTCGGGTATCAAGGTGGGCCAGGTCAAGGATGTGTCCTTGGCGGGCAACCAGGTTCGCGTGGACTTCACTGTCGATCGTTCCATCCGCGTGGGCGATCAGTCGCTGGCGGCGATCAGAACCACCACCGTGTTGGGTGAGAAGTCGCTGTCGGTGACGCCGGCCGGGGCGGGGCGTATCACCGAGATTCCGTTGGGCCGCACCAGGACTCCATACACGCTGAACAGTGCGCTGAGCGACCTTGGCGCATCGGCGGGCGGAATAGACAAGGCGCAGCTGGACCAGTCGTTACAGGTCATTACCGACGCGATGCGTGATGCCACCCCGCAGCTGCGCGGTGCCCTGGACGGTGTCGCCTCGCTCTCGCGCACGCTCAACGCCCGCGACGCCGCCCTCGAACAGCTGTTGAGCCGTGCCAAGTCTGTCAGCGGGATTCTTTCCGAGCGTGCCGGGCAGGTAAACAAGCTTGTCACCGACGGCAATCAACTGTTCGCGGCGCTCGACGAGCGGCGTTTGGCGATCGCCGAACTGATCAATCGTGTGCAGGGACTGTCCCAGCAGATCAGTGGGTTCGTGGCCGACAACCGCCAGGAATTCCGGCCCACCATGGAGAAACTGAACCTCGTGCTCGATGATCTGCTGGACCGCAAGGCCCATATCAGTGAGGCGCTCAAGCGTCTGCCGGGATACGGCACTGCGCTCGGCGAGGTCGTCTCCTCCGGACCCGGCTTCCACGTCAACGTCTACGGCTTCCCGCCCGCCACGCTGACGGCCGTCATGTTCGACACCTACTTCCAGCCCGGCAAGCTGCCTGCCAGTCTCTCGGACTACCTGAATGGTCTGATCGGTGAACGCCAAGTCATGAGGCCGAAATCGCCATGACAACACCGGAGAACCGTTTCAGGCCCTGGATCCAGAAGGGTGTCTTCGCGATGCTCGCGGTGGCCCTCGTGGGCGGCCTGCTGTACTGGGTGTGGCCCAGCCGCGGCACCCACAAGATCGTCGGGCATTTCGCCTCGGCCGTCGGCCTGTACCCGGGTGATGACGTTCGCATCCTCGGCGTGAAGGCAGGGCGCATCACCGCTGTCGAGCCGCGCGAGGGTGACGTGAAGGTCACCATGGAACTCCCGGACAAGTTCAAGGTGCCCGAAGGCGCACAGGCGATCATCATGGCGCCAAACCTGGTGACCGCCAGGTTTGTTCAGCTGACCCCGGCCTACACCGAGGGGCAGGCTCTTGCCGACGGTGCCTCGTTGGGGCTGGACAAGACCGCCGTCCCGATCGAATGGGACGAGGTCAAGACCGAACTGGCCAAGCTCAGCGACAGCCTGGGGCCACAGGGTGAATCCAAGGGGCCGGTCAGTGATTTCATCAACCAGGCGGCGAGCACCTTTGACGGTAACGGCGACTCGTTCCGCAATTCGGTGCGTGAACTTTCGCAGGCCGCCGGGCGGCTCGGTGACTCGCGCACGGACCTGTTCGGCACCATCAAGAACCTGCAGGTGCTGGTGGATGCGTTGGCGAACTCCAATGAACAGATAGTGCAGTTCAGCACCCACCTGGCATCGGTGTCGAAGGTACTGGCAGCCAGCACCGAGCACCTCGGAGCCACCTTGGGCGCCCTCAACCAGGCCCTCACCGATGTGCGAGGTTTCCTGGGAGACACCAACTCTGCGCTCGTCGACTCGGTGAACAAGCTGAGCGATTTCGTGAAGATTTTCTCGGACCAGAGCGACGACGTCGAGCAGATCCTGCACGTTGCGCCGAACGGTCTGGCCAACTTCTACAACATCTACAACCCTGCGGCAGGCACGTTGAACGGCATGCTCTCGATTCCGAACCTGGCCAACCCGGTGCAGTTCATCTGCGGTGGTGTGTTCGAAACGGGCACCAAGACCGAGTATTTGAAGCGGGCCGAGATCTGCCGTGAACGGATGGGCCCCGTGCTACGCCGCGCGACATTCAACTACGCCCCGATCCTGCTGCACCCGATCAACCAGATCTCGGCGTACAAGGGACAGATCATCTACGACACTCCTGAGACGGAGGCGAAGTCCGAGGCCCCCCGCGAGGATCTGGTGTGGGTTCGGCCCAACGGCGCACCGCCGCCGCCGAAGCCATCACCACAGGACCTCAGTGCGTTGATGCTCGGGCCCGAGGAAGTCAACGCGCCGCCACCCCCGGGCACGGAGCTGCGTCCCGCAGAGCCAGGACCGGTGCCGCCGGGATTCCCCGCGGCTGCGGATGAGCCCGCACCACCTGCTGTTCCTGGAGGACCGCGATGAGCCGTCTGAGTTCAACGCTCTTCGCGCGAGGCTCTCATCGCACACTGCGCGGCGTGGCGATCGGCGTCGGTGTCGCCGTGGTGGCCAGTGGGTGCCAGTTCAACGGGCTCAACTCGCTGAACCTGCCCGGGACCGCGGGGCACGGATCGCGGTCCTACACCATCACCGTTGAGCTGCCCGATGTCACGACGCTGCCGCAGAACTCCCCGGTCATGGTGGATGACGTGACGGTGGGCAGCGTGTCGGGCATTGACGCATACCAAAAGCCCGACGGCTCTTGGTATGCCGGAGTCAAAGTGTCTCTGGGGCCCGAGGTGCAACTGCCGGCCAACGCGGTCGCCAAGGTCGCCCAGACCAGCCTGCTCGGCTCGCAGCACATCGAGCTGGCCGCCCCCACCGGCGAGCCCGCGGTGGGCAGGCTGACCGGTGGTGCCACGATTCCGCTGAGCCGTACCGGCAAATACCCGAGCACCGAAGAGGTGCTCTCCGCGCTTTCCGTCGTGGTCAACAAGGGCAATCTCGGTGCGATACAAGACATCACCGACGAGACCTACAACCTGTTCAAAGGACGTACCGGCAACCTGACCCAGGTGCTGCCCAAACTCGCCACGCTGATCTCCTCGCTGAACGCGCAGCGGGACGACATCATCTCGGCCATGCAGGGCATCGACAAGTTTTCCCGAGTCCTAGCCGAACACAAGGAAAGCCTTGGGCGCGCCATCGATTCAATCGAACCCGCGCTGAAGGTGCTCAACGAGAATCGCGCCAACATCATCGAGGCGTTCCGCTCGGTGGGCAACCTCGCGAAGATCACTGACCGGGTGCTCCGAACCACCAAGGAAGACCTCGTCGCCGACCTCAAGGGTTTGTATCCGGTGGTTCGGGCGCTCGCGGAGAATCGGGACGTGTTGATCGACAGCCTCGATCTGCTGCCCACGTTCCCGTTCAGCACCAAGTACCTGCGCAACGCGGTGCGCGGTGACTACCTGAATGTCTTCGTGACGTTCGACCTGACCGCTCGGCGCCTGGGTGAAACGCTTTTCACCACATCGTTCTTCGACCCGAACATGCAACATTTCAATGATGTGGTGAATCCACCGGAATGGCTCATCGGATCCATGGCCAACCTGAACGGCAAGGAGACCAGCCCGTTCGATTTGCCTGCCCCGGCAGCCCCGGCCGCCCCACAGGGAGGTGGGCGCTGATGGAACGGCTGATCAAGATCCAGCTGATGATTTTCGCGGCCGTCACGGTGATCAGTGTCGCGCTGATGGCGATCTTCTACCTCAGGGTGCCTACCGCGCTCGGCATCGGAAAACACGATGTGAAGGCGCAGTTCGTTGCCTCGGGCGGCCTGTATCAGAACGCGAACGTCACCTACCGTGGCGTGCAGATCGGGCGGGTCACCGATGTGGCGCTGACTCCCGAGGGCGTCACCGCCAGCATGCGGCTCAACAACGACGTCAAGGTGCCCGGCAATGTGCGGGCCGTCGTCAAGAGCGTCTCCGCCATCGGCGAGCAGTACGTAGATCTGGTGCCGCCCCCCACGGGTGCCGCCGGAAGCCTCCGGCAAGGTGACGTGATCGGTACCGATCGGACCGCCATCCCCACCGATGTGTCCACCCTGCTACGCCAGGCAGACGGGCTGGTCAACACCGTCGCGGACACCCGGCTCCGCGAGGTGCTGTCCGAGGCGTTCAAGGCATTCAACGGATCCGGTCAGGAACTTTCCCGGCTGATCGATTCGTCGCGGCTGCTGATCCAGGAGGCCAACGCCGACTACGGGAGCACCACCAAGCTGATCGATCAGGTGGGGCCACTGCTGGATGCCCAGATCCGTAGCGGTGACAACATCCGCGGGTCTGTCTCCAGCCTGGCGGCATTGACTGAGCATTTCGCCAGGGCCGACCCGCAGCTGCGGCAGTTCCTCAAGGTGGCACCGGGTGCCGCCGAGGAAGCCTCCGAACTGTTCGCGGGTATTCGCCCGTCGTTCCCGGTACTCGCGGCGAGCCTGGCCAATCTGGGGCGAGTCGGCGTCATCTACAACAAGTCCATCGAGCAGTCGTTGGTGATTCTGCCCGCGTTGTTCTCCGCGCTGTTGACCGTCGCCGGCGGTGCCCCGATGGACGAGGGCGCGAAGCTGGATTTCCGGCTGAACCTGGGCGACCCGCCGCCATGCCTGACCGGTTTCGTCCCGGCACCGCTGATGCGTACCCCGGCCGATGAGACCCTGCGCGAGCTGCCCAGGGACATGTACTGCAAGACCGCCCAGAACGATCCCAGCGCGGTACGCGGCGCGCGCAACTACCCGTGCCAGGAGTTCCCCGGAAAGCGGGCACCGACCATTCAGCTGTGCCGTGACCCGCGCGGATACGTGCCGATTGGCAGTAACCCGTGGCGCGGCCCGCCCGCACCCTATGGCACCCCGGTGGAGGATCCGCGGAACATCCTGCCGCCCAATAAGTTCCCGAACATACCGCCGGGTGCCGAGCCGGATCCGGGTACTCCGACGCTGCCGCCGCCCCCTCCACCGGCTCCGGAGGCCCCGCCGGCCGGTGGCGACGTGATGCCGGTAGCAGCGAAATCGGAGCCGATGGCGGCACGTGCCTATGATCCGAAGAATGGTGTGTTCCTCGATGCCAACAACCAGCCGAGTGTGTACGCGCCTGCGCTGGACCGCGGTAGTGAGGCGGAGACGTGGGCGGATTTGATGCTAGGGCCGAAGCCGGTATGACCCAAGACGAGCCGAAAGCCGCGTCGCAGACAACGCGTAGGCGGGCAGCCCGGCCGGCCGGCCCCACGAGTGAGACCAGTGCCGAGCCCATCAGTGTGTCCCTGGGCCGCACCGAGGTCCGGTCGAAACCCGAACCCTCCGTTTCCGATTCCCGTCGACAGGGAAACGTGCGCGCTGTGGCATGGGTGGCATCGGTGCTGGCAGTGGTGCTGATTGGTGCATTGGGGGTGGCACTGGCGCTCATGGGTCGTGCCCAGCACCGCGATGACGTGCGAGCCGCGCGCGACCAGCATTTCGTCGACACGGCCGTGCAGACGGTGACGAACATGATGACCTACAGCCCGGACAGCATCGATAAGAACGTCGACCAGTTCGTCAACAGCACCAGTGGACCGCTGCGGGGCACCTTCAACCCCGACAACACCGCCAATCTCAAAGCGCTGTACCACCAAACCGGCACCAGCTCGGAGGTGGTGATCAAGAAGGCGAGCCTGGAGAGCGTCGACGAGGTGAGTAAGAAAGCCTCGATACTCATCTCCGCGCGGGTAACCCTCACCAACGCAGACTCGGGGGTCAACGAGCCCTCCAAGTCGTACCGCATGCGGATGATCGTCGCCGAGGATCAGCAGGGCAACATGACCGCATATGACCTGAGATGGCCGGACGGACAGAGCTGATGCGCTGGTTGACAAGAACTTTCGTCGCGATTGTGGTGCTGGCCGTGATCGGGTTGTCCGCCGTGGCAGGCGGCATGTACTGGCACCGGGTCGACACCATCGCCAGTCGAGCTGCGGGGCAGACGCTGATCAAGCAGGCCGGCAAGCAGGTGGGAAGCATCTTCGGATACGACTATCAGACCGTCGAGCGCAGCCTCGACGAACAGTACGCGGGGCTGACCCCCGAGTACCGGCGTGAGTTCGAAGACAAGGCGAACCGCGAGATCATCCCGCAGGCCAAGCAGCGCAAGATCGTCAGCCAGACCAGTATCGTGGGCACCGGAATCATTGCCGCGCATAGGGACTCGGCGCAGGTGGTGGTGTACATGAATCGCACCATCACGGACCAGTCGCGCACTCCGGTGTACGACTCGTCGTCGATTCAGGTGGATTACACGCGCGCAGGAGACAAGTGGTTGATCTCCTACATCACGCCGCTTTAAAGGGGTTCGCCGCCCAGCACCGCCGGCTGTTCCGGCGCGATCGAATCGCCGGTGGCCGGTGTGGCCAGCGCCTCCAGGAATGCGCGCGCCCATCGATCCACGTCATGCGCGAGTACCTGGCGGCGCAGCGCCCGCATCCGGCGGCGCCCTTCCTCAGGGGTCTGGTTGAGCGCCGACTCGATTCCGTCCTTCACGCCGTCGATATCGTGCGGATTGACCAGATAGGACTGGCGTAGTTCCGCTGCGGCACCGGTGAATTCGGAAAGTACGAGCGAACCGCCCAGATCGCTGCGGCAGGCCACGTACTCCTTGGCCACCAGGTTCATGCCGTCGCGCAGCGGAGTCACCAACATGACATCCGCCGCGACGAAGAAGGCGATGAGATCTTCGCGCGGTACCGGCCGATGCAAGTAATGCACCACCGGATGGCCGACCTCGCCGAACTCGCCGTTGATGTGACCGACCTGCTGCTCCACATCGCCGCGCATCTTCTTGTAGCTCTCGACGCGTTCGCGGCTGGGGGTGGCGAGCTGGATGAAGACGGTGTCGCTGCTGCTGGCGCGGCCCTCGGCGAGCAGTTCTTCATAGGCGCGTAGCCGGATATCGATGCCCTTGGTGTAGTCGAGTCTGTCGACACCCAGCAGGATCTTGCGCGGACCGCCGAGCTCGGCGCGAATCTCCTTGGCGCGCTGGCGAATGTGCTTACTGCGGGACACACTGTCCAGCTCTGCCGAGTCGATGGAGATGGGGAACGCGCCCACCTTCACGGTGCGGAAGCCCACCCGAATCTCGCCGAACCGCGAGCGCACGCCGATCGACGCACGTGACGTGCTGGCGCCCACCAATCTTCGTGCCAAGTACATGAAGTTTTGGGCACCGCCGGCCAGATGGAACCCGATGAGATCGGCGCCCAGCAGACCGTCGACGATCTCGGTGCGCCAGGGCATCTGCATGAACAGTTCGACGGGCGGGAACGGTATGTGCAGGAAGAACCCGATCGTCAGGTCGGGGCGCAGCATGCGGAGCATCTTGGGCACCAGCTGCAGCTGATAGTCCTGCACCCAGATGGTGGCGCCCTCGGCGGCCACCGCCGCCGTTGCCTCCGCGAACTTACGGTTCACATCGACGTAGGCCTGCCACCATTCCCGGTGATATTCGGGTTTGACGATCACATCGTGATACAGCGGCCACAGGGTGGCGTTGGAGAAGCCCTCGTAGTACTCGTTGACCTCTTGGGTCGACAGTCGCACCGAGTAGAGCACCATGTCGTCCTCGGAGACCGGCTCGACATCGGCGTCGGCGACACCCGGCCAGCCCACCCAAGCGCCGCGGCGCTTGCGGAGCAGCGGCTCCATGGCGGTGACCAGACCGCCGGGGCTGCGCTTCCAGGTAGTAGAACCGTCGGGCAGCTTTACCAGGTCGATCGGGAGGCGGTTGGCGACGACGACAAAGTCGGAGCCGCCGAAGGCGGGCTCGACGGCCGATCGCTCATCCGATCGAGGCACCATGTTTGTTTCTCAGTACGAATCGCGAGGAGACGTATGAGTTACGCGTCGACCTTGGTTGGCCCGATACCCAGCATCGCGAGCAGCATGCGGCACTCGTCGGCATCGTTCGCGTAGGCGGCCACGACGCGCTGCGCCTGGTGGGCAGTCTCGTCGGCCAGCGGCTCGAGGTCGTCGATCGCGGCTGGTTCGGTCTTGGCTGGCATTCACCCAGTCTAGGCGACGCAGTGCCAGGCGCCCACATGAGGAACGCGCACATCACTCTGAGGGGTTGCTACTTACCTGCCGTCGACCCAGTGTGATCCCGCGTTTTGGGTCCCAGCACTCCGGGATGTGCCCCGCTCCGGAAGGGCATTGATGGTGCGGAAGCCCTGATCACAGCCATCTTTGCGCATGTTCCGCCCAGCCTTGGCACGTTGACTCGGTTCCGCGCGAGAACGCGGAGGTTTTGATCTGGCTGATTCGTGATGCGGCGGCCGGGTCAGGCCGCGTTGCTCCCGGAATGGTTGTCCCCGGATTTGCCGTGATCGCTCGAGTTCGCGTGGTCACTGGGGCCGGCGTGGGCGCCGGATTCGGCGGTACCGCCATTTCCGGCGCCGACGGTTTCCTTGCTGGGCCCCGAACCGGTGCCGGTGGCGCCGGGCGCATTGCGGGCGCCCAGGCCCGGTATCGACTTGAGTCCTTCTCTGATCGACGGGAGTTTCGGATTCTTAGGTGTCGTTCCGGGGCGTGACGCGGGAAGCTTCGGAAGGCGCACGGTCGGCCTCGTTGTGTTTTTCGACGTGTCGATGTCCTTGACGGTTGCGACGGCAGGCTTGCGATGGTCCGGGTTCTCGTCGGGCGTGGCCTCGGGTTTGGTCCCCGTTTCTATCTTGGCCTGCGCGGTGGGCACGGTGCTTGCGCTGACCGCGATTGCGGTGGGATCGGAGAGCTTGGTCGGCGCGGGTGTCTGGGCCGCGGGCGGTGTGGCCCTTGTGGAATCAACCTGGGGAGCAGCGGGACTGGCGGTTTTGTCGACCTGTGCCGGTTGCTTGGGCGCCGTAGTCCCGGGCAGTCCGTTCTGGAAGTTCTCGGCGCCTTCCTCAATGGCACCGGGCAGCTTCTTGACTGCATCGACGATTTTCTTCGATGGGGTGAAGAGACTGAATGGTTTTACGGTGCCCGGGCCGGTCTCGCGGTCGTAGGCCATGTCGATGAACACCCGCAGGGTGGGCTCGATGGCATCCAGCACGAAGGAAGCGCCTATCGGGTTGGTGAGATCGCGCAGCGGTTGCAGCAGCGGGAGATGTTCGGTGTGCACGACGTAGTAGGTGGATGTGGAGCCGTTCGCGTTGGTGACCACCGTTTTGGTCGTGCCGTCTTCGTAGTAGTACTTGGTCGTGCTGCCGTCGACCTGGGTCTTGTCGGCAACGGCGTTCGCGTCGTCGTACTTATCCAGATCGGTGCCGTCATAGAACTGGTCGGGATGTGTATACGGAAATGCCACAAGGGCATTGGCGATGGCCAGCGGGTTGAAGTAGGCCGGGAAGTCGCCGATCGTGTCGTATTCGTTGGTGATGTCCGTGGTGGTGAAGATGTCCGGCTTCGCAGGCTGGGTCGAGTAGATATCCATGAACGGAATCCAGATACCAGGGAAGCGGGCCAGAATGCCCCCATTGGGCTTGTAGGCGTTGGAGATGAGGACGAATTGGATATCCGGGTTTCCGTTGGGCCCGTACTGCTCTTCGAGGTCTTTGCGTGACTCGTTGACGACTACCGCGCCGAGCGAGTAGCCGATGATGACCTTCTGCCCCGGATGGGTCGCAATCTCGTGGGCCAGTACCGTGTGCCCCGCAGTGACAGACTGGCGAAAGGTCTTGTCCCGCAGGCCGTCGACGGGCCACATCGTCCCCGGATAGGAAACGGGGACGTATGTGTCGGAAGAAGGGTCGTAGAAGCCGTTGAGGCCGCCGAGCTTGGCGGGAATGTTCGCGCCTGCGCCGTCGCCGCGGCCGCCGACTCCGATGACATAGGACGCGAGCGTCGAAGCGATGGTTCGCGACTCGATGGCGACCGGTGCCAGCACCGTGCAGGCCGCCGCCACCGCCGCGGCGGTGGCCACCGAGCGTTTGAGCGAGCGACGTTTCCCCAAAACCGAATGCTGCGCAGCCATCAGGACCCCTCCTGTGCTTTCGGCGCCGTTGCCGAATGCGGTGGCATGAGAGTAAGTAGGGCAAAGCTTTTACGCCATACCCCGAGGGGAGTGAATCGGCCGAAGCGAACATATTGACCACTGCGCTTGTCGTGCCTGGTCAACGGTTAATTTGGACGCAGAATCGTATCCAAATTAGCTGGCTCGCCCGCAGTGTGGTCGAGGATTTTCAGCAAATTCTGTGAGCGCTCAGCCGAGCATCCTCGCGTACCTGTCGTTGAGGTTTTGCCAGTCGTGAGTCATGGCATCGAGGCCAACCACGCGGCCGCGTGGTGTCCCGTCGACAGCGAGGGTGAGAGTGTCCAGGCAGATATGCCAACCGCCGGCATTTCCCGACGCGTCGCCCCGATCGGACATCGAGTGCTCGAGGGTCAGCCGACATCCCTTTTCCGTGGGCTCGATTCGCCAGCGCAGGGTGTCGTCGGGGCCCCAGCGATGGATCAGCTCGTGTGGCGGGTCGACGGTGAGCACTTCACCGTCGAGTACCGGATCTGCGGAGGTCTCCCGGACCTGAGCGGCTCCCACCGAATCCAGTGGGCGATCGGGTATTGCGGGTGACCACTGACGTAACTTGTCGGGGTCGACGAGCCACTGCCACACCTTCTCCGGCGAATGGTTCAACTCGCGGGACATGGTCAGGACCCACCTGCCGTCGTGATCGTCGCACGGCGCGAGGGTGGCATCCAGGGGATTAGTCACGGTCGTCGTCCTTCGTGTTGTCATGATCGTCAGCGTCGCTGTCGATGAGATGGGTAAGGCGATCGAACGCGTTTGCCCACTTGCGGTGATAGGGCGTTACCCAGGCCAGTACGGCGGGCAGGGGATCGTCGGCCAGGTGGTAGACGCGGCGCTTCCCGGCGACCTCCACGTGAACCGTGCCGGCATCGCGCAGGACGCCGAGGTGCTTGGACACCAGGGACTGTGAAACATCGAGTCGTTCGATCAGCGTGGTGACATCGGCCGCTCCTTCGCGCAGGGTGTCGATGATCCGGCGTCGGGTCGGGTCGGCGATCACCATGAAGGCGTCCATTGATTCATATCACCATGGCATCATATGAATGTCAAGATATATATTAAGCGAAGGCGATGTGGCGCTGCTGCGGCCCGTCGTGGTCAGGGTCAGTACTGTGGTCAACAGGTACCGGTGAGTGCTGCTCGCCGAGGTCGCGGTGGGGGCGTGATCGCCGGCTCAACGCTGAGGTGAGGACTATTTCTTGACGAAACCGCTGCGTATGCGGATTGCCGTTATCGGTGTATTCGCATCGTTCGGGCTCGTGGTGGCCACCTGGGCTGTGCACCTGCCGACCATGAAGCAGGCCACGGGGATGTCCTCGACGGCGCTGGGCCTGGTGGTGCTGGTCTTGGGTGGCGGCGCGCTGGTGGGCATGCTGATCAGCGGTGTGCTTGTCGACCGATTCGGCAGCGGGCCGATCGCCGTTGCCGGAGGCGCCGCGATGGCGCTTGGCGTCAATATCCCGCTGTCGGCCACGAATGTGTGGATCGCCGGAGCGGGCGCGTTCCTGTGCGGTGTCGCCGTCGGTGTCACCGATGTCGCGATGAACGCTGCCGCGGTCGACGTGGAGCGTTTCTACGGTCGGCCGATCATGGCCTCGTTCCACGGGGTGTTCTCCGTGGGCAATGTGGTGGGCGCCGGTATCGGAACCGTGGCGTTCGCGGTGCACGTGCCGGTCTTCGTCACGGTCCTCGGTGTCACCGTGCTGTGCCTGGTGGTGCTGGGATCGTCGGCCAGTGTGCTGTTGAAGGACAAGCTGCGCGTCGGTGAGGCCGAAGCGCCGGACACCGTGCCGTACACGCTGCCGCCCGCGGTCACCTGCCGCCGGGGTCAGGTCTTTCTCCTGGGCGTATTGGCCATGCTGCTGATGCTCTCGGAAGGGTCGGCGACCGACTGGAGCAGTCTGCACGCACAGGAGCACCTGGGTGCCTCCCATTCATGGGGTGCGTTCACATTCGGCGTGTTCATGGCGGCGATGACGGTGGGCCGGTTCACTGTCGACAAGCTCGTCGAACGAGTTGGCCGGGTACTGGTCCTGCGCTGGGGCTGTGCGCTGGCCGCGGTCGGTCTGCTGACCGTCATCGCGTCGCCGGCGCTGCCTCTCACCATGGCGGGCTGGGCGGCCGTGGGCCTCGGGCTTGCCGGTGGTGTTCCGCAGGTATTCACCGTGGCGGGCAATATCGACGAACAACACGAGGGCCGGGTGCTGTCGTGGGTGGTCGGGACCGGCTATGTCGCGGTGCTGGGTGGGCCGGCCCTTATCGGTTGGCTTGCCGATGCGTTGTCCCTCAACACCGCCTTGCTGCTGCCCATCTTCGCGGTGCTTGTCTGTGGCTGTGCGGCAGGTGCGCTGACGATGAGCGCGCCCGCGACCAAGGCGGCGCCCAAGGCCGGGCGTACCGTCAAACCGTGACGGACTTCGAGGCAGCCGCGTCTGCGCGGGAAGTGTTGCGTGACAGCTTTACCCGGATCATCGAACATGTCGGTGAGGTGACCGATGGTCTTCCCGATTCGGTGTTGATGTACCGGCCCACACCCGAAGCGAACAGCATCGCCTGGCTGATCTGGCATTCGGCGCGATGTCAGGACGTGCAGATCTGTGCCATCACGGGTGCCGAGCCGGTGTGGACGGCCCGCGGCTGGGAGCCGAGATTCGGCCTCGACCTGCCCGCCGACTCCAACGGATACGGGCACACGCCCGAGGATGTGGCCAAGGTGATCGCGACGGTCGACCTGCTCAGTGGCTACTACCAGGACGTGCACGAAATGACACTGCGCTATGTCGACACCCTGACCGATTCCGAACTTGCGCGTGTTGTCGATCAGCACTGGGATCCGCCGGTCACCGCGAGTGTGCGGTTGGTCAGCATCGTCGATGACTGTGCGCAGCACCTGGGTCAAGCCGCCTACCTGCGCGGGATGATTCCAACCAACTAGTGGGGATGGCGACGTGGGTCCCCGCGTGCCAGACTCCTCTAATGACAACGACGTCTGAAAACCTCGGCACCGCCCACAGCGCCGCCCGCGACGTACGCAATCCCGCGAACGGGCAGGTCGTCGGGCAGGTGAACTGGACCGATCCCGCGGATATCCCCGTGATCACCACACAACTGGCGAAGGCGCAGCCGTCGTGGGAGCGACTCGGGCCCGAGGGGCGCGGCAAGGTACTGGCTCGCTTCGCGCAGTGGCTGACCGACAACACGCCGCGCATCGAGGCCCAGTTGATCGCCGAGACCGGTAAGTCCAAGATCGACGCGGGCATCGAGATTCCGTCGATTCTCGCGATCATCGCGTACTACGCGCCTCGTGCGGCGGAATTCTTAACACCCGAGTCGCGGCCGGCCTCGTCCATCGCCATGAACACCAAGAAGATCACCCTGCATCAGCGGCCCCGCAAGGTCGTAGGAGTCATCTCGCCATGGAATTATCCTGTGGCACTTGGATATTGGGATGTGATCCCGGCCCTGTTGGCGGGCTGTTCGGTACTGCTCAAGCCCTCCGAACGCACGCCGCTGTCCGATGAACTCATCGCACGCGGCTGGGAGGAAATCGGAGCGCCGCCGGTGTTCGAGATTGTCCACGGCGCACGTGAGGTTGGCGAGGCACTGATCGACAACGTCGACTTCATCCAGTTCACCGGATCGACGGCCACCGGCAAGAAGATCATGGAGCGCGCCGCGCGCCGCCTCACCCCGGTCAGCCTGGAACTCGGCGGCAAGGACCCGATGCTGGTGCTCGCGGACGCCGACGTCAAGCGTGCCGCCCATGCCGCGGTGTGGGGGAGCATGTTCAACGCCGGTCAGACCTGCGTCTCCGTCGAGCGGGTGTACGTTCACGACTCGATCTACGAACAGTTTGTCGACCTGGTGGTCGACGAGGTGCGCAGTCTGGAGATCGGCGCCGGGATGGATCACAGCGTCGGCGCCATGATCGACGAGAATCAGCTCGAGGTCGTGGATCGGCATGTGCGCCAAGCGGTTGCGTCGGGTGCGCGGGCACTCACCGGCGGCGCGCGGGTCCCAGGCGGCGGTACCTTCTACGCTCCGACCGTGCTGGTCGACGTGGACCATTCCATGGACTGCATGCGGGAGGAGACCTTTGGTCCCACGCTGCCGATCATGCGGTTCTCCGAGGAGTCCACGGCGATCGCCCTGGCGAATGACAGCGAGTACGGGCTGTCTGCCAGCGTCTGGACCAAGGACCGAAGGCGCGCCGAACGCATTGCACTGCAACTTGATTGCGGGACCGTCAACATCAACGACGTGATCATGAACCTCTCCTGTCTGACCGCGCCGCACGGTGGCTGGAAGGGCTCGGGGATGGGCTCGCGCTTTGGTGGCGCCAGCGGTCTGCTCAAGTACTGCCGCACCGAGGCCATCGTCGACACCCGGGTGACGCTGCCCAGTGAGCCGCTCTGGTACAGCGGACCGAGCTGGCTGGCGCCGGTGGCGCTCAAGAGCCTGACCAAACTCTCGAACAAGGCACTGCGCCCCTTCCGCCGCTGACACCTCGCGTTCACTCGTCGGCCACCCTGGCGACGGTTGCCGGGGTTAGTTTCCGCTGGTGACCGAGACCATTACCGCCGCTGCGCAGGGCTACACCGTCGATGACGATGACGATGACGATCCGGTACTCATCGCGCCCGACGGCGTCGCGGTGGACACCTGGCGAGAGAACTACCCGTACGACGAGCGGATGAGCCGCCATCAGTACGAGCTGGAGAAGCGGCTGCTGCAGATCGAGCTGCTCAAGCTGCAGAATTGGAGCAAGCGCACCGGCGCCCGGCACGTCATCCTCTTCGAGGGGCGTGATGCGGCCGGGAAGGGCGGCACCATCAAGCGGTTCATGGAGCACCTCAACCCCCGTGGTGCTCGCGTGGTCGCGTTGGAGAAGCCGACCGAACGGGAACGCACCCAGTGGTACTTCCAGCGGTATGTTCCGCATCTGCCGGCTGCCGGCGAGATGGTCTTCTTCGACCGCTCCTGGTACAACCGTGCCGGTGTCGAGCGCGTCATGGGATTTTGTTCCGACGAGCAGCATTCCGAATTCATCCACCAGGCACCGCTTTTCGAGCAGATGTTGGTCAACGACGGCATCAGCCTGACCAAACTGTGGTTCTCGGTGTCCTCCGCCGAACAGCGCACCCGCTTCGCGATCCGGCAGGTTGACCCGGTGCGTCAGTGGAAGCTCTCACCAATGGATCTGGCCTCCCTGGACAAGTGGGATGCCTACACCAGGGCCAAGGAAGAGATGTTCTCGCTCACCGACACCGATCACGCGCCGTGGATCGTGGTGAAGAGCAATGACAAGAAGCGGGCCCGCGTCAGCGCGATGCGGCACGTTCTGGGCAAGTTCGACTACGACGACAAGGATGTCGACGTCGTCGGTCAGGCCGATCCACTGATCCTGGGTCGCGCGCTCACGGACTAGATCCCGCCGCCGACCCCCGGTTCCAGATCCCGAAGTCGCCTCGGTGCGGACGGCCGGACTAACCTGGGCTCGATGCGATTCCTGTTCGCGGTCCTGCTGTGGCTGCTGACCACTGCCGCGCTGGCTCTGACGGTAACGGCGGCCTGGACACAGTCCCGGATTGTCGATGAGAACGGCTATGTGGCGTTGACCGCGCCGGCGGCTGACGACCCGAGGGTGCAGCGGGCGATTGCCGGGGAACTCACCACCCAGATCGTGTCGCTGGGAAAGAAGCAGGGCTCGCGTGTCAACGAGACCCAGGTCGCGGAGTTGACCGCCACGTACACCGGTGGCCCGCAGTTCCGTGCGGACTTCGCTTCGGCGAATCGGATGGCGCACCAGTGGTTGTTCACGAACTCGAACTCGGCGCAACGTGATTCGCAGGGCAGCTGGCAGATCGATGTGGCGCCCATGATCAAGAGCCTGGTGCCGCAGGGGCTTTCCATAAAAGCGCCGGAGACCCTGAAGGTCTCGGTCACCGACGACAACCTGGCAGGCCTGACGCCGGGTCGTTTGGTGCCGGTGGCGCGCTTTGGTCAGCTTGCCGTCTGGATATCCTTCGGTTTGACCCTCGTCCTCGCGGGGCTGACTCAGTTGGCGGTCCGTAGCCGCGCCAAGGGCCTTGTTGGGCTTGGCATTTCGGCACTACTGGTGGGCACGGCCGGGTGGGCGGGGCTGGAGATCGGGCGGCGATACCTGGATCGGCCATTGAACCGGGTCAACGACAATCTGCGCGATGTTGCCGACAGTCTGGTCACCCAGGCAATCGGCAATGCCCACCATTGGCTGAGCCTCACGATGGCGGCCGGTGGCCTGGTGATCGTGGTGGGCGTGGTGTCGGGGCTAGTGGGCGGTTTGTTGCGGCGCTGACGTGAACGTCAGGCGGCGTGCGCGTCGCGGATGCGCTGCACGTCGTGCTCCACGCAGCCGACACGTTCGGCGGCGTCACTGACGGACAGCCGACGATCCAGCAGGATGTCTAGCTCGGTGGGCGAAAACTCTGGCTCGGTATCCCACGGAGCACGGTCCCACCCGTTCTCACTCAAGCCGATGAACAAGTCGTTTCTCATCGTGCACCTCACGGCAATCTGGCTCCAACTACCGAACATCGGGAAGCGCTGCAATGCGCTCACGTCATGTCGGTCAATAACTACGGCCCGCCAGGCAACTTTGCCAATGGCAATAATTCAGCTAGCTACCAAGCTAGCCGAGCACACCTAACGGCAACAACCCGCGACGGTCACGGATCGGTCTCGATTTCGGTAACGGCACTCGATGGCATGGTTCCATCCCTCAATTTTCCCCCGCCTCTGAACTGGGAAATTAAGAATCGAGTCCCTTAGTGCTTGCAGTAGTTAGCACCTGTGAGCTGCGGTTTTGTGATCAGGTCGAGTGGTGGTTGACGAGGTGGAAAACCTATCGAGCAAACTGCACACGTCGAGATGTGTGATTCGCTGACGCTCGTCTGGTTAGGCGGCGTGATTTGCGAGACTGTCGCCATCGTTAAGTGATGTGGGTCATGACAGGCGCACGGTCACCATGCTTTCGGTGGCGGCGGCGCGGTCGATATCGGACTGGTTGAGGCTGCCGTCCGCGTTGCGCCGCACGTTGTGGTACTTGGCATCGCGCGGCACTCTGTGCAGCAGGTCGGCTAGTGGCCCGGCGATCTGGGGGCCGGTGGACAACTGGGCAGTGCCATCGAGCCGCTTGCCGCGCACCAATGCGGTGACGGGGCGCCCGTCGCGCAGATTCTTGGCCCATGCCCTGTCGGTGAAGACGGTCAGTACATCGCCGTCGCGAATGTAGGTGGCGGCCACGTTGTACTCCTTGCCGCTCTTGCGTCCGGTGAAGGTGAACAACGCGATGTTGCCGCTGAGCACAGGGTGCAGCGGGCTGCGGAGCAGGCCCCTGACCATCTTGTTGACCCATGGTGGAACGGTGTTGGATTCGCTCATGGAGCCATTGTCTGCTCCGCCCACCGCGGCCGCATCGGGGATCGCCCTGAGATTTCGGGTCAGGGTGCGAGCTGGCGCCAGAGGAACTCGATGGCCAAGGCCGCCTTGAATGCCGACTGGTCGTTATTGGCCGCACCGCCGTGGCCACCCTCGATGTTCTCGTAGTACCAGACCGGTTGCCCGGCCTCTTGTAGCGCGGCGGTCATCTTGCGTGCATGCCCCGGGTGGACGCGGTCATCGCGGGTCGAGGTGGTCACCAGAACGGGCGGATAGTGCTTCCCGGGCGAAATATTCTGGTACGGAGAGTATTTGGAGATGAACTCCCAATCATCAGGATTGTCCGGGTCGCCGTACTCGGCCACCCAGGAGGCGCCGGCAAGTAGCAGGTGGTAACGCCGCATGTCCAGCAGTGGCACCTGGCACACCAGCGCGCCGAACAGCTCCGGGTATGCCGTGAGCATCACGCCCATCAACAGGCCGCCGTTGCTGCCTCCCTGTGCGCTCAACTGTGCCGCGGTGGTGATGCCCCGCTCCACTAAATCCCTTGCAACAGAGGCGAAGTCTTCATACGCCAGATGACGTCCTTCGCGCATTGCCTGGGTGTGCCATACCGGACCATACTCGCCGCCTCCGCGGATGTTGGCCAGCACGTAGGTGCCGCCGCGAGACAGCCACAGTTTGCCCAGCACGCCGTCATAGCCGGGAGTCCTGGAGACCTCGAAACCGCCGTATCCGCCGAGCAAGGTGGGTCCCGCTTCGGTGGATCCGCTGGGGCGCACGACGAAGTAAGGAATCGCGGTCCCGTCGTCTGACCGTGCGAAGTGCTGGGTCACGTCAAAGGAGCTGCCGTCGAAAAAGGACGGTGCCGATTTGATGGGGGATACCGAGGCCCCCGTGGTGCCTGCTGTGCCATGTAGCAGTGTGGACGGCTGGGTGAAACCCGATGTGTCAAGGAATATCTCATCGCCGAGGTCGTCGATCGCGACGATCTGGGTGGTGGCGTTGGAGGGCACACCGCTTAGTGGTTCGGAGTCCCAGCTGCCCGGGGTGAACACCATGATCTCGCTGACCACGTCGCGCAGGATCACGACGGTAAGCCGTTCCCGCGTCCACGCGTAGTGGTGCAGGCTCGCATGCTCATCGGGAATGAACACCGGAGTGACGGTGCGGTCCCCGGCGAGGAAATCGGCATAGCGGGCGGCCAGCAGGGTCCCGGCGGAGTGCTCGGCGCCGTCCAACTGCCACGGCGACTTGAGTTCGACCAGGAGCCATTCGCGGTGCACCGACACCGAGGCATCGGTGGGGACGTCGATATGCAGCAGCTCGCCATCGACACTCAGCTCGTGTACTTCGGAGTTGAAGAAGTCGGTGGCCCGGCTGATCAGGGTGCGTTCGAAGCCTGGGGTGTCGTCAAAGCTCGCGCCCACCATCACGTCCGAGGATTCGCCGCTGAAAACCAGTTCCGCATCATCGAGGGACTGTCCGCGCTTCCAGCGCTTGACCAGACGGGGATATCCCGAATCCGTGAGACTGTCGGGCCCGAAATCGGTGCCTACGAACACGGTATCGGCGTCGATCCAACCGATCTGAGTCTTGGCCTCGGGCAACACGAAACCGTCCGTCACGAACTGTCGTGTTTGCAGATCGAATTCGCGTACCACCACGGCATCGGATCCGCCGCGCGACAAGCTCACCAGCGCCCGGTTGAACTCGGGGCGTAGTGCCGTGGCACCCGCCCAGACCCAGTTCTCATCCTCGCTGACCGCCAGGGCGTCGAGGTCGATGATGACATCCCAATCGGGTTCATCGAGACGGTATTGATCCAAAGTGGTTCGCCGCCAAAGGCCACGGGCGTTGTTGGCATCGCGTCGGAAGTTATAGAGGAATTCGCCTCGCCGACGTACATACGGGATTTGTGCGTCGGTATTGAGAATGGCCAGCGCCTCGGCCCGCATTTGGTCAAAACGTGCACCGGAAAACTCGCCGGTTGTTACCGAGTTGTGTTCGCGTACCCAGTTCAGCGGCTCGTCGCCGCCGATGTCTTCGAGCCAGAGATGTGGGTCCAGGGAGCGGCGCGCCGACGTCATTTGAGCCAGTGTGCCAGTGATCGCAGTATGGTCGAAGGTGGCCCGGGGGCGGACAGAACACCGAGCAGGAGTTTTCTCGTGATACCACTGCCACGCGCGCAGGTTGTAGCCAGCGCGATGCTGCTGGGGATAGCAGTTGGACTTGTCGCTGGGATGTCTAGCGTGTTCATCGCGCACGAACCAGTGCGGCCCGACCTCTTCATTGGCGTCGTTGTCGCGGTACCGAGCTTGATCGGTTTCTTCATCTTGATCGCATCCACGCGTAAATGGATGACGGCTGCGGCGGCATTCGTGCTGGCGATTTCTCCCGGGTGGTTCGGGATTCTTGCGGCGATACAGGTGATTCACAGTGTCTGACAAAAATGCAGAAAACACCGTCGAAAAGACGAGCGCTGAAGCCGAGCTTGTGGACGACACGGAGAAGCCGAGCATCGTCGAGGGCGACCTGGCCGATCCGCTGGCCGTGCTGATCGATGGCGGTAGGACCAGAGACGGATTGGATACCGCCACCTTCACCGCGTTCTCGGCGTTCAAGGATGACGAAGACCTGGTGACCACCGGCCGCATCGACACCGATGCGTTGCCGCTGACCGCAGCGTTTGATGTCGCTAGCGACCGCACCGGCGCGATGCCGGTCACGTCGGCCGAATCGATGACGCCCGATCCCTACACCGGCGCGGTTCCGGTGCTCGCCGACGAACCGGCGAAGCCGGTACGGGTGCCCGCCGAACGGGAACCAGCCTTCCTGAAGCGCTGGGTCTTGCTGTTGCTGTTGCTGGCGGTGTGGATTCCTGCCGGGGCGATCGGACTGCTGCTGTACCAGCACTGGTTCGAGACGCTGTTGCCGAACGACCGGACGGTCGCGGTCACCTACGTTCTGATCTGGGTGTTTGTCTGCGTGGTGGTCGCGCTGCTGTTGGCCATGGTCGAACCGCTCCCCATAGTGGTCGCCCTCGCTTTTGCCGTGCTGACGGCGCCCGCGATCTCGGTGGCGGCCGCCGGTGTCAAGTACGGCTATGTGGCGTGCACCGCACCTTCGGTGCCCGGAGTTCAGTCACTGTGCCCGGAACCGCTGCGCAGTTGGGGCATTCAGTATCGAGACCGGGCTTGACGCTCCTCACCTGACATCGTCCTACTAGTGTGGAGCTCGTGACTGCACACTATGACGTCGTCGTTCTCGGAGCCGGTCCCGGTGGCTATGTCGCGGCTATTCGCGCAGCCCAGTTGGGCCTGACCACAGCCATTGTTGAGGAGAAGTATTGGGGCGGAGTCTGCCTCAATGTCGGATGTATCCCGTCCAAGGCGCTGCTGCGTAACGCGGAGCTGGCCCACATCTTCACCAAGGAAGCCAAGACATTCGGCATCAGCGGTGAGGCCACGTTCGATTTCGGTGCCGCGTTCGACCGTAGCCGTAAGGTCGCCGAGGGGCGTGTGGCCGGTGTGCACTTCCTGATGAAGAAGAACAAGATCACCGAATATGAAGGCGTGGGTACCTTCACCGATGCCAACACTCTGGCGGTCAAGAAGGCCGACGGCGCCACCGAGACGCTGACCTTCTCCAATGTGATCATCGCCACCGGTAGCAGTGTGCGGCTCGTGCCCGGGACCTCGCTCTCGGAGAACGTGGTCACCTACGAGAAGCAGATCATGACCCGCGAGCTGCCGGGATCGATCATCATCGCGGGCGCCGGGGCCATCGGTATGGAGTTCGCATACGTCCTCAAGAACTACGGCGTGGACGTCACCATCGTCGAATTCCTGCCGCGCGCGCTGCCCAACGAGGACGCCGAGGTGTCCAAGGAGATCGAGAAGCAGTACAAGAAGCTGGGCGTGAAGATCCTGACGGGCACCAAGGTCGAGTCGATCACCGACAATGGCTCGCAGGTCACGGTCAAGGTCAGCAAGGACGGGCAGGAGAGCGAGCTCGTCGCCGACAAGGTGTTGCAAGCCATCGGATTTGCGCCGAACGTCGAGGGCTTTGGCTTGGACACGACGGGTGTCGCGCTGACCGACCGCGGCGCGATCGCCATTGACGAGCGGATGCGCACCAATGTGCCCCACATCTACGCGATCGGTGACGTCACCTCCAAGCTGCAGCTGGCTCACGTCGCCGAGGCGCAGGCTGTTGTCGCCGCCGAAACCATCGCCGGCGCAGAAACATTAGAACTGGGCGACTACCGGATGATGCCGCGGGCCACCTTCTGCCAGCCTCAGGTGGCCAGCTTCGGGCTCACCGAGGAGCAGGCCCGCGCCGAGGGCTACGACGTCAAGGTCGCCAAGTTCCCCTTCACCGCGAACGGCAAGGCGCATGGCCTCGCCGATCCGACCGGATTCGTGAAGCTGATCGCCGATGCCAAGTACGGCGAATTGATCGGCGGGCACCTGATCGGTCCCGATGTTTCCGAGCTTCTGCCCGAGCTGACGCTCGCGCAGAAGTGGGATCTGACAGTCAATGAGCTGACTCGTAACGTGCACACTCACCCGACGCTGTCCGAGGCGCTGCAGGAGGCGTTCCATGGACTTGCCGGGCACATGATCAACTTCTGATCTGTCGCGGGCCGGGGGGCCCGTCGTAATCTGCTGGCCGGTAGAGGGGGAAACGTGGCGGAACCAGTTGGAATGCATGCTTGGCGTCAACTACTCGACGCAATGATCGACAACAAGCAGCGGCATGCCTCGGTGGACGACGGACTGTATCCGGTGACCCACCCAAATCCTGGTGCCACTGAGGAGCAACTTCGCGCTACCGAGGAACGGCTCGGCCGTCCGTTAGATCCGCAATACCGTGAGTTCCTCGGTGTGGCTGATGGCTGGGAGAGCTACCACTTCAGTACGAACCTGTTGGGCACCAGCGATATTGGTGTCGGCGATCGCTGGGGTGAGACTGCTCGCACTATCGCGCAATGGTTTGGCGAGACAGATACCGCCGAAGACTTGGGTGTCGCCGACGATTCGACTCAGTTCGCGCCGATCGCCGATACCGGCAACGGCTATGCCGGCTGCCTCTATCTGTACACCGGGCAGTCCGATGAAGCACGAGCGGGAAGTGTGTTCCGGCTCGACATCGATTCGCGGACGATGTGGCCGGACCTGTACTCGTATCTACATCACGAGAATCTTGAGCAGGGCATGTACCTGGCCGAGCAGGAGATGGGCCCGCATGCCCGAACCTGGGGGCGCGATATCCGCTCGTCACCACCGACGATGGCCGAGATCGTCGCGAAGCTTGCTGAGCTGACAGCGCTTGTCAAGTCCGTGACTCCTGCGCAGCGCCGTCCCGGCGCCAGTCAGTCCGAATTGAACTTGCTGACAGCGCATCTCGGTGCCGCGCTGGATTCCGAACACCGGGAACTCTTGGCGGCCAGTAATGGATTGACCAGCAGCTACATCGGCGAGGTGTTGTCCATAGGGCAGATCCTTGACGGGAGTCGTTGGCGGGAAGGAATTCTCAGCGCGCAGGAATTCCATGACGAACTCGAACGTCAAAGTGTGGCCATGTTCGGACCTCGAACGCGCGAGCGACTGTCGGTGCTGCAGATCGTGGGTTCGAGCTCCGCCGTGCCCTTCGCTGTTGCGCCCGGCGAGCTACTTGCCGTCCGCCCGGATGGCGAAGTCCGTGGGTTGGTTCGCGATGCGATGTCCGAGTTGAACGGTGGTTGGCATCCGCCGTACGGCTGCGTCCGTGAGTACTTGTTGAGGGTGTGCGATCACATCTGGGATCAGACCGCTCGTAACCGTTGACCATGTATATGCTCGCGCGTAGCTTCGCGCCATGTCGACCACTGACGAGCTGCTGAACAACGCGCGGGCCTATGCGGCCCACTTCGACAAGGGTGATCTGCCGCTGCCGCCTGGCCGCAAGGTCGCGGTTGTCGCGTGCATGGATGCACGCCTGAATCCGTATGGTCTGCTTGGTCTTCACGAAGGTGACGCGCACGTCATCCGCAATGCGGGCGGGGTGATCACCGAGGACGAGATCCGGTCATTGGCCATCTCGCAGCGTCTGCTGGGAACCGAGGAGATCATTCTCATCCACCACACCGATTGCGGCATGCTGACCTTCACCGACGACGCCTTCAAACGTTCGATTCAGGACGAGACCGGTATCAAACCGCCGTGGTCGGCCGAGGCGTTCACCGATCTGGACGAAGACGTCCGCCAGTCCCTGGCGCGGATCAAGGCCAACCCGTTTGTCCCGCGGAAGGGCAGCGTGCGCGGATTCATCTACGACGTCAAGGACGGAACGCTGCGCGAAGTCGGCGCTGAGGATTAGTGCTCAGGCAAGCAGAGCGGGTGTACGCACCGGGGCGGGCCAGGGCAAGGCCAGGTGGTCGCGCAGCGTGGCTCCCGTGTACTCGGCGCGGAAGATGCCACGGCGCACCAAGATCGGCACCACCTGTTCGGTGAACAGTTCGAACTGGCCGGGCAGCCCGGACGTGCTCAGAATGAATCCATCGGCCGCACGTTCGGTGAACCACCGTTCGATCTGATCGGCCACCTGTTCCGCGGAACCGACAAAGCGAGTGCCGAACGCGTTCAGAGTGCGGTAGAGGAACTCGCGAACTGTTGGATTACCCACGGTGGCAAGGTGTTTGTATCCAGCGAGCGCGGTTTGATGGGTCTCGGTGCTGTCCGGGAACGCGGACGCGGGCACGGGACCGTCCAGGTCGGCGCCGATGACGTTGACGTCCACTTCGAGGAGCCATCCCGCCTGATATTCGGGGATGAAGTGTTCGTACACAGTGCTTTCCGTGGCATGTGCTTCGGCCTCGGTGGAGCCGACAACGACGCCGAGAGACGGGGTGACCAAGGGGAGCGAGGACCGCCCGGAGGCGCGGGCCTCGTCGTGGAGCTGTCGATAGAAGCTCTTCGCGCGGTCGATATCGGTCTGCCCGGTGAAGACAACCTCAGCATGTTTGGCGGCGAACGCTCTACCTGTGGTGGAAGATCCGGCCTGAAAGATCACCGGCTGCCCCTGGCGGGAGGGTGTGACGCCCAGTGGGCCCTTGACCTTGTGGAACTCACCGTCGTGATTGGTCACGTGAATTTTGTTGACATCATTGTAGATTCCGGTCGCGCGGTCTTCGATGACGGTGTCCGCCTCCAGAGAATGCCACAGGGCCTTCACCACCTGAAGAGTCTCCTCGGCCAAACGGTAGCGCTCATCGTGCGGGAGGAAGCCACGCTCGCCGAAGTTGGCGGCGGCGGCCTGTGCGAAGCTCGTCACCAGGTTCCACCCGGCGCGTCTCGCGCTGAGGTGGTCCAGCGATAGCAGTTGGCGTGCTAGGTGATACGGCGGTTGAAAGGTCGATGAGCCGGTGACGACCAAGCCGAGGCGTTCGGTGACGGCGGCCAGGTATGAGGTGGCCGTGAGTGGTTCGAAGTCCTCGGTGGACTTGTGCGCCCAGGTGGCCTCCGGGCCGAAGTTGAGGCCGTCGGCGAAGAAGATGGCATCGAACTTGGCCGCCTCGGCCGCTCTCGCGGTGGCGACCAGAGTATCGAGCTGATTCGCGGGACCGTTCCGCACGCCGGGAAGTCGCCACGCGCCGCCCGAGCGCACATTGCCGAAGGCAAGGAGGTGAAGTTGGCGAAGACCATCAGTCACAGTGCGCTCCTAGAAATTGGTACCGGCGAAAGGCTGTGCACCGGTGGAGAACAGGGCGTCAGCGGAGGTGATCGCCCCCGCGGACTGCGCGGACACCAGTCCGGCACGCGCCAGTTGCGTCCACGAATTTCCGCCGAGATACACCGAACCGAGAGCGGCGATATCGAGTGACACATCGGGGGTGTGCTGGGTACGCCGAACCTTGTCCGCGCCCACCGCGAACCGCGCCGAGTTGTGTGGCAGCAGGTCGTCGCGTACCTCGATCACCACCGGTGCCGTGTCCGCATACGTGCGCGTTGCCAACGCCGCCTCGACATCGACAAGCCGGAGCCAGGTCTCGTCGCGGACGCCGGTGACCGTCACCGAGCGGGGATCGGTCACCAGGTGGGGGAGCGGGTCATCGATGGGGCGGGGGCCGATCTCGATGACGTCGACAAGGTCCAGATCCAACAGGTGACCGACCAGCGCGCGGTAGGCGTCATCGCTGTGCGCGACAAGATCGTCGACGGAGATGGTGCGTACGCTGCTGGCGAACCACTCGGCGGTGTCGCGCGGGCGGTATCTCACGTAACCGTCCGGATGAGTGACCACATATGGCTTGCCCGGGGCGGACGCATCGATCAGCTCGTGTAGTCGCCACCATTGTGGTGGACGTGCCACCGCCCCGGTCCATGCCGCACGGTCGTAGATCGCGGCGAGCACTTCAGGTGACGCCGCCGCATCGAGCAGGGTGATCGAACCGGAGTCGGTGGGGCTCTGTGGCAGGGCCCGTCGCCGCTGAATGCGATAGGTCGCGCTACTGGTTGCCACCCCATAGCCGAAGCGTCGGTATATCACCGCTTCGGAGGCGCGCAGGCTGGCGACGGCCTCGCCTCGTCCCGCGATATCGGCGAGCTGTCGCGAGACCAAAGTTGTCAGGATTCCGCGCCGGGTGTGGGTGGGTAGCACGCCGATATGTGTGACGGCGGCGTGAGGAATCCGCGAACCGCCGGGGACGGTGAGCCAGCTGGTGTAGGAATCGGCCCCGCCGACCAGCTCCGTGCCGTCGAACGCTCCCAAATACCGCCCGGGTTCCAGCAATCCGTCGGTCGCGAGATCACCCAGGGGTGGCAGCCCGACCATGGCCCGCCAGAAGACCGCGAAGGCACGCTCGCGCTCCTCGGAGGTCTGCAGGAAGCGGATATCCGTCACGATTGCTTGCCCTGTGTCGCCTCGGCGAGGCGTCCCAGCCCGTTGAGGCTGCGCGGTGAGGGCCACTCACCGGTCAATAGATATCGGCCGATCTCGCGTTGCCGGTAGGGCAGCGGATCGTGGGTGGTGTGCGTGCGGGCGTTGCGCCAATAGATGTCCAGTCCAACGGAATTGGCCGTCGACCGAGCCCCTGTGGCCTGGAAGATGTTGTGCGTCACATCCAAGGCTACCTCGGTCGCGATGGACTTGGCCTGGTCAACGCGAACCGCCAGCGCACCCCACTGGTCCGCGGACAGTTCGTGTCCGGACGCCAGGGTCTGTTCGAACTCTCGGGTCACCGCATCGGCCAGGGCGATCCCGGCGGCCACCCCTGCGGACAGGCGCCCCAGCAGCTGCTGGTGGTACGGGTCCTCGGTGACCTCCGTGGAATTCGCCTCGGGCCATGGACGGCCCTTGTCCTTGATGTAGGTGACACCGGCGGAGAGTGCGCCCTCGGCGATCCCGAGATACAGGTGGACGAAGATCAACTGGCTGAACAAAGCCCGCAGTCCGTCGCGGAGCTCGCGGCGGTCACCGTACTCCTCAAGTCCGGTGAGCACCTCGTCGTGGCGTAACAGCACATTGTCGAATTCGACGCTGCCGCTTGCGGTGAGACGCTGCCCGAGGTTGTCCCAATCGTCGTTGAACTGCAGGCCTTCCCGGTCGCGGGGGATGATCGCGTTGATCGGCTCCTGTTCGTAGAGCAGCACGGTGATCAGGTCGGCCACCGCGACCCCGGTGGCAAAGGTGCGCTTGCCGTTGACCAGGTATCCCTGCGCTGTCGGGGTTACCGTGATGCCCGGATCGCGTGGATTGCTGACACTGCCCTGGAACCAGCCGTGCTCGCCGACCCCGCGCGCGATGTGCTCGCGCTGAGCCGCAGACCCGAGGATATGGGTCCACACGCCGTTGGAGTAGTGGTAGACCAGCAGCTGGCCGATGGACCCGTCGGCCGCCGCGATGATCCGGCTGAGCTGCAGCGCCTGCGTCAGACTTCCTCCGGCACCACCGAATTCGTGGGCCGTGGCGAAGGACAGTAGCCCGTGCTCGCGCAACAGCCCGATCTCGGCGACGGGATTCTGGTTGGCACGATCTCTTTCCAGCGCGGTGGCTGCCAGTTCTTCGGCGGCGCGTTGAGCGACCCGCGTCCACGCGGCGAACTCGGTGTCGCCAACTCCCAGATAGGCGCGGGTGGGCGAAGAGGCGGCGATGGTCATTTGACGAGAACTCCTGAATCAGCGGTTTCGGGTTCGACGGCCGGTTCCTCGTGCAGGACTTCGAGGATGCCGAGCTCGGTCAGCCGTTCCCTCTCGGAATCGGAAAGTGTTTGGATGGAGCCGATCCGGGCCGCGACTTCGGGTCGCCGGGCTCGCAGGTACCAGTAGCGCAGCAGCCCGGCGAGCAGAATCGCGCCGAAGATGAGCGGCAGGATGTTGAACGGAAAAGCGGGGACCGGGTAGAAATTGCTGAAGATCACATACCCGATGGCCAGGGTGGCCGCTATCGACACCGCCAGCCGGGCGGGCGTGAGTGCTCTGATGCGGTACAGCCAGATCGGGGTGGCCACCACCACCAGCAGATAGCTGGTGAGAAAGCCCCAGTTGGCCACGTAGTTTCCGTACACGTCGAAGACCAAGCGGCCTACCGAGCTGAGGGTGGCGGTGACGGAGAAGGCCGCCGCGATGATTCCGATGAGGAAGATGCCGGCGACAGGGGTTTTGTAGACGGGGTGGACCCTGGCGAGTGTGGCTGGAAGCGCTCCCTCGTGGGCCAGGGTGAACAGCCCGCGCGCCGCAGAGTTGATGACGGCGGTGACGAACACGATGAACGCGATGGTCACCGCCAGGCTTATCGGGTAGATCGACCATGCCACACCGGAATTCGTAGCGACCTGGGGGAGTATCGCGCTGTCGCCGTCGATGTTCCGGAATTGCAGGATCTGCGGGTAGGTGGCCAGGATGTAGAGCACGCCGATGATCAGCACAACGCGCAGCAGCGAGCGGGCAATGGTGCGGTGCGCGTCGCGTGATTCGGCGCCGAGGGACGCCACGCTCTCGAATCCCGCATACGCACCGACCGCGGTGACCGCCGCGATGAAGGTGGTGCTGTTACCCAAGTTGGACAGCGACCACTGCTCGGTGTCGATGCGCCAGCCGTAGCTGACATACGAGGCCACAATGATGATCAAAATCAGTGCGGTGGCGATGATTTCGAAGACGAGCTCATATTTCGCGGAGATGGAGACGCCGCGGTAGGGCAGATAGACAGCGACCGCGACGACGACGGCGACCAGCGCGAGCTTGAAGAACGTTGCCTCCGAGTGGATTCCGATTGCGTCAAGGAAGGATTCGAAGTACAGCACGCCGCCGAGAGTCCCGGTGGTCGCGAAGGTGATGTATCCGATGAGCAGGCTGAATCCGGCGGCGTACGCGGCACCGGGGCCCAATCCATTGCCGGCATACGTGCCGAGCGAGCCCGAGGACACGGTCCGTTTGGCTTGAAAGCTGATGGTGGTAGCGATCAGGATCACTGCCACCAGGCCGATCACCGCGGCCCAGGCGGCACCCTTGCCGGCCGCTACGAACAGCGAAAATGGCACCGTTGCGACCGCGACACTGGGGGCTGCCGCTGCCAATCCCTGTGCGAAGACGCCCCAGGAGCCGACGGCGTCGCGCTCGAGGCCGTGAGATTCGGCGTTTTGAAGAGATCTGCCATTGACGGTGAGCTGCTGGGCGGAAGCGGACATGCGGAGAGGCCTTCGTTTGGCGGGAGATGGGCTGAAACAGGCAGCGCGCAAACGAAATCGCGCGCCTACCTACAGTCCTGGGCCAAGCGCATGTTCCGATGGTGCGGCGGCATCGGGAAGGTGTCAACGGCCCCCGCGGCGCCGTCGCCGGTACCAGCGCGGACTTTCGTGGCGCCCTGCGCGGAATCTCCACTTGACCTGGAGTTGACTCCAGGTTCTACCGTGGCTTTTGTGAGCACAAGTGAGCCGCAGAACGAGGGGTTCCCCATCTCGTACGTCGCCGAACGAACCGGCCTGTCGATCGATGCGTTGCGCTGGTTCGAACGGGAGGGACTGTTTCCCCGGGTGGCCAGGGACGCCGGGGGCCGCCGTCGCTTCCGCACCGATGACATCGAACGTGTCGAGCTGATGCTGCGGCTGCGCCGCACAGGTATGCCGGTGCGGGACATGCGCCGGTTCATCGAGTTGTTGTCGGGCGGCGCGGAGACGCACGCCGAGCGTTTGGAGCTGCTGTTCGCGCAGCGTGTCCGAATCCTGGCCACGATGGAGCGGCTCACCGAGGACCTCGCGGTCGTCGATTTCAAGGTTGCGCACTACACGGAGTCGGTCAATGACGCCTCGGCTCAACCCGCCGGAGGAAAGAAGAACTGACATGAAGTACACGCAGCTTGGTGAGCTATCGGTGTCAAGGATGGGCCTCGGCGCCATGTCGATGTCTGCTTACTACCGCGCGATTGGTGCCGAAGGCGGGCCTGACGAAGCGACCTCGATCCACACGCTCCAGCACGCGTTGGATCTGGGTATCAGCTTGATCGATACCGCAGAGATCTACGGCCCCTTCGTCAATGAAGAGCTTGTCGGTAAGGCCATCGCGGGTCGGCGCGAAGACGTCGTCCTTGCCACCAAGTTCGGATTGGTGTCCCACGGCAATGGTGGACCACAGATTCTCGACAGCTCGCCGGCGAATATCGCTGTCGCGGTGGAAGGTTCGTTGCGGCGGCTCGGTGTCGACCACATCGACCTGTACTACCAGCATCGTGTCGACCCGAACGTGCCCATCGAGGACACCATCGGGGCGGTGGCCGAGCTGGTGCAACAAGGGAAGGTTCGGTACATCGGGTTGTCGGAGGCTTCTGCCGGGACGATTCGCCGGGCGCATGCTGTTCATCCGATCACCGCGCTGCAGAACGAGTATTCGTTGTGGACCCGCGATATCGAGGACGAGATATTACCGACCGTGCGGACCCTTGGCATTGGCCTGGTCGCCTACTCGCCGCTTGGCCGGGGCTTTCTCACCGGTGCCATCAGCTCGCGGGACCAACTGGCCGAGGATGACTTCCGTAAGGAACAGCCGCGGTTCAGTGCAGAAAACTTTGATGCGAACCTGGCCCTGGTGGAGGAGGTTCGCTCGGTGGCGTCCTCGATCGGGGCGACCAGCGCGCAGGTAGCGCTGGCGTGGCTGCTCGCCCGTGGTGACGACATCGTGCCGATACCCGGGACCACGAAGGCCTCTCGTGTCGACGAGAACGCGGGCGCGGTGGATATCGAACTGCTACCAGAGCATCTGGCGCGCCTCGAGAGTCTTACCGCAGCGGCGGGAGATCGGTACAGTGCCGAACACCTCGCCCGCCTGGAGAGCTAGCGTCGGCTGGTCGGGCTGCTAGAGGTCCAGCGGGATGCGCAACGACGACATGGTCGCGGCCAGGCCGTCGTACTGCGTGACGAGTAGACAAAAGCCGATGAGCTGGCGGCGGTCCAGGTGCTTGGAGAGCCCTTCCCATGCTTCATCGGAAAGTGTTCTGGTGGTCAGGATTTCGTCGACGCCGGTGATGAGGGCGCGCTCCTTGTCGGAGAGTCCTTCGGCCCCGGCCCCCGCGAAGATGCGCTCTTGGTATGCGTGATCTATCCCGGCGGACTTGGCGATGCGCGTGTGGTGCTGCAGCTCGTACGCGCATTCACGCACGTGGGCCACGCGCAGAATCACCACTTCGGTGTCACGGGTGGACAGCTTGGTGCCGCGCAGGATGGCGCCGGAGTAGGCCAGCCACGGCCAGAACCTGGTGCCCGTCTGCCCGAGCGTGGTCGCCAGGTGCATCTGCGGTGCGCTGATCGCGCGTGCCATCCCCTTGGCAATCACCCAGTTGATCGGTCCGAGCTCGCGTAGACCACCTGGTGGGATGCGACCATCGCTCATTGTCGGGCTCCTTCTTGCTGAACAAGGTATGGCGACACCGTACTGCGATGCTCGTCAAGGTCCAGAGCCCGCCCGAGTGCGGGGAAGGCGCGCTGCGGGCAATTGTCGCGTTCACAGACCCGACAACCCACGCCGATGGGTGTCGTCGCACCCTCGGAGGACAGATCCAGACCCTGCGAATAGACCAGTCGATGCGCATGCCGTAATTCGCATCCGAGCCCGATCGCGAAGGTCTTACCCGGCTGTCCATACCGCGACGCACGCCGTTCGACGGTGCGTGCCACCCAGAGGTAGTTGCGCCCGTCGGGCATCTGCGCCACCTGCACCAGGATCTTGCCCGGGTTGCCGAAGGTCTCGTATACGTTCCACAGCGGACAGGTACCGCCGCTGGAGGAGAAGTGAAAACCGGTGGCTGACTGACGTTTCGACATGTTTCCAGCACGATCGACCCGGACGAATGAGAAGGGGACCCCGCGCATCGACGGACGCTGCAGGGTCGACAGCCGGTGGCAGATCGTCTCGTAGCTCACCGAGTAGAACGCCGACAGACGCTCGATGTCGTACTGGAAGTCCTCGGCCACCCCATGGAACTGCCGGTACGGCAGCACTGTGGCAGCGGCGAAGTAGTTGGCCAGCCCCAGCCGCGCCAGTTTGCGTGATTCCTCGGAGGTGAACTTGCCGTCGTCGACCATGGTGTCGATGAGATCGCCGTACTCCAGGTACGCCAGCTCGGCGGCCAGTTTGAAAACCTGCTGGCCTCCGGAGAGGTGGTTGCTGATTTCCAGCGTCTTGGATACCGGGTCGTACTTGTGCAGCACGCTGTCGCCGAGATCGATGCGCCGGGCGATCTGCACGCCATGGACCTCGGTGATGCGGTCGGCGATCTCTCTGGCGAGGTCCGCTCGGTGCATGCGCATCCGAACTGTCAGGTCTTCTGCCGCGGTGTCGAGCTCGTGGAGATAGTTGTGCCGTTGATAGAAGTAGTCGCGCACCTCTTCGTGCGGCATGGTGATCGATCCGCTGCCGCTGCCGTCGGTGTATCGGTCCTCGGTGGCGGCGGCCAACTGCGTGGTGGTGATCCGGTAGCGCCGATGCAGATTGACCATGGCACGCGCCAGTGCGGGGTGTCCGGCGACTACATCGGCGATCTCGGCAGGATCGACGTCGATGTCCAGGTCCTTGTCCTGCACCACCTCGCGCAGTTCGGCGATGAGGCGGCTGTCGTCCTGGGAGGAGAAGAACGTCGCGTCGACGCCGAACACCTCGGTGATACGCAGCAGCACCGCGACGGTCAGGGGGCGGACGTCATGCTCGATCTGGTTGAGGTAGCTCGGGGAGATCTCCAGCATCTGGGCGAGCGCAGCTTGGCTGAACCCGCGTTCGCTGCGGAGCTGACGTAGGCGCCCTCCAACGTACGTCTTGGACACGCTGACCAGCCTACGCGCTTTGCGAACTCCTCCTTCGCAGTCTTGGCAAGGTTCGGATAGGCCCAGGATGCTCTCCGGATCGCGATGCGCGCACCGGATGCCGGCGAGCAATCAAGCTGGTTTGCTTTCTGGGTCTATCCGGGAGGGGGCGACGGGCGAACATGGCTGGCTGAGCTGTCTCTCGCTATGACCGGCGCCACTGTGGCTCTTGGTTCGGCCCTGAGGTCACAAAGTGGGGTCTCAGCTGCTGATTAGCCATCCGTTCACCCATTCGTAGGAATTGGAGAATCGGGCGATCGTGGTTGCCCATGGCGGTATGCAGTAAATCTGTACACGTCCGTATCCAAAATAGCGTGCTACTCATTGCATATCGGGTGTGCAACGGGTACATACGCGACTCTCATGCATGGTCTAATCTTTAACGGCCGGGGAGCGCCGCTGAGGTGTTCCGCGTTTTGCAATTGGGATGTGCATGTCCGAGCATGGTGCCGGATGCGGAGATAGACGAGGAGGGTTACGATTCTTCGGCTTTTGATGCGTCTGTGGATTCCACTACTGGTGCTCGCGGTAATTGGTGCCGGCGGTTTTACGGTGTCGCGGCTTCACGGTGTATTCGGTTCTGAGAACCGTCCGTCGTATGCCGATACGAATGTCAGTGACGCCAAATCGTTTGATCCCAAGAAGATGTCGTACGAGGTTTTCGGATCGCCGGGGAATGTGGCCGATATCAGCTATTTCGATGTCAATGGCGATCCGCTGTTCATTCAGAAAATTCCATTGCCATGGTCGGTGAAATTCGAGATCGGTAAGACGACAGCGGTGGGAAGCATCATGGCGCAGGGGGATGGCCGCAGTATCGGGTGCCGCATCATCGTGGACGATGAGGTTAAGTCCGAGAAGGTGACAAATCAGACCAATGCCTTTACCTCATGCCTGCTGAAGGCCGCATGAGCGAGGGCGACGGCAAAGGTCAATCACACCGACCGATAATGGCGACCGTTATCCGCAAGGGTGCGGTATTCATTATCTTGGGCTGGCTTGCGATCACTGTCCTGCTGACCGTCAAGGTGCCGCCGCTGGAGATCGTTGAAAGGGAGCATTCGGTCTCCCTCAGCCCGCCGGACGCACCCTCCGTCAAAGCAATGACGCAGATGGGGAAGGTTTTCCAGGAATCTAATTCCGAGAGCGTCGCGGTGATCGTGCTCGAGGGGGAGAACCCTCTCGGCGACGATGCGCACAAGTATTACGACGCCGTCGTCCGCCAATTGAAGGACGATCCGAAACATGTGCAGCACATCCAGGACTTCTGGGGTGACCCGCTAACCGCCGGCGCTGCCCAGAGTGCCGATGGCAAAGCCGCGTATGTGCAATTGAATCTCACCGGGCGATTCGGCCAGGCTGATGCCAACGAATCCGTGGAAGCCGTTCAGAAGATCGTCAAAGACACTCCGGGGCTGCCGCCGGGGGTCAAGACCTATGTCACGGGTCCCGCCGCCGTCGTCTCCGATATGTCGGAGAGCGGAAACCGGACGGTCATCCTCATCACCTTGGTGAGTGTTGGCGTGATTTTCCTGATGCTGCTCCTGCTCTACCGGTCATTCATCACGGTCATCATCTTGCTGTTCACCGTCGGCATCGAGCTGCAGGTCGCGCGAGGACTGGTCGCGTTCCTCGGTATGCACGGGATCGTGGGTCTCACCACCTTCGTGGTCAACCTGCTGGTGTCTGTGGGCATCGCCGCAGGTACGGACTATGGAATCTTCTTCACCGGGCGCTATCAGGAAGCGCGTCAGGCGGGCGAGGATCGCCAGACTGCCTACTACACCGCCTACCGCGGGGTGGCCAAGGTCGTGCTGGCATCCGGCCTGACCATCGCCGGTGCGATCGCGTGTCTGCACTTCACCCGGCTGCCGTACTTCAAGCCGCTGGGCATCCCGGGCGCGGTCGGCATCCTGGTCGCGGTGGCGGTTGCGCTCACCCTGGTTCCGGCGTGCATCGCCGCAGGTAGTCGCTTCGGGCTGTTCGACCCCAAGCGCCAGGTGACGACGCGGCGCTGGCGGCGGCTGGGTACCGCGATTGTGCGTTGGCCCGGACCGATCCTGGCCGGGACGGTGGCCATCTCACTTATCGGGCTTTTGACGCTGCCGGGATACAACCCCAGCTACACCGACGCGAAGTACATACCGAAGGACATCCCCGCGGTACAGGGACTCGTGGCCGCCTCGCGGCACTTCCCGGAATCGAAGATGTCTACGCCCGACATCCTGTTGGTCGAGGCCAATCACGACATGCGTAACTCGGCCGATCTGCTGGTGCTGAACAGGCTGGCCAAGGCGGTCTTCGCGGTCCCCGGCATCGCCAACGTGCAGTCCATCACGCGTCCCGAGGGAACGCAGATCGAACACTCGTCGGTGCCGTTCATGCTCAGCATGTCGAACGCGAGCCAGCGGTTGAGCCTGCCGTTCCAGCGTGCGCGCATGGACGACATGCTCAAGCAGGCCGATGACATGGGAACGACGATCGCGCTCATGCAGCGCATGTTCGATCTGATGAAACAGATGGTGGCGACTACTCACCGGATGGTCAGCACCACGCACGATCTTCAGAAAGATATGTCCACGCTGCGGGACCACATCGAGAATTTCGAAGACTTCTGGCGGCCGATCCGTAACTACTTCTACTGGGAGAAGCACTGCTTCGACATTCCCATCTGCTGGTCGATCAGGTCGATCTTCGATGCGCTCGACGGCGTCGATCAGGTGACCGACAAGATGCAGACTCTGGTGGGCGATCTTGACGAGCTGGACAGGCTGATGCCGCAGCTGCTCGAGCAGTTCCCCATCATGATCGACACCATGAAGAGCACCCGCGAATCGATGCTGACCATGCACAGCACGATGTCCGGCATCTTCGCCCAGATGGATGAATCCACCGAGAACTCGACGGCCATGGGCAAGGCGTTCGACGCATCGAAGAACGATGACTCCTTCTATCTGCCGCCGGATGTGCTGAACAACAAGGACTTCAAGCGCGTCATGAAGATCTTCATGTCGCCCGATGGCAAGTCGACGCGCATGCTCATCTCTCAACGTGGAGATCCCGCGACACCCGAAGGCATTGCGCGAGTGGATCCGATCAAGACCGCCGCGGAGGAAGCGCTCAAGGGAACTCCACTGGAGCACGCCAAGATCTCCCTGGCGGGTACGGCGGCGGGTGTCAGTGAGCTGGTCGATGGATCAAAATACGATCTCTTGATCGCGGGGGTCGCCGCCCTGTGCCTCATTTTCATCATCATGTTGCTGATGACGCGAAGCTTGGTTGCCGCGCTGGTGATCGTCGGAACAGTGGCGTTGTCGCTGGGTGCGTCGTTTGGTCTGTCTGTGCTTGTCTGGCAACACATTTGCGGCATCCAGATCAACTGGGTGGTGTTGGCCATGTCGGTCATCGTGCTGCTCGCGGTGGGCTCTGACTACAACCTATTGCTCGTCTCGCGCATGAAAGAGGAGTTAGGCGCCGGCCTCAATACGGGCATCATCCGGGCGATGGGCGGTACCGGCAAGGTGGTGACCGCTGCCGGGCTGGTCTTCGCCGCGACGATGGGCTCCATGATCGTCAGCGACCTGCTCACCCTTGGGCAGGTGGGAACCACGATCGGTTTGGGTCTGTTGTTCGACACCTTGATCGTGCGAGCGTTCATGACCCCGGCCATTGCCGCGCTCCTGGGCCGGTGGTTCTGGTGGCCACTGCAGGTGTCGCCCCGGCCGGTCGGTGCGGTGCACGGGTGGAAGGGACCGCGCCTCGTCCGTTCCGTGCTGCAGAGGAACTAGCGGCGGCGCATGAGTACCGAGAAGTCGCGCCCGTTCATCGCGCGGACCATACGAAACCTGTCGCCCCTGATCATCCTGGGCTGGCTGGCGCTGATTCTGTATACGACGCTGGCATCGGTCAATTGGGACTTGACCAAGGCGATTCCGGCATTGGAGAACGTCGCAGAAGAGCGTTCGGTATCGCTGATGCCCCAAGATGCGCCGGCCGTCAAGGCCATCATGCGCATGGGCAAGGACTTCAACGAATCGAATTCGGACAGCTCCGCGATGATCGTGCTCGAGGGGAAGGACCCACTCGGCGAGGACGCGCATACGTACTACGCCGGACTGATCCGCGAGCTGCGTAACGATCCCAAACACGTAGAGCACGTGCAGGATCTATGGGGAGATCGGCTGACATCGTCGAGTGTGCAGAGTCCCGATGAAAAGGCCGCATATGTGCAGCTGAATCTCGTCGGCAATCAGGGCACCGCCATGGGTGACGAATCAGTGGCCGCGATCCGCGAAATCGTCAATCGGACACTGCCTTCGGCTCCCACCGATGTGAAGGTCTACGTGGCCGGTGCGGCGCCGCTCGCTTCGGACATGCAGCATGCCGGCAACAAATCGATTCTGAAGATCACCGCGGTCACCGTGGTCATCATCTTCACGCTGCTGTTGATCCTCTATCGCTCTGTTGTCACCGTGATCCTGCTGCTGATCATGGTGGGTGTCGAATTGGCTGCGGCCAGAGGCATTGTGGCGTTCCTGGGCTACCACGATGTTTTCGTGTTGTCGACGTTCGCCGTCAACATGCTGGTCTTCTTGAGCATCGCCGCAGGCACCGATTACGGGATCTTCTTCTTCGGTCGTTATCAAGAGGCACGCCAGGCCGGTGAGGACCGGGAAACGGCCTACTACACCACATATCGCAGTGTGGCTCCCGTCGTCCTGGCTTCCGGGCTGACCATCGCCGGAGCCATTCTGTGTCTACATTTCACGCGACTGCCCTATTTCCAGACCATGGGAATCCCCTGTGCCATCGGAATGCTGACGGCCGTCGCGGTCGCGGTCACCCTGGTACCCGCGGGGATTGCGGTGGCCAGCCGATTCGGACTGCTTGAACCCAAGCGCAAGCTGCGGGTTCAGCGGTGGCGCGGGCTCGGTACGGCGATTGTCCGCTGGCCCGCACCGATCCTGGTCGCCTCGCTGGCCGTGGCACTGGTCGGGTTGTCCACGCTGCCGGGATACAAGACGAGCTACAACGACCGGCTGTACATCTCCGGGGATATCCCGGCCAATCAGGGATTCGCTGCCGCGCAACGTCACTTCTCCGAGTCGCGACTGACGCCCGATGTGTTGTTGATTGAAACCGATCGGGACCTTCGGAACCCGGCCGACTTCCTGGTGCTGAACAAGGTGGCGAAGGCCATTTTCAAGGTGCGGGGAGTCTCGCGGGTGCAGGGGATCACCCGGCCCGAGGGAACTCCGATCGCCAACACGTCGGTGCCCTTCCTGCTCAGCTTGCAAAGCGCCGGCCAGGTACAGGCGACCCGTTTCCAGAAGAAACGCATCGCCGACATGCAAAAGCAGGCCGACGACATGTCGAAGATGATCGCGACGATGCAGCGCACGTACCTCGTGATGAAGCAGATGTCCGAGACCACGCACCGCATGACGGGCCATACCCACGAGGTGCAGCAGCTGACCGACGACTTGCGGGGCAGCATCGCGCTGTTCGATGACTTCCTTCGGCCGATACGCAACTATTTCTATTGGGAGAAGCACTGTTTCGATATCCCGATCTGCTTCTCGCTTCGATCGATCTTCGATGCGATGGACGCGGTCGACGCGCTCGATGACGGGCTGATGGTTCTGGTCAGGGACATGGATCAGCTGGACGCCATCATGCCGCAGCTGCTTGTCCAGTTCCCTCAGATGATCTCGGTCATGCAGAGCATGCGCACCTCGGTGCTCACCATGTACGCCACCATGTCCGGGCAGTTCGCTTCGATGGACGAATCCACCAATGACGTGATGGCCATGGGGCAGGCATTCGACGCCTCTAAGAACGACGATTCGTTCTTCCTGCCTCCAGAGGTGTTCAAGAACCCGGACTTCCAGCGCGCGATGAGTTCGTTCCTGTCGCCGGACGGAAAGACGGTGCGGTTCATCATCTCTCATAACGGTGATCCGATGTCGCCGGAGGGCATCACGCGGATCGAGCAGATTCGGAACGCGGCAGAAGAGGCTCTCAAGGGAACGCCACTGGTGGGCGGCAAGATCTATCTGGCCGGCGCCGCGTCGACCGCAAAGGACTGGAAAGACGGCTCCACGTACGACCTGTTGATCGCGGGCATCGCGGCGATCTGCCTGGTTTTCATCATCATGCTCATCACCACCCGAAGCTTCATCGCGGCCTTGGTGATCGTCGGAACGGTGGCCCTCTCCTTGGGTGCGTCCTTTGGCATGTCCGTGCTGCTGTGGCAGTACATCCTTGGCATCAATCTGCACTGGATGGTGCTGGCGATGTCCGTGATCATCCTTTTGGCGGTCGGATCCGATTACAACCTGCTGCTGGTCTCTCGTATGAAAGAAGAGCTGGGTGCGGGGCTGAACACGGGCATCATCCGCGCGATGGGTGGCACCGGAAAGGTCGTCACCTCAGCCGGATTGGTGTTCGCGGCCACCATGGCCTCGATGGTGGTCAGTGATCTGCAGATCATCGGTCAGATTGGAACCACGATCGGGCTGGGCCTGTTGTTCGATACGTTGATCGTCCGCTCGTTTATGACGCCGGCAATCGCTGCTCTCCTGGGTCGGTGGTTCTGGTGGCCGCAGCGAGTGCGGCTGCGTCCGCCGAGTGCGCTGCTTGCGCCGGTGGGTGCGCGCCCGGCGCCGCCCGCCCCGGGCCGCCTCGATGATGACGAGCCGACCACGGAACTGCCGAAATTCAGCGACTAATCACGTTGTCGTTCAACTGGTTCTGTGCTTGATGCGGCGCATACACAAAAGGCCGGGCGCGAGTTCACCTCGGCCCGGCCCTTGCGTATGAAGACTCAGTACTTGTGGCAGCTGCGCACCATCTGCTGGAAGACGGGGATAACGTACTCGATCCCCTGATTGCCCCTCACCTGGTTGATCATGCTGATCCGCTTGTCTTTAGGCGCACCGAGGAACTCTCGCATGAACTGCTGGTTGGGTGGCGACGCGTCGAAGTACTCCGCGGCCATGGGGTTCTCCGCGTGTAGTGCCGCGTTCGCCTGATCGTACGTACAGGTGCTATTCACCATCTCGTCTGTAACGGGGTCGGCGGATGCGAGCCCTGCGCCGGCGCTCAACGCCAGCGTGGCACCGCCTACCACCGCCGCAATCTTCGTCAATGATTTTTTGTTCATGTTCTCAATTGCCTCCTCGTACCGACCACATCAACTTTACGTATTCAATGAAACTCAAGGCCCAGGGTGTTCTCAGACCCATGACTATTTATACGTCTCACCGTCCATTGCGT
Organism: Mycobacteroides sp. H001; assembly: GCF_001440005.1. NCBI lineage: Bacteria > Bacillati > Actinomycetota > Actinomycetes > Mycobacteriales > Mycobacteriaceae > Mycobacteroides > Mycobacteroides sp. H001. The sequence continues at coordinate 79,281 of NZ_LJYH01000032.1, forward strand.
TACCGACGACCAGAGGATCGGGTTATTTCCGCTGCAAGAGCTCAAGTAGGTAACTTCCGTATCCAGACTTGAGCAGCTCCTGAGCACGCGCAGCGAGCTGGTCGTCATTGATGAAACCCGCGCGCCACGCAATTTCTTCCGGTACGCCTATCTTCAGGCCCTGTCGGCGTTCGATGGTGCGCACGTAGTCGCTCGCGTCCAGCAGTGAATCGAAGGTGCCCGTATCCAGCCACGCGGTTCCACGCGGGAGCACTTCGACAGAAAGACGTCCCTGGTCCAGATAGGTCTGGTTGACCTCGGTGATCTCGTACTCACCCCGAGCCGACTTCTTCAGCGAGCGCGCGATCTCGATGACGTCGTTGTCATAGAAGTACAGACCGGGCACCGCATAGTGGGATTTCGGCGTCGCGGGCTTTTCTTCCAGGGACAATGGGACGCCCGAGGCATCGAACTCGACCACACCGTATGCCGACGGGTTGGCCACCCAGTACGCGAAAATGGCTCCACCGCTGATGTTCTCGAACCGGCGCAAACTCGTGCCCAAGCCGGGCCCGTAGAAGACATTGTCGCCCAGGGCGAGCATCGCCGTGTCGGTGCCGATATGCGAGGCTCCGATCACGAACGCCTGTGCCAGGCCCTCGGGCTTGGGCTGGACCGCATAGGTCAGGTTGATGCCGAATGCCGAGCCGTCTCCGAGGAGTCGCTCGAATGCCGAGGCGTCCGAGGGGGTGGTGATCACCAGAATGTCGCGGACCCCGGCCATGATCAGCGTGGAGAGCGGGTAGTAGACCAGCGGTTTGTCGTACACCGGTAGCAGCTGCTTGCTGACACCCGTCGTTATCGGATGCAGGCGCGTGCCCGAACCGCCCGCGAGAATGATGCCGCGCATGTGTGCTCCTACTCGACGACAATGCGAGTTCGGTTGCGGCGGGGACAATTTGTACATTGTCGTGGCGCAACCCGTAGGCCACCCTATCGCGTATGTAGGCGGAATGCCGACGGAATCAAACGCCGGCAGCGGGCATGCGGGCCGCTTTGGTGAACGGTGTGTGGCGACAAAGTATGTCAAGGTGGTTCCGGCGCGCCCGCAGCCGTATATGCATATCGTGCGACCTGCCGAACCTGGGCCGGCCGGTATTGCATTGCCGCATTCCTGTGCGATAGCGATTTTAGTGTGGCAACCCGCGAAGCGGAATTCTTTCGGCTGTAGCTGAATTGATGTTCCGGAATTTGGAGACGGATGTATGCCTGTCCTCGTGAGGCTATCCGAGAAGCACAAGATCGGTAATAATGACCGGCAACACCGACGGCCATTCTGCGAGTACCTAACATATCGGGGAGGTCGACACCGTCATGAAATTCGCCATGGCAAGTTATGGCACGCGCGGCGATATCGAACCTGCCGTTGCTGTCGGACGAGAACTGCAGCGCAGAGGCCACGAAGTGCGCATGGCGGTGCCGCCAGACTTGATCGGCTTCGCCGAGTCTGTCGGGCTCTCGGCAGTTCCCTATGGCGTCCAGGTGGGGCCCCAGCTTGATGAGTATCGTGACCTGTGGATGTCGTGGACCCGTCATTTCTGGAGGGTTCAGGATTTGGTTGCGTTGTGTCAGCAGGCACTGAAACTGGTAACCGAACAGTGGTCGGAAATGAGTAAGGCCCTTGTGTCGGTGGCCGAAGGGGCGGATCTGCTGTCGACCAGTGTGGGCTATGAGGAGCCGGCCGCCAATGTTGCCGAGTTCTACGGAATCCCACTGGTTGCCCTACACACCATGCCGTGGCGCCCCAATGGTCAGCTCTTTCCTGTCCTGCCGCCGCCGGTGACCCGCACAGCGATGACCGCCTACGACTGGTTGACCTGGCGTGTGACCAAGAGGGCGGAGGATGCGCAACGACGCGAGCTGGGTTTACCGAAGGCGACAAGCCCTTCGCCGCGGCGGATCGGGCAGCGTGGCTCACTGGAAATCCAGGCCTACGACCGTATTTGCTTCCGCGGGCTGGCAGATGAGTGGGCGAAGTACGGCGAGCGAAGGCCTTTCGTGGGGGCACTGACCATGGAATTGACCACTGCGGCCGATGACGAGGTCATGTCCTGGATTGCCGCCGGTCCACCGCCTATCTGTTTCGCTTCGGGAAGCATTCCGGTGGAATCTCCGGCGGAGACCGTCGAGATGATCGGTTCAGCGTGCGCGGAATTGGGGGAGCGTGCGTTGGTGTGCGCCGGCGCCACTGACTTCAGCGACGTACGTCCACCCGAGCACGTCAAGGTGGTCGGCGTGGTGAACTATGCGGCAGTCTTTCCGGTGAGTCGGGCGATTGTTCACCACGGTGGGTCGGGCACCACGGCCGCGAGCCTGCGCGCCGGAGTGCCTACCTTGATCCTGTGGACCGTCGGTGATCAGCCATTCTGGGGAAATCAGCTCAAGCGCATGAAAGTGGGTGCCTCTCGGCGCTTTTCGACCACTTCCCGGGACACCTTGGTCTCGGACCTGCGGGAGATCCTCAGCCCCGACTATGCGGTTCGGGCTCGGGAGATCGCTCCCCACATGTCCAAGCCGTACGAGAGTGTGGGCAAGGCAGCCGACCTTTTGGAGGAGCGGGCTGCTCGTGTTTAGGTCAGTTGTCGTAGCGCGGCAGTCCATGCGGGAAGAACCCCGCGCGATGTCATCTGGACCATCGATATCATTGACCCGGAACGCATTACCGGTGCGTGCCGGTTACCTGGCTGGTCCGTAAAGAACGGGAGGAATCGGCTTTGTCGACATCTGTACTCATTTCTGGTGGAGCGGGATTCATTGGATCCGCGCTATCCAACCGCCTCGTGCAGGCGGGATACGACGTCGCGGTGATGGACGTCCTACATCCTCAGGTGCATGCCAGGGGCCGGGACATCGACCTTCCGCCATCGGTGCGGCTGTTCACGGGCGACGTGACCCATGCCCCCGACTGGGATGCCGTGCTGCGGTTGTTTGAACCCTCGCAGGTTGTCCATTTGGCTGCGGAGACGGGTACCGCGCAGTCGCTTTCGGAAGCGACGCGTCACGGCTCGGTCAATGTGGTGGGTACCACCCAACTCCTTGATGCGCTGAGCCGTGCGGCGTTTGTGCCCGACCAGCTGGTACTCGCATCGTCGCGCGCGGTGTACGGCGAAGGTGCCTGGCAGTCCGGTGCGGAAGTCTTCTACCCACGCCCGCGCAGCCATGCCCAGCTACTTGCCGGCCAGTGGGATCCGAAGGGTCCCACCGGTGAGCCTTCGGAACCGCTCGCCAGCTGCGCCAGTAGGACCGAGCCCCGGCCTACCAATATCTATGCGGGTACGAAACTTGCCCAAGAGCATCTGTTGGCTTCCTGGGCGGCCGCCCATGACACCAACCTCAGCGTTCTGCGTCTGCAGAATGTGTATGGGCCCGGTCAGTCACTCACCAACTCGTACACCGGAATCGTCACGCTCTTCGCGCGTCTGGCACGCGAGAAGCAGTCCTTGGAGGTGTACGAGGATGGACGGATAGTTCGCGATTTCGTCTTTATCGACGATGTTGTCGATGCGCTCTTTGCCGCGGTACACACACCCGCAGTTGAGCGACGCACTCTCGACATCGGTTCTGGCACTGCGACAACCATTCATGAGTTGGCTCGTAAGGTTGCGGACATCTGTGCGGCGCCCGAACCCACCGTTGTCGGGAAGTTTCGCGACGGCGATGTGCGTGCCGCGAGCTGTGACGTCGAGCCGGCAATCGAGCAGCTCGCGTGGAGCCCGAAGTGGACGCTCGAGGATGGCCTGCACGCACTTCTGGAATGGATCGACAAGGACTGCCCGAATCGCTTTTGAGCGCATCGCCGCCCCACTGTGGTCTGGTGGCGAGAAACCCTGTCGCGAATATGAATCATCAGTTGTGACAATGTTTTCCAACTACATGTGGAAACACCGGAAAGCCTGATCTCGAACTGAGATGACGATACGATGACGCTTCCGGCGAAGAGTGGTGGAGGCGCATGAAGCTCGGTTCTGTATTCGATCCGCGAAACAACGCGCTGAACGCATGTCGGCTCGCCTTGGCGACAGAGGTGATCCTTTTTCACTCGTTTCCGCTTACGGGTCACGTGGTGGAATCCAAGGCGATACTTCAACTGCTGTTTTCGGTAGGAGTTGACGGATTCTTTGCTCTTTCGGGATTTCTGATCACTGCTAGTTGGCTCCGTAATCCCAGCTCGCGCGACTACTTCATCGCGCGAGCCCTGCGCATCCTGCCCGGGTACTACGTGGTACTGGCGGTAACGGCGTTTGTCATCGCTCCGCTCAGTGTTGCGATCCAGGGCGGATCGGCCGCGAGGCTGCTGTTCTCCAGTGCGCCGATCGAGTACATGTTGAAGAACAGCGCGCTGATTCAGCTCCAGTTCGACGTGGGTGGGACGCCGCGCGATATCCCGTATCCGGGAATCTGGAACGCGTCCCTGTGGTCGCTCGTATTCGAAGTGATGTGCTACATCGCCGTAGCGGGGCTGGGGCTGCTCGGGCTCGCCAGCCGTCGCTGGACCGCACCGGTGATACTGATATTGGCAACGATTGCGGCGATTCTCCTGCCGCCGCTGACCTTCCCTGGGCTATGGACAATTCCGCAGCTCGCGGTGCGCAGTGCCATCATGTTTTCCGCCGGCGCACTGCTGTATCAGTGGCGAGATGTGATTCCGGCCCGGTGGTCGCTTGTTTCGGTGAGCGTGGTGATTGTGCTGGCGTCGGGCATGTTGCCCGACTACCGCGTCATCGGTGCTCTTCCGCTTGCTTACGCCGTCGTCGTTTCGGGTGTGCTGATCAAGAACAAGCGCATGAATATCCAGACGGACCTGTCATACGGTGTCTATATCTATGCCTCGCCGACGCAGCAGTTCTTAGCTGTCGCAGGCCTCGCCAGCCTGAATCCGTTTGTTTTCTTTATTGTTTCGGCGGGTGCGACGTTGGTGCCCGCCGCATTCAGTTGGTTCCTGGTCGAGAAGCGTGCCCTCGCGCTCAAGTCGCGCCTCAAACGCAAGCATGCCGATCAGGCGGCGACGCGTGCGGGGCCCGCGGATTCGGATAGCCTCGCGCCGCGAGAACGGGCTCTATCACCGCGCGAGGACAGTTAGCGCACAGGTGTCGCCATGGATATGTCGGTAGGCTGAATCGCATGGCATTTCGGGATTCTGAGAATGGGCGATGTTCTTCGAACATCAAAGGACAGCAAAGGATCTCGTGATCATGCCACTCTTCCGTCTGGCACTGCAGCGCAAACCTCCGTTCATTGCGCGGCGTTATCCGTACGGGTCCCGCCGTCGAATGCTCGGTGCGCTGGGGCCGGACCTGGCCAGGACGGTCTCGATGCGGGCCGACACCTCGGCACCGGCGGAAACCCCCATCGGGAGGATCTTCGAGAACACCGACAACGTCCATAAGCTGCGTCATTACCTGCCCATCTACCAGCGTGCGCTCACGGGGATCGAGCGAATGCTCGAGATCGGCGTGGATCGGGGCGGATCCCTACAGATGTGGCGGGAACACCTGCCTCAGGCCACCATTGTGGGTCTGGACATCAGCCCCAAGTCTGCGCAGCACGACGACCCGGGGCGCGGTATCCACGTGCGGATCGGTGACCAGACCGATCCGCACTTTCTCGGTACGGTGGTCGAGGAGTTCGGCCCATTCGACGCCGTCCTCGATGATGGTGGCCACACCCCGAAACAGATGATCGGGTCGTTCAGGTATCTATTTCCGCGTCTGCGGCCCGGCGGGGTCTACATCGTGGAGGACGTCTGCGCGAACTACTGGACGATCTATCGTGACCAGCGCCAATCGTTCATCGATTTCACCAAATGGCTGATGGACGCTATGCACGCTCATTATATGGAGATGAGCTCGGTCTACCAGATCATGGAGGACCATCCCAAGCGGCTTGAGACAGTCGAGGTGCCGTTCGCGGCCACCATCATCGACCGGATCGAGGTGTTCGACTCCGTAGTCGTGATTCATCGCGCAGAAGAGTCGAAGCGGCTACCCCGTGCTGTGTTCCGATGAGGCTGAATATTAATGAAGGGTGGCAGGATCTCCGATCGCCAGCGTGCCGCAGATATTTGGCGACATTCGTTCACAAGAATTCTTGACAGATTCTGCTGAAAATGCAGCCCCTGCAAGGGGAGTAGCCCGGTCCGAAACGTGTCGACGGAGTCGCACAGACGGCTATTGTTAGCGCTGGGACGGGACACCAGCATTTCGAGATAGGGGCAGTTCTTGACCGTGACCGATTACGACACTCGATCCGCTTATCTGGGCCTGCTTCGACAGGACCTCACCCGATACGGAGTTGATGAACTTGTGCCAGTGGGTTGGAACTGGCTGCACCGCCCCTTTTTCAAATTTGGCGACTACGTGCTTGTGCGCAAGCGTCCGTTCGACGCGCACAAGCGTGACTTGGGCCTGGATTGGCCGGCGGATGCGCTGACAATGATCGGTATGCAGCGACTCACCAGCCTGCAACAGTGCGTCGAGACGGTGCTTGCCGATGATGTGCCTGGCGACCTGGTCGAATGCGGTGTGTGGCGCGGTGGTGCGTCCATCCTGATGCGCGGGGTTCTGGCCGCGTATGGGGACACCACGCGGAACGTGTGGCTCTGCGATTCGTTCGAGGGCGTACCTCCGCCGGATACCGCGCATTACAAGGCGGACAAGGGCGACAGGCTGCACCTTGCGGCGCCGATCCTGGCGGTGACCGAAAAGAATGTCAGGGCTAATTTCCAGCGCTATGGATTGTTGGATGACCAGGTTCGATTTGTTCCAGGCTGGTTCAAAGACACGCTGCATGATGCCCCGATTCAACAAATCGCTGTATTGCGGCTTGATGGCGACCTCTATGAATCCACAATCCAGGCGCTCGACGGGCTTTACGAGCGTTTGTCTCCCGGAGGCTTTTGCATCATCGACGACTACCATGCGCTCGACTCGTGCAAACAGGCCGTCACCGATTACCGCACGAAGCACGGGATAACCGCCGAGATCAAGGAAATTGACGGAACAGGCGTGTTCTGGCGTAAGGAATGACGGCGGCCCGACTCCGCTGAACCGCGATACCCGAAAGGCGTTAGAGGCGATGAAGTTTGTGCTGGCGAGCTACGGAACCCGGGGTGATGTCGAGCCCTCTGTTGTCGTGGCTCGTGAGTTACAGCGCAGGGGACACGATGTGGTCATGGCTGTGCCGCCGGACCTGATCGGCTTCACGGAGTCGGCTGGTCTGGAGACCGTTTCCTACGGGTTGGATACGAAGACCTGGCTGGACGTTTATCGCAATTTCTGGACGTTCTTCTTCCACACCTTCTGGAAGGTGGGGGAGATTCGGACGATGTGGCGTCAGATGTGGGAGCTCAGCGACGAATGCTGGGCGCAGATGAACACCACGCTGATGTCCGCGGCCCAGGATGCCGATGTGTTGTTCGCGGGCCAGAGCTACCAGGAACCCGCTGCGAATGTCGCTGAATACCATGACATTCCATTGGTCACACTTCATCACATCCCGATGCGGCCGAACGGTCAGCTTGTCACCATCCTGCCGTCCCGGTTGGGGCGTGCGGCGATGACAGCGTTCGACTGGTTTGCTTGGCGCCTGAATAAGAAGGTTGAGGACACGCAGCGGCGTGAGCTCCGCCTACCCAAGGCCTCACGGCCGTCGCCGCAGCGGATCGCCGAGCGCGGCTCCCTGGAGATCCAGGGCTATGACGAGGTCTGTTTTCCCGGCCTGGCCGAGGAGTGGAAGGAATGGGATGGCTTGCGGCCGTTTGTCGGCTCGCTGACCATGGCGTTGACCGCCGAGGCCGACGGTGACGTCGCCTCATGGATCGCTGACGGGACGCCGCCAATCTTCTTCGGATTTGGCAGTATGCCGGTCGAATCCCCCACTGCCGCACTCGAGATGATCGGCTCGGCGTGTGCGGAGCTGGGAGAGCGGGCCTTGATAGGCGCGGGATGGACAGACTTCAGCGATGCGCAGCTTCCCGACCACGTGAAGGTCGTGGGAGCAGTCAACTATGCGACGGTCTTTCCGGCCTGCCGGGCGGTCGTGCATCACGGGGGGTCCGGCACCACCGCGGCAAGCCTGCGCGCCGGGGTCCCCACGTTGATCTTGTCGATGGATGCCAATCAGACGCTTTGGGGTGGACAGATAAAGAAGCTGAAAGTGGGTACCACGCGGCGTTTTTCGACCACCACGCGAGAATCTCTGATTGCGGATCTGCGCCAGATTCTTGCACCGGACTACGTTGACCGGGCTCGCGAGCTCGCCAACGGAATGACCAAACCGGGTGAGAGCGCGGAGGCCGCCGCTGATGCCATGGAGCAGTTCGCTCGCTCAAGGTGTTCCGCGTGAGTGGGCCGGAGGGGCCGAGGCCAGCGAGAAACCCGACGCTCGGCCAGGTATTCGACCCGAGAAACAATGCGCTCAACGCATGGCGGTTGATCCTGGCGGTCAGCGTCATCTTCTGGCACTCCTGGCCGCTGACCGGTCGAACGATCACCTATCGCCCATTCGAGCAACTCATCGAGCAGGTCGGCGTCGACGGTTTCTTTGCGATATCGGGCTTTCTCATCACCGCGAGTTGGCTGCGCAAACCCAAGCTTCGTGACTTCGCGATTGCCCGTGGCCTTCGCATCTTCCCGGGGCTGTGGGTGTGTCTACTGATCATCGCGTTCGTCATAGCCCCCATCAGTGTCCTCATCCAGGGCGGCTCGGTCTCGGCGTTGTTCTCGTCGCACAAGCCGGTCGAGTACGTCATCAACAATGGTCTGCTGAACGTGTACTACGCCGGTGTCGATGGCACCCCGCGCGGTGTCCCATGGCCGGGCGTGTGGAACGGGTCAATCTGGACGCTTGTCTTCGAGATGATCTGCTACATCGCGGTGGCAGTGCTGGGCGTCGTCGGACTCCTGAAGCGGCGATGGGTTGTTCCCGCGGCCTTCGTGCTATTCCTTTGTGCCACGGCGTATCTCTCGTACCCGGTCTTCGCGGCGACTTCTATCGCGCAGATGGTGGCACGGTTCGCTGTCATGTTCGCGGCAGGAGCCCTGCTGAACCAGTACAAAGACGTCATTCCCGCGCGCTGGTCGCTCGTTGCGGTGAGCGTCGTGATCGTGCTGGCTTCCGGACTGTTGGAGAACTATCGGGATATCGCGGCTTTGCCGTTGGCGTATGCGGTCATAGTGTCGGGCTCGCTCATCCACAATCCACGACTGAACCTGCGCAACGACCTGTCCTACGGTACGTACATCTATGCCTATCCCGTGCAACAGCTACTGGTCGTCATGGGACTGGGTAGTCTGAATCTGTTGCTGTTCTTCGCTATTGCCACGGCGGCCACCGTGCCGCTAGCGGCCTTCAGTTGGTTCGTGGTGGAAAAGCAAGCGATCTCGCTGAAGTCTCGACTGAACCGAAAACGTCCCGCAGAGGTAGACACCGCGTCAGCGGCGCCGGTGGAGCGTGATGCGGTGTGAGGGCCGGATATGGCATCGATCAGCTTGTGAGCCATAGCTATTCGACGTGGTTGAATCGATTCGCCACGCGCTTTTCTCATCTCCAACCTGACGGCGGATGCTATCGTTTCCGCTGTGGCAGATGAGCTAACGCTCCGTACCCGTATTTGGCTGTGGGCGGTTCGCAAGGAATATTGGCTTGCGCGCACGCTCCTGCCCAACGTCTATTCGAACGATGCGCTGATTTGTTTCAACAATCACGCATTCCTCGATGACCCGGCGTTCCAGCGTGCATACCAGCGCGGTGTCCGCGCGCTCGGTGGTACCGACTGGTATCAGTGGCATTGGCGCGTACATGTCGGGCTGTGGGCGGCTGCCAGTGCGAGCAAGGTGAAGGGTGACTTCGTCGAATGTGGCGTCAGCTACGGCTTTTTGAGTAGCGCCATCATGGAGTACCTCGATTGGGATCGACTGGGGAAGACCTTTTATCTCCTCGACACCTTCGCCGGACTCGACCCGCGCTTCGTCAGCGCGGGTGAACGCGACTCGGGGGCGCTCGAGAAGAGCGAGGAACTCGTACGCAATGGCATGTACGTGAGCTCCGTGGACAGCGTCAAGGCGAACTTTGCGCAGTGGAAGAACCAGCGCGTCATCGCTGGAGCAGTTCCCGAAACGCTTGAGGAAGTCCACGCCGATGCGGTGGCGTTCCTGCATATCGACATGAACTGCGCACCACCCGAAGTCGCGACACTGCGATACTTCTGGCCGCGACTTTCACCAGGAGCATTTGTGCTCCTGGACGACTACGCGAATCGCGGTCGCGACGAACAGCGTATTGCCATGGATGAGGTGGCGCGCGATTTGGGCGTATACATCGTGGCCTTGCCGACCGGCCAGGGTCTGATTATCAAACCACCGCAGTAAGGGTCATTTCTTACTTGCTTTACCGCGGGCGGCAGCCTCGAAGAGATCTGCGGCCTTGGTGACGCTTTCCTCAGGGCTGGTCATCCGAGTGGCCAACTCTCGGGCGGCCGCCGCGTACTCGGGCGCCAGGATACGACGCAGATCGGCCACCAGTGTTTTTCGATTGGTCGCCGAGAACCGTCGAGCAGCACCGACTTTCAACCTGCCGAGCTGGTTTCCCCAGTACGGCTGATCGGCCGTGCTCCACAGGATCAGCGTCGGGGTACCGGCTCGCAGACTCGCGGCCGTGGTGCCCGAACCTCCGTGATGAACAACGGCTCGGCTGGCGGCGAAGACCGCTGAGTAGTTGACGGCGCCCACGACCTTGACATGGTCGGGTTGGACGATGTCACCGAAATCGGTACCGCCGGCGCAGACAAGCGCCCGCTCACCCAGTTCCGCACACGCAGAACTAATCATCTCGATGGTGCCGGCCGGTGATTCGAGCGGAATGCTGCCGGTGGCGAAGCAGATCGGCGGTTTCCCTGCGGCGATCCAGGACGCCACCTCATGGTCGGCGGCGGTAGATAACCCCATTGTGAGGGCGCCGACGAAAGGCCGCTTGCCATTCCATTTCGCCCACTCATTAGCCAGTCCGGGAACGGAGATCGCGTCATAGGCTTGTATTTCGATGGCTGCGCTGCGGGCGATCCGCCGCGGCGAGGGTCCGGTGGCCTCGGGTAGGCCGAGCTCGCGTCGCTGCGTGTCCTCGGCGTCCTTCGTGGCGCGCCACAGCAGCCACTCGGAGAGCATTCCGCCCGATCGTACGAGCGGTGCCGGAAGCATCGGAAGCAGTTGACCGTTGGGTCGCATCGGGAAGTGGTGCAGCATCATCAGGGGGATGTCGAAATACTCGGCCACGTTGGCAGCCGATTGCTCGAAGTTGAGTCCTGTCGACAACAGATCAGCCCCGTCTGTCACCGAGGCGAGCGTCGCGCTGGTGTCACTCCAGTAACGGGCAATCGGCGCCCAAAGCTCACGCAGCGTACCGACGGGGTTGCGTACCAACTGAGTCCAGAAATTCCGGAGGAACTCGTCCTGTAGGAAATCCTGTAGTTCCGGGCCATAGGGAACCGCGGCCAGTCCAGCCGACTCCGCGAAGGTGACGAGGTCCGGGGGGACAGCCACGCAGACGTCGTGTCCTCGTCGGGTCAGCTCGCATCCGACGCTGACGGAGGGCTCGACGTCGCCGCGAGTGCCGTAGCACGCCAGCGCAAACTTCATTCCGTTCCTGGCCCTTCAGTCGTTGTCGCGTTGGTGGACCGAATAACTGCGTCATTATCTCTGGTTCTCCAACTGTCGCAAGGCAGTTCGGAGTTCGATAAGCCAGCCTGAAACTCAGAACTCTGCCATAATTCGTCTATGGTGCGCAGTCATCCGGTTCGGAAGTCGCGAGATTGGGTCATCTTCAAGCTGAACGCTCAGTTCACTCAGGCGGTGCAGAAGTTCATCTACCGGCATGCCACCCGTAAGCTCGAAACAGAGAACGTCGTGTTCCTCAATTACGGCTACGAAGAGGATCCGGCGATGGATGTCCCGTTGTCGGCTTCCGATGAGCCCGATCGGTATTCCATTCAGCTCTACCACAGCACCGCTACCCAGACGGAGCTCGACGGTAGGCGGGTGCTGGAGGTCGGTTGTGGCCACGGCGGCGGAGCTTCCTACCTCGTACGCACATTGCATCCGACGTCCTACACGGGGCTGGATCTCAATCCGGACGGGATCGAGTTCTGTCGCAAACGGCACAATCTTCCGGGCCTGGAGTTCACGCACGGAGATGCGCAGAACCTGCCATTCACCGATCAGTCCTTCGATGCGGTGATCAATATCGAGTCATCGCACCTGTATCCCCAATTTCCGGTGTTTCTCACCGAGGTGGCGCGTGTGCTTCGTCCGGGCGGACATTTTCTCTACGCAGATGCGCGCAGCGCTCAGGATGTCGCTGGGTGGAAGGTGGCGCTCGCGAATGCGCCGCTACGGATGGTGTCCGAGCGGGGGATCAATGTCGAGGTCCGGCGCGGGATGGAGAAGAACCTGGAGCGCTGGCGGTACGTGATCGATCGCGCTACACCCAGACTCTTGCGCGGGTTGGTTCGCAGGTTTGCGCCGGCTCAGCGTGCTTACGAGGACCTACGGAGCGGGGGAGCGGTGGAGTATCGGATGTACAGCTTCACCAAGGCGTAGGCCTTGCGGCAGATTCGTCTTCCGACAAGGATTTTCATCGTCGAGTGGGTATAGTCAAAGCATGAACGTCGTCGAGTCGATAGAGCGCGGTCTGGACTGGCTCGCGACGCCCAGGCAGTTACCCGGGCGCTTGGAGATGGAGACTCGGCGGGGTAAGCGTCTGGAGCTGGAGGTCGTTTCCGTCGCGATCCGGCTGCCGATCCTCAACGGTGCCGTGGTGCGACTACCGGTGTTTGTCATGCTGATGCCAGCCGGATCGTCGCCCATCGAGGGAACGCAAGCCCGTCCCGAGCACCTCGACGACTGAACTATTTCGGTAGCGGGCTCGCCATGGGCCGGGGCTTCGTGTTCCGCATGAAAATATCGTCTTCTCGGGCGCTCTCAGCGTTGGTCAAAGCGGTCTCGCGGGCGGCTTCCGCACACTTTTGGCGATGTGCGACGAGGAACGCTGTGAGGATGCTGTGCTCGGTGTAATCGGTGCGGGTATGGACGATCTACGTGGCCACAGGATATTTCTGGCGATGCGCGCATAACAATGTTTTTCGTGGAATTTGTTGCAGCATCGACTGGAGCCGCTGAGGTGGCCAAACCGCCATGGATATCTTCGGTATTTCTTATAGACGAGAACTTAATTCGTAGTGGTTTGTCACCACATTTACTTCCAGGTACCCGATACTCCGTCACATTCTGTTGCTAGGGCGGCTTCTGCCCCATCAGTTCTCGGCTGAATCAGAATTCAGGTCGCGGCGAGTTCATTCGATACGCCCCAGGTTGTAACACTCTCGGCGCGGCGCGCAATGTAACGGAATGGCCCGACCTGTTACCTGAACTCGAAAAACATCCAAATATTGAGCTGTGGGCTACTTCTTCAAGTTACTTGATTAAGATGCGCAGCAAGCCCGAATATTAGGTAACGTGCGTCTCCAGTTCTAGTATCATACTTTGCTGGACGATAGGCGAACCGGTGGTCACTTGATTGCTCTCGCCGACGGCCCTGCGCTCGCCTCACGTGGCGTGCTCAGACTTGGTATACTCATATGCGCGTTCATCGCAACAACTAGAGATCTATCTAACCATACTTGACCTGGATAAATACATTCATACCGATATTGTGGCTAATTAGTTGCGGTAGTAAGCAACGATGTGTCAAAGTTGCGAAGATTAGAACTTTGTGAAACCCGCTACGCCGCTATAAATTCAGCCGTATGTTTGCGATGTCCACCGAAGCAACCTGGAGAAAGCGTGAGCATCAATCCATTCGATGATGACAAGGGAAGCTTTTTCGTCTTGGTCAACGACGAGGAGCAGCACAGCCTATGGCCGGCTTTCGCCGATGTGCCTGATGGCTGGCGGGTTGTATTTGGTGAAGCGGACCGTGCCGCCTGCCTGGAGTACATCGAACAAAACTGGACCGATATCCGGCCGAAGAGCCTGCGCGAGAGATTGGCGCAGGGTGGGGGTCTTGGGCGCTGAACCTTCGGAGAGGGGGTAGGCGAATGTTGGAGTCTGAAGACGGGGCATTACCGCTTTCGCGCGGACAATTGGATATCTGGCTTTCCCAGGAAAGCGGTCTCGTCGGTGCGGAGTGGCAGCTTGGCCTTCTGGTTCGAATCGAAGGAAAAGTAGAACGAGTTCTACTTGAGCAAGCCGTCCGCCAGGCAATCAATGAAGCCGAACCTGCGCGGGCCGCCTTCCTTGAGGTCAATGGTCAGATCGTTCAGAGGGCGATTGACCATTCGGAACTCGTGTTGGACTTCCATGACGTCCGTGATTCAGAAGATCCCGTCGAGCACGCTCGCCAGATCGCCTCGTCGATCCAACGCACATTGATGCCTTTGACCGACCAACTGCTGAAATTCGCGTTGATCCGGACGGCCGACGATCAGTACTACATGTTCGGGCTGTGCCATCACATCAACTTGGACGGCTTGGGCATGGCGATCGTGAGCCGCCGAATCGCATCGATCTACTCCGCGCTGGTCGCGGGGGATCCGATTCCCGACGCCTACTTCGGCACCCTGCAGGAGCTGGTCGAGCTGGAGGCGGAGTATGAAGCCTCCACCGACTACGCAGAGGATCGGGAGTACTGGAGCCGTAACCTTCCGCCGGATAGTGGCCTGGACCCCCGCCCGCCCCATGCCCATGAGGGCCATGAGGGCTACACACCGACAGCTTCGGTTCAGATCGATGACGCGGTAGTCGGCGAAATCAAAGACTTGACAAAGGCTTTGCGTGTTCGCCGGTACTCGGTTATCACGGCCGCCTGTGCGTTGTTGGTGCGCGGGTGGTCCACCAGCGGGTCGGAAGTGGCGCTGGACTTCCCGGTTAGCCGTCGTGTCCGTCCCGAGTCGAAGACGCTTCCGGGGATGCTGGCCGGCGTGGTGCCGCTGGTACTCAGTGCCCCGCCGGAGTCCACGGTCGCCGAATTCTGCCAGCACGTCGATGTGCGCATTCGCGAACTGCTGAAGCATCAACGATTCCCGGCGCATGTCCTGGACGGCGGCGAATTCGGTCTCCGGGGCCCCCGGCAGGCGGGAAATCGCGTCGCCATCAACTTCATCCCCATGAGACTCACCTTGGACCTCGCTGGTGTGCCTGCCACGGCGACGTACACCAACCACGGCCCCATGGGGCACTTCGGACTCTTCTTTATCGGAGCCAGTGACCAACTACTCCTGAGCACCTCGGGCGACGGACTGCCGTTCTCGAAGTTCGGAGTGCCGAACCTCACGGAGCGGTTGCAGCGGCTCTTATCGGAGATGGCGGCCGATCCTGATCGGCGGCTCTCCTCTCTGAATTCCCTGGTCAACGACGAGCTCACGAGCTTGGCTGAGGTTGGCAACAGTGCGGTTCTCGCGGGGCCGCTTGCCACGCGTGTATCGATTCCCGAACTGTTCTCCTCTCAGGTGGCCGCCGATCCCGAGGCTCCGGCGCTGACCTTCGGTGCGCACACTCTGACGTACCGAGAGCTGGACGAGGCCTCCGATGCGCTGTCGGGTCAGCTTGTATCGCAAGGCGTGAGTCCCGGCGACCGCGTTGTCCTGCTGTCGGACCGCTCTGCTCAGGCGGTCATCGGCATACTCGCCGTATTGAAGGCCGGGGCGGCATATCTGCCTATAGACCCCGCGGTACCCGCGTCGCGGCTCGAGTTCATCGTCGGCGATGCGGCGCCGGCGGCCGCGATCACCACAGCCGGGCTCAGGGCGCGACTGGACGGCTTCGATCTGCCGATCATCGACCTTGACCCCTCCGCTGCCGAGACGGAGCCCTCGGCTCCCGCGCCGGGTGCTCGACCAGATGACATCGCCTACATCATTTACACCTCGGGAACAACGGGAGCGCCCAAAGGCGTGGCCGTCACTCACCACAACGTCACCCAGCTGATGTCGTCGCTGGATGCCGGCCTACCAAACCCTGGCGTATGGCCCCTGTGCCATTCTCTGGCGTTCGACGTTTCGGTATGGGAGATCTGGGGGCCGTTGCTGCGCGGTGGTCGGCTTGTGGTCGTCCCCGAATCGATCACGGGCTCACCCGCGGACTTCCACGACGTGCTGGTCGCCGAACAGGTCACCGTACTTACGCAGACTCCGTCGGCTGTGGCCATGCTTTCCCCGGAAGGCCTGGAGTCCACGGCGCTCGCGGTGGTCGGTGAGGCGTGCCCTGCCTCGGTCGTGGAGCGGTGGGCTCCCGGGCGGGTGATGATCAACGCGTACGGTCCGACCGAGACCACGATGTGCGTGGCGATCAGTGCGCCGCTGGTGGCAGGGGCGCCGGATTCCGCCGTCCCCATTGGCGCGCCGGTACCCGGCGCGGCGCTCTTCGTGTTGGACACGTGGATGCAACCGGTGCCTGCCGGCGTCGTCGGAGAACTGTATGTGGCCGGTGAGGGCGTCGCCTCCGGATACATCGGTCGTTCCGATCTGACGGCCTCCCGCTTTGTGGCATGCCCCTTCGGGCAGCCCGGTACCCGCATGTATCGCACCGGGGACCTGGTCTCGTGGGGCGACGACGGACAACTGCAGTATCTGGGCCGGGCCGATGAGCAGGTCAAGATTCGCGGATACCGTATTGAACTCGGTGAAGTCCAAGCGGCGTTGAGCGCACTCGACGGAGTGGACCATGCCGCCGCGATCGTCCGGGAAGACCGGCCAGGAGACAAACGTCTCGTCGGCTACGTCACCGGGACCGTCGACCCCGCCGAAGCGCGCAGCACCTTGGCGAAACGCCTTCCGCCCTACATGGTTCCCGCGGCGGTGGTGGTGCTTGAGACATTGCCTTTGACGTCCAACAACAAATTAGACACCCGCGCATTGCCGACTCCCGAATATGGCGGACTGGGGGCCGACTACCGCGCCCCCGCCACCGCCGTCGAGGAAATTCTGGTCGACGTCTACGCCCAGGTGCTCGGTGTCGATCGTGTCGGCGTCGACGACTCCTTCTTCGATCTGGGCGGCGACAGCATCCTCTCGATGCAGGTGGTCGCGCGCGCCCGGGCGGCGGGTGTGCTGTGCCGACCGCGCGATGTCTTCATCGAACAGACGGTGTCGCGGCTGGCCGCTGTCGTCGAAATCTCCGGTGGCGAAGCCGATGTGGTGGACGAGGGTCTCGGACCCGTAGAAGTCACGCCGATCATGCACTGGCTGCGCGGTGTGCAGGATTCGGCGGGCGCGATCGACGAGTTCAACCAGACACTCGTGGTTCAGGCACCCGCGGCCGTGTCTGAGGACGACGTGGTTTCGGTATTGCAGGCATTGCTGGATCGCCACCCCACCCTGCGGTTGCGTGCCACGGACAACGATGGCGAATGGTCGCTGCTCGTCCCGGAGGAGGGGGCGATAGACGCCCGCGACTGCCTACGCGTCGTTGACTCGTTATCGGATGAAACGTTGGTGGCGGTACGTTCTCGGCTGAACCCGGCCACCGGAACGATGCTCAGCGCGGCGTGGATTCCCGACACCAAGCAGCTGGTGCTGGTGATTCACCACCTGGCTGTCGACGGTGTTTCGTGGCGAATTCTGTTGGAAGACTTGAATATCGCGTGGGCGCAGCATCACAGTGGAGCCGATGTGGTGCTACCGGCCGGTGGAACGTCTTTTGCCCGCTGGTCTTCACTGCTCTCCGAACACGCGCGGTCCACGGACGTGGTGGCGCAGGCCGATGTGTGGAAAGAGGTGCTGACCGCGCCTGCATACGTGCCCGCGGTTCAGCCGGCCACCGACACGTACGCCAACGCTGGACGTCTGTCCTTGTCATTGGATGCCGAGACCACTCGGCATCTGCTGGGCGAGGTACCCGCGGCGTTTCATGCTGGGGTGCAAGACATTCTGCTCATCGCCTTCGGGCTGGCCTGGAACGAGTTCCTGGGCGCCGGGGGCGCGCCGATCGCGTTCGACATCGAGGGGCACGGGCGCCAGGAAGAAATCGGCGAATCCGTGCACCGTCGCATCGACCTGTCGCGCACCGTCGGGTGGTTCACCACCAAGTACCCGGCGGCCTTGGCGGTAGGGGAGCTGTCGTGGGCGCAGGTGACAGCGGGCGAGTCGGCCCTCGGTCAGGTGATCAAGGCGGCCAAGGAGCAGCTGCGTGCGCTGCCAGATGGGCTGACCTATGGTTTGCTGCGTTATCTGAACGCCGATATCGGGCTGACCGGGTCGGAGCCGACAATCGGGTTCAACTATCTCGGGCGCCTGGGTGCGGGAGCGGCTGACCTCTCCGAGGACTTCTGGCGGATAAGCCGCGAGAGCCTGTCGATGACCGATGTGGCTGCGGCCATTTCGATGCCATTGGCCCACTCGGTGGAGCTCAACGCCGGGATCGTCGAGACAAATTCGGACGCCGAGTCCGGACCAGAACTTCGGGCCAATTGGACCTGGGCGCCTTCGGCTTTGGACGACGCACAGGCCGCACGTCTCAGTCGGTTGTGGTTCGAGGCTCTCAGCGGGATCTGCGCTCATGTGCGTTCCGGCGGAGGCGGCCTGACGCCGTCTGATCTGGTGCCTGCACGCTTGACTCAGCAGCAGATCGACGCGTTGGTGCAGCAGTACGAAGTTGCCGACGTGCTGCCGCTTACCCCGCTGCAGCAAGGCCTGCTGTTCCAGGCGGGATTTGCTGAGGCCACCGGGGACTCCGTCGAGGACGACGTCTACTCGGTGCAGTTGGGTCTCACAGTCACAGGTCCCCTGAACGCGAGCCGCTTGCGTGATGCGGTGTACGCGGTGGTGAAACGCCACCCGAATCTGGCCGCCCGCTTCAGCGAGGAGTATGGGGAGCCGGTACAGGTCATCCCTGCAGAGCCTGTGATCGCTTGGCAGCATGCCGAATTGGTTGGCGATGTCGATCAGCAAGTCGAGCAGCTGTGTGCGGCCGAACGTGCGGCGGTCTGCCGGATCTTCACCGAGCCGGTTTTTCGGGCGACGCTCATCTCCGGGCTCGGTGGCCCCGCGGAAAGCCGGCATCGGCTCGTGTTGACCGCTCACCACATCGTGATCGATGGCTGGTCGCTGCCCATCCTGCTGCAGGAGATATTCGGTGCCTATTACGGGCAGCGTCTACCGTCGCCTGCGCCGTACCGAAACTTCGTCACCTGGTTGGCAGCGCAGGATCGCGTTGCGGCGCAAAGAGCATGGGGTGTGGCACTCGACGGTTTCGAGACCCCGACGCTGGTTGGTTCGCTTGCCTCATCGGGTCGCAGGGGCTCGGAGTCGTATCGGATTTCGGAGCAGATATCCCGCGCACTGTCCGAATTGGCACGTGCGCAGCGCACCACCGTGAACACAGTGCTGCAGGCCGCGTGGGCGCAGGTGCTGACCTGGTTGACCGGGCAGCACGATGTCGCATTCGGCACTGCGGTGTCGGGCAGGCCCAGCGACCTCGCTGGCGCGGAATCAATGGTCGGTCTGTTGATCAACACGGTGCCGGTGCGGGCAAACATCAACGCGGCCAGCACTGTTGCAGATCTGCTGGATCAGTTGCAACGTGCCCACAACGACACCGTGGAGCACGAGCACCTGGCGCTCAACGAGATTCACCATGCGATCGGCCTCGACAGGCTCTTCGACACGTTGTTCGTGTACGAGAATTACCCGATCGACATCGGCGCACAGCTGGGTGTGCAGGAGCTGGCCATCACCGACTTCAGCAGCCGTGAATACAACCATTATCCGTTGTCGGTTGTGGCCATGCCGGGCCATGAGCTGGGCTTGCGGGTCGAATTCGATACCGATGTATTCGAATTGGCCACGATCGAGATCATCGTTGACAGGTTCCGTCAGGTGCTGGCGGCCATGATCGCGGACCCGGCCACCCGGCTGTCCTCGATCGACCTGCTCGATGCCGGTGAGCACGACCGATTGGATGCGTGGGGTAACCGCGCGGTGTTGACCCGCCCGGAACTGGCATTGACGTCGATCCCAGAACTCTTTGCCGCACAGGTGATACGGGCGCCGGAAGCAATCGCGATCACCTGTGGTGAACGTTCCTGGAGCTATGGCGAATTGGATGCGACCGCCAACAGGCTGGCGAATCATCTGGTCAGCCGTGGAGCCCACCCGGGTGAGCGGGTTGCGCTGTTGCTCCCCCGTACCGGGGAGGCGATCGCGGCGATCTTGGCCGTACTGAAGACCGGCGCGGCATATCTGCCTATCGACCCCGCGCATCCGGATTCCCGGGTGGAGTTCGTGCTGGGCGATGCGGCGCCGATCGCCGCCGTCACGACGGCGGACCTGCTGCCGCGACTGGGCGCGTCCGGGATACCCGCCATCGATATCAACGATCCCGCCGTGGATCGGCAATCTGACGTGGCGTTGCCCGTCCCCGCTGTCGACGACATCGCCTACATCATCTACACCTCGGGAACCACCGGCGCGCCCAAGGGCGTGGCGGTTACCCATCGCAACGTCGCGCAGCTGCTGGAATCGCTTGACGCAGAACTGGATCTGGGACAGGTCTGGACGCAATGCCACTCCCTGGCCTTCGACTACTCGGTATGGGAAATCTGGGGCGCGCTGCTGTACGGGGGCCGGCTGCTCATCGTGCCCGACGCGGTTGTCCGTTCCCCTGAAGATCTGCACGCCATGCTTGTCAGTGAACAAGTCAGCGTCCTGAGCCAAACTCCTTCGGCCTTCTACGCGTTGCAGACAGCCGATGCGATGCAACCGGAAGTGGGACAGCAGCTCAAGCTGCAGACGGTGGTCTTCGGCGGCGAGGCACTTGAACCGCAGCGTCTTTCGCCCTGGTTCGACAGCCATCCCGGGCTTCCGCGGATGATCAACATGTACGGCATCACCGAGACGACGGTGCACGCATCGTTCCGTGAGATCGGGAGCGGAGACGTCGATAGCAACAGCAGCCCGATCGGCGTGCCGCTGGAGCATCTGGCCTTCTTCGTGCTGGACGGCTGGCTCCGGCAGGTGCCGGTGGGTGTGGTCGGTGAGCTGTACGTGGCGGGGTCCGGCCAGGCGAGTGGATACCTGGGGCGTTCGGACCTGACGACAACACGTTTCGTCGCATGCCCGTTCGGGGCGCCCGGCTCGCGGATGTACCGCACCGGCGACCTGGTGCAGTGGGGCGAAGACGGTCAACTGCGGTATGTGGGACGCGCCGACAAGCAGGTGAAGATCCGTGGGTACCGCATCGAACTGGGTGAGGTACACGCGGCACTGGCGCGTGTGGAAGGCGTGGATCAGGCAGCGGTGATCGCGCGCGAAGACCGCCCCGGCGATAAGCGGCTGGTGGGTTACATCACCGAATCAACCAAGGGCACCCTGGATCCCGCCGCGGTGCGCGCAGTGCTGGCCGAGCGACTGCCCGCCTACATGGTTCCGGCGGCCGTCGTGGTCCTGGGCACCATGCCGTTGACAGTCAACGGCAAGCTCGACACCCGGGCGCTACCGGCACCGGAGTATCAGGACGCCGACCACTATCGGGCGCCCGAGGATGCTGTCGAGGAGATCCTGGCCGGCATCTATGCGCAAGTGCTCGGTGTCGAACAGATCGGCGTCGACGATTCATTCTTCGACCTTGGCGGAGACAGCATTTCGTCGATGCAGGTGGTTGCCCGTGCACGCGCCGCCGGTCTGCTGCTGCGGCCACGTGACATCTTCGTCGAGCAGACCGTCTCGCGGCTGGCTCAGGTCGCGGTGTTCGCCGATGGCGAGACGGCTCTTGTCGACGCGGGCACAGGCCCGGTGGTGGCCACGCCGATCATCCGGTGGCTGCATGGGCTCGGCGGCAAGGTCGACGAGTTCAACCAAACCGTGGTGCTGCAGGCCCCCGAGGGAGTGGCCGACGACGACGTGGTCACTGTGCTGCAAGCCCTGTTGGACCGACACGCCACCCTGAGGCTGCGCGCCGAAGACAGCGACGGCGAATGGTCGCTTCTGGTT
Source organism: Mycobacteroides sp. H001 (assembly GCF_001440005.1). Classification (NCBI taxonomy): domain Bacteria; kingdom Bacillati; phylum Actinomycetota; class Actinomycetes; order Mycobacteriales; family Mycobacteriaceae; genus Mycobacteroides; species Mycobacteroides sp. H001. The sequence goes on from NZ_LJYH01000032.1 coordinate 101,293, forward strand.
CCGGAGGCAGGGGCGGTAGACGCACGCGAGTGCCTGCTTACCGTGGACGTGCTTACCGATGAGGCGCTGCGTCAGGCGCGGTCGCGTCTGAATCCTGCCACCGGTTCGATGCTGAGCGCACTGTGGGAGCGCGGCAGCAGTCGGCTGGTGCTGATCGTTCACCACCTGGCGGTGGATGCGGTGTCATGGCGCATCTTGTTGGAAGACCTCAACATTGGCTGGGCACAGCATCACGGTGGACAGCCGGTGGAACTGCCGCCGGGAGGAACATCATTTGCCCGGTGGGCGACACTGCTCGACCAGCACGCACGCGCCGCCGACGTGGTGGCGTTGGCCGACGCCTGGCGCCAGGTAGAGGCGATCCCGGCCGCGTTGCCTGCGGCGCACCCCACGATGGACACCTATGCCAGCGCGGGACAGTTGTCGGTATCGCTGGACGCCGATCTCACCCGGGAACTGCTGGGAGAGGTGCCCGCGGCGTACCACGCCGGGGTCCAGGACATCTTGCTGATCGCTTTCGCCTTGGCGTGGAACGAGTTCCTCGGGTCGGGTGGAGCCCCGATCGGCATCGACGTCGAGGGTCACGGTCGGCAGGAAGAGTTCGCGGGCGATGCGGATCTGTCCCGCACCGTCGGCTGGTTCACCAGTAAGTACCCGGTCTCGTTGGCAGTGGGTGAGCTGTCCTGGGCGCACATAGTGGCCGGTGACTCCGCACTGGCGCCAATCATCAAGGACGCCAAGGAACAACTGCGCGCGTTGCCGGACGGAATAACCTACGGACTCTTGCGGTACCTGAACCCCGACGCAGGCGTCGGGGGACCGGACCCGGCGATCGGGTTCAACTACCTGGGCCGCCTCGGCGCCGGCGGTGCAGATCTGTCCGAGGATCTCTGGCGGATAGACCCGGATGGGGTGTCGATCACGGCCGCGGCGACCTCGGTCCCAACTCCGTTGGGGCACACCGTCGAACTCAATGCCGGCGTGATGGAAGGTGCCGGGCCCGACTCGGGTCGCTTGCACGCGACATGGACGTGGGCGCTTTCGGCGTTGAGTCACGACCAGGTTGACCGCATCAGCCGGCTCTGGTTCGACGCGTTGGCCGGGATCTGCTCGCATGTGCGCACCGGTGGCGGCGGACTGACTCCGTCCGATGTCGCTCCGGCGCGACTGAGTCAGTCACAGATCGACCAGCTGCACGAGCAGTATCAGATCGCCGATGTGCTGCCGCTGACGCCGCTGCAGCAGGGGCTGTTGTTCCACTCCAATCTGGCACCGGAAGCGATGGACGGCAGTGACGATCTCTACGCGGTGCAGCTCGATGTCGCCCTGAGCGGCCCGCTCGATCCGAAGCGGCTCCAGGAGGCCGTGCACACCGCGATCAAGCGGCGCCCGAACGTCGTTGCCACGTTCTACGAGGAATTCGGCGAACCGATACAGCTCATCCCCGCCGCTCCCGAACTCGCGTGGCAGTACATCGAGTTCGACGCGGACGGTGGCCTGGACGTCGAGCAACAGGTCGACCGGCTCTCCGCCGCAGAGCGGGCTGCGGTCTGCGACCTCGCCGGACAACCGGCTTTCCGGGCCGCGCTGGCCCGAACCGGGGAGGACCAGTACCGGTTCGTGCTGACCAATCACCACATCGTTCTCGATGGGTGGTCCAAGCCGATCCTGCTGCAAGAGATCTTCGCCAGCTACTTTGGCGAGCGGCTTCCGGCGCCGGTGTCGTACCGCCGGTTCGTCACCTGGCTGGCCGCACAGGACAACAGCGGCGCACGGTCGGCCTGGCGTGAGGTGTTCGAAGGTTTTGAGACCCCGACACTCGTCGGTCCGCCCGGCCGGATAGTGCTGGGTCGACGTGGGGTGGAGTCCTTCGAGGTGTCCGCTGAGACCACACAGGCACTCGGTGAACTCGCACGCTCCTGCCGCACCACGGTCAGTACGGTGTTGCAGGCCGCATGGGCGCAGCTGCTGATGTGGCTCACAGGCCAAAACGATGTCGCGTTCGGCACCGCGGTGTCGGGCAGGCCCAGCGATCTCGTCGGCGCCGAATCGATGGTCGGTTTGTTGATCAACACCGTGCCGGTCCGCGCGACCATCACGCCGACCACCACCATCGCAGACCTGTTGAACCAGCTGCAGGGTGCCTACGGAGACACGCTGGAACATCAGCACCTGGCGCTCAACGAGATTCACCATGCTGTCGGGCACGATCAGCTGTTCGACACTATGTTCGTCTACGAGAACTACCCGATCGACACGGCTGCACTATCGCGTGTGCACGAGTTGTCCATCACCGGGTTCAGTAATCGTGAGTACAACCACTACCCGCTCGCGGTGCAAGCCACACCGGGCCACGAGCTGGGACTCCGCGTCGAATTTGACACTGACGTCTTCAACGCCGTCCGAATTGGAAAGTTGGTCAAGAGGTTCCAGCGTGTGCTGGAGGCCATGACATCCGATGTCAAAGGGAACAAGAAGGAGCCCGCATGAGCGCCGATCCCACCCGGACTTTGTTGTCGATGGATCTTCTCGACGACGACGATCACGACCGGCTCGACGAATGGGGTAACCGCGCGGTGCTCACCGAGCCCACCGCCGAACCCGTCGCGATCCCGGTGCTGTTCGCGGTCCAGGTGGAGCGCGCGCCGGAGACCGTCGCGCTGGTATGCGGGGACAGGTCCTGGACCTATCGCGACCTGGATCAGGTCACCAACCGCATCGCCCATCTGTTGGCGGGCAATGGAGCCGGCCCGGGAGAGGTTGTGGGACTGCTGGTTCCGCGCTCGGGCGAGGCGATCATCGGGCTGTTGGCGGTGCTGAAGACGGGTGCTGCCTATCTGCCCATCGACCCTGCCCATCCGGACGAGCGCATCAAGTTCATGGTGTCGGACGCCGAACCGGTGGCGGTTCTCACCACGGCCGACTTGAGCTCGCGATTCGATGGACTCGATGTGCGGGTCACCGAGATCGACGATCCCCTGATCGACGGCCAGCCCAGTTCCGCGCTCCCCGCCCCGGAGCCCGATGACCTTGCGTACATGACCTATACCTCGGGCACGACCGGGGTTCCCAAAGCGGTTGCGGTCACCCACCACAACGTCACCCAGTTGGTGGACGCGGTGCGCGCGGATCTGCCGGCCGGACCCGGCCAGGTTTGGTCGCAATGGCATTCGTTGGTCTTCGACGTTTCGGTGTGGGAGATCTGGGGCGCGCTACTGCACGGCGGACGCCTGGTGGTGGTCCCGGAATCGATCGCGTCCTCACCGGATGAGCTGCACGAGCTGTTGATCAGCGAGAAGGTCAGCGTTCTGTGCCAGACACCTTCGGCCGCAGGGATGTTGTCGCCTGAGCGGTTGGAGTCGACGACGCTCATCGTCGCCGGTGAAGCCTGCCCGACCGAACTGGTGGATCGATGGGCCACCAGCGGACGAACGATGATCAACGCCTATGGCCCGACCGAGGCCACGATTTACGCGGCGATGAGTGGACCGCTGAGGCCGGGTTCGGATGTGGCACCGATCGGTTCGCCGGTGCCCGGGGCGGCGCTGTTCGTGCTGGACAAGTGGCTGCGGCCCGCGCCCGAGGGCGTGGTCGGCGAACTTTACGTCGCAGGCAACGGCGTCGCGCCCGGTTATGCGCATCGCTCGGGACTGACCGCATCGCGGTTCCTCGCCTGCCCGTTCGGTGGGCCGGGCTCGCGGATGTATCGCACCGGAGATTTGGTGCAGTGGGGTGAGGACGGCCAGCTGCAGTACCTGGGCCGCGCCGATGAGCAGGTGAAGATCCGCGGGTATCGCATCGAGCTGGGTGAGATCCAGGCGGCACTGGCCCGCCTGGATGGAGTCGAGCAGGCGGTGGTGATCGCCCGCGAGGACCGTCCCGGCGACAAGCGCCTTGTCGGCTACATCATGGGGAGCGCCGACCCGGTGGAGGCGCGCACCGCACTGGCCGAAAGGCTCCCGGCGTACATGGTTCCGGCCGCAGTGGTGGTCCTGGAGACGCTGCCCCTGACAGTGAACGGCAAGCTGGACAAGCGTGCTCTTCCCGCACCCGAATATCGCAGTGTCGGTACGGATTACCGCGCACCGACCGGACCTGTCGAGAAGATCCTGGCCGATATCTACGCCCAGGTTCTCGGAGTCGATCGCGTGGGCGTCGACGAGTCGTTCTTCGATCTCGGTGGCGACAGCATCCTGTCGATGCAGGTGGTGTCGCGGGCGCGGGCGGCCGGGGTGGTGTGCCGGCCACGCGACATCTTCGTCGAACAGACCGTCAGTGGGGTAGCGGCGGTGGCCGTGCTCTCGGACGGCCAGTCCGGAGTCGTCGACGAGGGCATCGGCCCGGTGTCGGCTACGCCGATCATGCACTGGTTGCACGGCGTACAAGGTCCCACCGACCAGTTCAATCAGACGATCGTGCTGCAGGCTCCCGCCGGGGTGACCGAGGACGACGTCGTCGTCGTGCTGCAGGCGCTGCTGGACCGGCATGCCACCCTGCGGTTGCGTGCCGAGGACAGCGATGCTCCCGATGCCGACGTGTGGTCGCTGACCGTCCCGGAGAAGGGGGCGGTGAACGCGCGTGATTGCCTGCGTGTCGCCGAGACCTTGTCCGATGCAGAGTTGGTGGCGGCCCGCGCGCAGCTGAATCCGGCCGCGGGCGCTGAGCTGAGTGCGGTCTGGATCCCCGAGACCCGGCAGCTGGCCCTGATGATTCACCACCTGGCCGTTGACGGTGTGTCGTGGCGAATTCTTTTGGAAGACTTGAACATCGCCTGGGCGCAGCACCATGGCGGGCAACCGGTGGAGTTGCCGACCGGAGGGACCTCGTTCGCCCGCTGGGCGTCGCTGCTCGACGCGCACGCACATTCGGACGACGTGCTCGCAACGGCCGACACCTGGCGAGAGGTGACCGCGGTTCCCGCGCCATTACCTGCCGTGCTGCCCGAGCTGGACACCTACGCCACTGCCAAGACGTTGTCGGTATCGCTCGATGCCGAGACCACCCGCGAGTTGCTCAGTGAGGTCCCGGCTGCGTTTCACGCTGGCGTGCAAGACATCCTGCTGATCGCTTTCGGGCTGGCGTGGAACGAATTCCTGGATTCGAATGTGGATTCGGTCGGCATCGGCGTCGAGGGTCATGGGCGTCACGAAGAGCTGGCAGACGATGTCGATCTGTCGCGTACCGTCGGCTGGTTCACCACCAAGTACCCGGTGGCGTTGAGCGTACGGGGTCTGTCCTGGCAGGAAGTTGCCGGTGGAGCTGCGGAATTGGGGCCAATCATCAAGGGCGCCAAGGAGCAACTGCGCGCACTTCCCGATCCGTTGACCTATGGGCTGCTGCGCTACCTGAACCGCGATGTGGATCTGGCCGCGCCGGAGCCGGTCATCGGGTTCAACTATCTCGGGCGCCTCGGTGCCGGGGCAGCCGATCTCGGGGACGACCTGTGGCGGATCAACGAGGACAGCTTGACCTCGACCAGCGTGGCGTCTTCGGTGTCGATGCCGCTGATGTACACGGTGGATCTCAATGCCGGAATCGTGGAGGGTGGACTTGGTGACGAATCCGGCGCGCATCTGCGGGCCGGGTGGACATGGGCGCCCTCGTCGGTCACCGAACCCCAGGTGCAGCGGCTGAGTCAGCTGTGGTTCGAAGCACTCGCCGGAATCTGCGCGTATGTCCGCAACGGCGGCGGCGGATTGACCCCGTCCGATATCGCGCCCGCACAGTTGAGCCAACTGCAGATCGATGAGCTGCACGAACAGCACAACATCGTTGATGTGCTCCCACTGACGCCGATACAGCAGGGTCTGCTCTTCCACACCACTTTCGCCCGTGCGGCCGGCGTACTGGAGGACGAGGCAGCTGGAGTCGACTTCTATGCGGTGCAGCTCGACATCACGGTGACCGGTCTGGTCGACCAGCTCAGGCTCCGCGACGCGGTGCACTCAGTGGTGCGCCGTCACCCCAACCTGGCGGCCCGGTTCTGCACTCAGTACGGAGATCCGGTACAGGTGATTCTTGCCGATCCGGTCATCGCATGGCGATACCTCGACCTTCGTGGGGACGATCTGACTCCTGACGAAGAGATCCAGCGGCTCTGCGCCGCCGAGCGTGCCGCGGTCTGTGACCTTGCCGATCGACCGACGTTGCGCGCGGCGCTGATTCGCACCCAAGGGAACAAGCACCGGTTCGTGCTGACGTTCCACCACGTCGTCATCGACGGCTGGTCGTTGCCGATCCTGTTGCAGGAGATCTTCGCGAGCTACTTCGGGCATCGGCTCCCGGCGCCGTCCTCATACCGCAATTTCGTGAGCTGGCTGGCAGAACAGGATCGTGACGCAGCGCGCTCGGCTTGGGGCACGGTGTTGGAGGGCTTCGACACTCCCACGCTCGTCGCACCGCCCGCGCCCCCGGGTGCCAGAGGTATCGAGTCCTATCGGGTGTCGGCTGAGACCACGCAGGCCCTCGCCGATCTCGCGCGGTCGCAGCACACCACGATCAGCACGGTGCTGCAGGCCGCCTGGGCGCAGCTGCTCATGGTGGTGACCGGACAGCACGACGTCGCATTCGGTACGGCGGTTTCGGGCCGGCCCGCCGAGTTGGCCGGGTCCGACTCGATCGTGGGTCTGCTCATCAACACGGTGCCGGTGCGGGCGCGCGCCACCGCGACCACCACAGTCTCAGAGCTGTTGGCGCAGTTGCAGAGTGCCCACAACGACACCATCGAGCATGAACATCTGGCCCTCAACGAGATTCACCACATCGCGGGTCACGAGCAATTGTTCGACACCCTCTTCCTGTACGAGAGCTATCCGATTGACACCAGCGCGTTCACGGGTGTGCAGGAGTTGGCGATCACCGAGTTCGTCACGCGCGAGTACAACCACTACCCGCTGTCGGTGATGGCGTTACCCGGTCATGAGTTGGGAATTCGCGTCGAATTCGACACCGACAAGTTCGATTCGACCCAGATCGAGGCCGTATTCGAGCGGTTCGAGCGGGTGCTGACGTCGATGGTTGCCGATGCCTCGCAACGGCTCTCGGCACTCGATGTGCTGAAGGCCAGCGAGCACCAACAGCTTGATGGCTGGGGCAATCGCAAGGTGCTGGCGCGGGGGCCGGAGCCGGTGCTGTCGATTCCGGAGTCGTTCGCCGAGCAGGTCAATCGTGCCCCGGAGGCGGTGGCGCTGACGTTCGAGGGCCGCTCGACGACGTATGGCGAGTTGGACGAGGCCGCAACGAGATTGGCGAATCTGCTGGCGATCTATGGTGCCGGTCCGGGTGAGTCGGTGGCGCTCTTGATGCCGCGCTCCGACGACGCGATCGTGGCGATCCTCGCGATTCTCAAGACCGGAGCGTCGTATCTGCCGATCGATCCCTCGGTGCCGGATACACGACTGGAGTTCATGCTGTCCGACGCCGTGCCGGTCGCGGCTGTCACGACCGCCGAGCTGCGCGCACGGTTTGACGGATCCGGAGTCTCCGTCGTCCAGTTCGATGATGCCGAAGACGACCCCACCGGCGCGATTTACGGCCATACGCCGCTGCTCACCCCGGCACCCGATGACATTGCGTACACGATTTACACGTCGGGAACGACCGGTGTTCCCAAGGGTGTGGCCATTGCGCACGCCAATGTGACTCAGGCCCTTAAGTTCCCGCTCACTCACATGCCCACCGGGCCGGGCGAGGTGTGGACGCAGGCAGGGTCTCTTGTCTTCGACATCACCGTGTGGGAGATCTTTGGTGCACTGCTGCACGGTGGCCGGTTGGTGATCGTTCCGGATTCGGTGGTGCGGTCCCCGGACGATTTCCGTGATCTGCTGATCCGGGAGAAGGTCACCGTCCTGTTCCAAACCCCCTCGGCGGTCGGAATGTTGTCCCCGGAAGGTCTGGACAACATGACGCTGGTTGTCGCGGGTGAAGCCTGCCCCACCGAAGTGGTGGACAAGTGGGCACCTGGCCGGGTGATGATCAACGGCTACGGTCCGACCGAGACCACCATCTATGCGACGTTCGGCGAGTTGATCGCCGGATCGGGTGTGGTGCCGATCGGTGTTCCGGTGCCCGACGCCGCGCTGTTCGTCCTGGACCGGTGGATGCGTCCGGTGCCGCCGGGTGTGGTCGGCGAGTTGTATGTGGCCGGACTTGGCGTCGGCATCGGTTATGTCGGCCGTGCAGGGCTGACCGCATCGCGGTTCACGGCATGCCCGTTCGGGGAGCCGGGGGCGCGCATGTATCGCACCGGGGACTTGGTGCGCTGGGTCGCCGGAGGCCAGCTCGAGTACCTGGGCCGTGCCGATGAGCAGGTCAAGATTCGCGGTTTCCGCATCGAACTCGGTGAGATCCAGGCCGCCCTGGCCGACCTGGACGGGGTAGAGCAGGCGGCCGTGATCGCCCGTGAGGACCGTCCCGGAGACAAACGCCTGGTCGGTTACTTCATCGGGGCCGGTGAGCCCGCCGAACTACGCAGCTCCCTGGCCAAGCGACTGCCGCCCTACATGGTCCCGGCCGCGGTGGTACGGCTGGAGGCGTTGCCGCTCACCGTCAACGGCAAGCTCGACAAGCGTGCCCTTCCGATACCTGAGTACGACGACAGGGCCCGTTACCGCGCGCCTGCCAATGCGATTGAGGAGGCGGTTGCCGGCATCTACGCCCAGGTGCTGGGTGTCGATCGGGTCGGCACCGACGATTCGTTCTTTGATCTGGGTGGCGACTCGATCTCCGCGATGCGCGTGGTTGCCGCGATCAACACGTCGCTCGATGCCCAGCTGGCGGTGCGAACTCTGTTCGAGTCCCCGTCGGTGCGCAGCCTCAGCGTGTATCTGGACGGCGCCGCAAGCTCCGGAGCCAGCGGGCCGACCTATGCGTCGGTGCACGGACCCGGCGCGTTGGAGGTGCGGGCCAGCGACCTCACCTTGGACAAGTTCATCGACGAGGCGACGCTGCAGGCGGCTCCGGCACTGCCGCGTGCCGACGCACGTCCGCGGACGGTGCTGCTGACCGGCGCCACCGGGTTCCTGGGGCGCTACCTCGTGCTGCAATGGCTCAAGGAACTGGAAGATGTTGATGGCACGCTGATTTGCCTGGTGCGTGCCAAGTCTGACGAAGATGCTCGACGTCGTCTCGACAAGACCTTCGACAGCGGCGACGCCGAACTCATCCGGGTTTACGAAGCGCTCGCTGCTGACCGGCTGCAGGTAATCGCCGGTGACAAGGCCGAGCCGGGCCTTGGTCTGGATGATGAGACCTGGCAACGGCTGTCCGGGACTGTCGACCTGATCGTCGATTCCGCGGCGCTGGTCAACAGCGTTCTGCCCTACAGCGAGCTGTTCGGACCCAACGTGGTTGGCACGGCGGAGCTGATCCGGTTCGCGCTGACCTCGAAGCTCAAGCCGTACACGTTTGTGTCGACGGCAGACGTCGGGCGCGAGATCGAGAAGTCAACCTTTGTCGAGGACGCCGATATCCGGCTCATCAGCGCCATCCGTCCTTCCGACGGGAGCTACGCCAACGGGTATGGCAACAGCAAGTGGGCGGGCGAGGTGCTGCTCCGCGAGGCCCACGAGCAGGTTGGCTTGCCGGTCACGGTCTTCCGCTCGGGCATGATCATGGTCGGCACCAGTTACGCGGGCCAGGTCAATGCCTCCGATACGGTCGCCCGAATGGTGCTGAGCATTGTCGCCACCGGTGTTGCGCCCCATTCCGTCTACCGGCTGACCGAGGAAGGCGATCGTCAACGCGCGCACTTCGACGGGCTTCCCGTGGAATTCGTTGCCGAGGCGATCACGACGCTGGGAGGGCGGGCGGCGGGCTCGTCTACCGGAGCGTTCACCGGATTCGAGACGTATCACGTGATGAATCCACATGACGACGGCATCGGAATCGACGAGTACGTCGATTGGTTGATCGAGGCCGGCCACCCGATTGAACGCGTCAGCGATTTCAGTGAATGGGTGGCGCGCTTTGAGGCCGGCCTGCACGCTTTGCCGGATCATCAACGCCAAGGCTCTGTGTTGCAGATGCTGAAAATCTTGCAGGATCACGGCTGGGACGGTCAGCCGCCAGATCCCTCGCGGGGGTCCATGGCACCGGCCGACCGATTCCAGGCCGCGGTGCGAAAGGCCAAGATCGGTTCCGGTCACGACATTCCGCAAGTCTCGGCGCCAATCATCGCCAAATACGCGACCGACTTGCGATTGCATGGATTGCTTTAACGTGCGAGAAATGGTCGGGTTCGTAACGCACGTTGATTCATGATGGCTAAGTTATTTGGGCTGCGTACTACCGGAATGACTAGCGGTCTCATGAGTGCATTCAGCATGATTCATCGCATTTCGGCTGGCACTGCCATTCGCGAGCAAACAGAGTAGGGTTACCGATATGTGGCGCGAACTGTTGGGGTTGGCATTTTTGATGTCACTCAATCCGGTGCTGCTTGGCCTGATTTTGGTGGTCATCTCCCGGCCTCGCCCGGTGCAGAACCTCCTGGCCTTCTGGGTTGGCGCACTGATCGTGAATGTGCCGTCCTTCCTTGTCGCGCTTTTCGCATTGCATCTCGTCCCGAGTTTCGCCTCCTTCGCGAAAAACCTTGCGACGGCGGACCCGGGTTCGTCCGTCAAGCCTCTCCAGCTGGGCACCGGTGTGTTGTGCATTGCGCTCGCCGTGGTGATCGCCGTGCGGCTTCGGTCGCGCAAGCGAGAGAATCAGCCCGTGGCCGCCGGCGCGGGCGGGGATTCATCGGTTTTGGTCCTCGATCCGGAGACGCCGACCGCCGAACCCCAGTCTGTCGGCCGCATCAGAAGTGCCATCGCCGTTGTGGTGTCGAAGTTCCGGCGTCTTTTTCACCATGGCAAGGGCGCCTGGGAAAACGGGGCGCTGTGGGTCGCCCTGGTCCTCGGCATCGGATACATGCCGCCACCTCCGCTGGTGCTCCTCGTCGACACCATCATCGTCGGCTCGGGAACCTCGATGGGTACGCAGGTTCTGGCTGCCATCGTGTTCGTCTTCGCGATGCTTGCCGTTTTCGAGGTGGCTCTCATCAGCTACGTGATCGCTCCGGCGAGGACTCAAGCCGTGCTGGAACCGGTTCACAATTGGGCCCTTGCCCACCGGCAGCTGGTGCTGCTCATTCTTTTCGCGGTGGTCGGGGTCTGGCAGGTGCTCACCGGCGTAGGCATCGTCTAGCCGCGCGATCAGCAGGGCATGTGCCTTTGCGTGCGGGAACGATCGTCAGCTGATGAGCATGTCGAGGTAGATCAGGTTGACGGCGATATGAATGGCTATCGGAGCCCAGATGTTTCGGTATCGGCTCCATAGATAGCCCTGCATCACGCCGAACGTTCCCTGAACCGCCACGATGGTCGCGAGGTCCACGGCCACGGTGGTGGCGTGGACATGCGAGGCGATGTGCATGGCGGCGAAAAGCACCGACGCGGTGGCGATGGCCGGCCAGCGGCCCACCAACGACTCCAGCCGGGTCTGCACAAAGCCCCGGTAGAACACCTCCTCGAGCACGCCCGCGGTCAGCAGCGTGATCAGCGATGCCACCGCCACGGTGACAGGGTCGGGCAGGCCGGACAGTGCGCTGGCCGGCGGTGCGAGGGGGCCCAGTCGGGCGAGTGCGATCCATGCGACAACCGGAACGATCGGCGCCAGTATGCGGGTGCGGTCCAGGCGGGTTCTCCATCGAGCCTTGGGGCCGTCCCCGCGGAGCATCCGAAAGGCCAACAGGGGGATCACAAGAAACATCAGTACCTTGATGGAGCTGTACACGGCATCACGCGGTACCCCAGCGGCCGTCGCCGTGACGATCAGGGCGGGGAACGCGAGGGCCGCTCCCACCAATACCCACACCTCACGGATGAGGCGCCGCTGATCGATGCCGGCAAGCGGGTCGATCGCCGGCAGATGCGGTGGTACCAGGCGCGTGAGCAGCAGCACGATCAAGGTTGAGGCCAGCGGCATCCACAGCGGATAAGGGCCGGCCGCTTCATCGGAGGAGAATCGGACCAGGGTGTGTCCGGTGAGCGCGAGTCCCCCGATGGCGATGACGAACAACAGGCCGGCGGCCGTGAGAAGACCTCGGCCGACCCGGTAGTTACCTTCCGGCCGCGTGGCTACCACCAGGTGATCGTATGGCCCAGCGGAGAGCACCCTGCGTGAACGAGTCGTCAAGCATGCGAGATCAATTGGCCCTCAATCGAATACGCTGTGACACGCTGTCGATGTTTGGCCGGTTTCGGTTATGGGACCATGGATTGCGAAGAATGCGCGGTTGACGCAGTCTCCGTCGTGCCGGCTGCCGGCGTGACCTCGCGAAAGGACCGAACCGTGAGCGTGGAAGCCAGCACCGGCCTCGACAAGGACATGATGCCCGTTCCGCACGCGCATCCTCACGTCTACGAGGGGCGTTGGCCCGTTCGCATCGCCGACGTCGACTCCGGCGGGCGTCTACGGCTAGATGGGGCCGCTCGGCATATCCAGGACATCGGCCAAGATCACCTGCGGGGCGTGGAGGCCGAGGAGAGCCACCCGCACTGGATAGTCCGCCGCACCATGATCGACGTGATCAAGCCGATTGAGTTCAGGGAGGCGCTGTGGCTGCGCCGCTGGTGTTCGGCCACTTCTAATCGGTGGTGCCAAATGCGGGTGCGGGTGGATGGCAGAGCGGGCGGCCTTATCGAGTCCGAGGCGTTCTGGATTCACGTCAGCCGCGAGACCCAGGGTCCGGCGCGTATCGAAGACGACTTCCTGGCCACCGTCGCGTCCACCACGGAGGTGGACCGGTTGCGGTGGAAGCCCTATAACAAGCCCGGTAACCGTGAGACGGCGACCGATGTCCGGGACTTCCCGGTGCGCTTCACCGATATGGACCTGTTCGACCACATGAATAACTCCGTTTACTGGAGCATCGTCGAGGATCACCTCTCGCGGAATCCGGAGCTGCTGTCGGGCCCCTATCGGGTAAGCCTCGAGCACGACTCCGCGGTTTCGCTGGGAGACAAGCTCGAGATCATCACCAACGTCTACGAGGACGGAACCGAGCTTGGCGTCCCCGGTCGCAGTGTTACAACGCTCACATATGTCGTTGGCGACGAAGTGAAGGCTCTCGCATCGATATTCGCTCGATAACTGGACGCGGTGTCGACGGTTTAACAGTACGAGCGTTCTGAACAGGGGATTGTTGGTTACCGATCGGTAGCAACAGTACGGGCGTACGATTAGCCGCTTCGCAAGGTTAGCAAAAGCCCGTTAATACCTAGCGAAAATTGGCATTGGGAACGGGTGGACCTGCGCATATGGTCTGTGACATCGTCGTAACAGTCAACGCAGTGAACGTGCCTGGGCGTTAACAATCTGTCTGCGACAGCCAAACGCCAGGGCAAGTAACAGAGGAGCACCAATGTCGAATGTCGGCAAGCCGCGCACCGCGGCCGAAATCCAGCAGGACTGGGACACCAACCCCCGCTGGAAGGGCATCACCCGCGACTACACCGCCGCCCAGGTCGAAGAGCTGCAGGGCAGCGTCGTCGAGGAGAACACCCTGGCCCGCCGTGGCGCGGAAATCCTGTGGGACGCCGTCACCAAGGACGACGACTCGTACATCAACGCGCTGGGCGCGCTGACCGGCAACATGGCCGTGCAGCAGGTCCGTGCCGGCCTCAAGGCCATCTACCTGTCGGGTTGGCAGGTTGCCGGTGACGCCAACCTCTCCGGCCACACCTACCCCGACCAGAGCCTGTACCCGGCCAACTCGGTGCCGGCCGTGGTTCGCCGCATCAACAACGCCCTGCTGCGTGCCGACGAGATCGCCCGCGTCGAGGGTGACACCAGCGTCGACAACTGGCTGGTGCCGATCGTCGCCGACGGTGAAGCCGGTTTCGGTGGCGCCCTGAACGTCTACGAGCTGCAGAAGGCCATGATCGCCGCGGGTGCCGCCGGTACCCACTGGGAGGACCAGCTGGCCTCGGAGAAGAAGTGCGGCCACCTCGGTGGCAAGGTGCTGATCCCCACCCAGCAGCACATCCGCACCCTGACCTCCGCGCGCCTGGCCGCTGACGTCGCCAACACCCCGACCGTCGTCATCGCCCGTACCGACGCCGAGGCCGCCACCCTCATCACCTCCGATGTGGACGACCGCGACAAGCCGTTCGTCACCGGTGAGCGCACCTCCGAGGGCTTCTACAACGTGCAGAAGGGCATCGAGCCCTGTATCGCCCGTGCCAAGGCCTACGCTCCCTACGCCGACCTCATCTGGATGGAGACCGGTGTGCCGGACCTCGAGGTCGCCCGCAAGTTCGCCGAGGCCGTCAAGGCCGACTTCCCGGACCAGCTGCTGTCCTACAACTGCAGCCCGTCCTTCAACTGGAAGCAGGCGCTGGACGACTCGACCATCGCCAAGTTCCAGAAGGAGCTGGGTGCCATGGGCTTCAAGTTCCAGTTCATCACCCTGGCCGGCTTCCACGCCCTGAACTACTCGATGTTCGACCTGGCTTACGGCTACGCCCGCGAGGGCATGACCGCCTACGTCGATCTGCAGGAGCGCGAGTTCGCGGCTGAGGCTCGTGGCTACACCGCCACCAAGCACCAGCGTGAGGTCGGCGCCGGCTACTTCGACCGGATCGCCACCACCGTGGACCCGAACACCTCGACCGCGGCGCTGAAGGGCTCGACCGAAGAGGGTCAGTTCCACTAAGCAGAGCCGAGCTCTAGCCGGGCAATGCGCCCACGTCAAGACTCTCGGTGTGACCCACTGAGTTGACAGCACAGGCCCCGCCCACGTATCCCGTTGGGCGGGGCCTGTGTGCTGGAAAGTCAAAACTAACAACGATGTTCAGGGAGTAGCACGAAGATGACGGATGGAATCACGCGCGTAGGAGTTATCGGCGCCGGACAGATGGGCGCGGGTATCGCCGAGGTGTCGGCACGTGCCGGTGTCGACGTCCTGGTGTTCGAGACCACCGAGGCGCTGACGACTGCAGGTCGCGACCGCATCACCAAGTCGCTGGACCGCGGCGTCTCCGCGGGGAAGATCACCGAGCGTGAGCGCGATGCCGCCGTCGCCAACCTGAAGTTCACCACCGATCTGGCCGACTTCTCTGATCGTCAGCTGGTCATCGAGGCGGTCATCGAGGACGAGTCCATCAAATCCTCGATCTTCGCCAAGCTCGACGAGGTGATCACCGATCCCGATGCGGTTCTCGCGTCGAACACCTCCAGTATCCCGATCATGAAGATCGCTGCGGCGACCAAGAATCCAGGCCGCGTGCTGGGGCTGCACTTCTTCAACCCGGTGCCGGTCCTGCCGCTCGTCGAGCTCATCTCGACGCTGGTGACGACGCCCGAGGCAGCCGCGCGCACCGAGGCCTTCGCCAGCGAGGTGCTGGGTAAGCAGGTTGTCCGTGCTGCCGATCGCTCAGGTTTCGTGGTCAACTTCCTGCTGGTGCCCTACCTGTTGGCGGCCATCCGGATGGCCGAATCTGGTTTTGCCACAGTCGAAGACATCGACAAGGCGGTCGTGGCGGGGCTCTCGCACCCGATGGGGCCGCTGCGCCTTTCGGACCTGGTGGGCCTGGACACCCTCAAGCTCATCGCCGATTCGATGTACGACGAGTACAAGGAGCCGCTGTATGCGGCTCCGCCGCTGTTGCTCCGGATGGTCGAGGCCGGGCGCCTTGGCAAGAAGAGTGGCGTCGGGTTCTACGAATACAAGGCCAAGTAAGCCACCCCACAGCGCGAGGGCGCACCGTACGCACAGACCTCAGCCCGATTGTGTGCGAACGGTGCGCCCTCGCCGTGTTTGGCGACGGCGTCGCTCTCGGCCCCTGGAAATGTCGGTGTGCCCATTTCTCTTGACCAAGATCGCCTGGGGTGGTTAATTCAGACAGCAAAGTGACACGCCCCGGTATTCGCGAGCGAGGGGTTCGGGGCGCTCACTTGCTAGACCCGGGCGAATTCGCCCGCAGTGCTCCATGCTTCGCGCTCGGCCGCGTATGCCGAGCGTTGGTGATCGCGGAACCCGCCTATTGACGTCGCGTTTTGGGCAAGGAACGTCGAGTACTCCGCCATGGAAAACTCACCGTCGGTGATCTTCACGCCGCCGTCACCGCGCCCGGTGGCAAGCTCGTCGCGCAGCTCAAGCAGCTCTTCGGAGCTCACCGGGTACCAGCTGATCTGGTCGAAGAACCGCAGCAGCCACGGCGTTCCGGGTTCGAACGCGCCGGCGTTGTCCGGATGCCGATGGTTCCAGATCTGTACGGTCCGCCCCACCAGCTGATATCCGCCGGGTCCCTCCATGCCGTAGATGCACAGATATGCCCCGCCGATACCGACGGCGTTCTCGGGGGTCCAGGTACGCGCCGGGTTGTACTTGGTGGTCACCAGGCGATGCCGGGGATCGACGGGGGTGGCCACGGGTGCGCCCAGGTAAACATCACCCAGGCCCAGCACTAGATATGACGCGTCGTACACCGTGCGATAGACATCGTCGACAGTGTCCAGGCCGTTGATGCGCCTGATGAATTCGATGTTCCATGGCATCCACGGGGCGTCCGCGCGCACACCCAGGCGGTAGCGCTCCATGGCGTCGCGGGCCGAGGGGTCGTCCCACGATAGGGGCATGGCCACCCGGCGGCTGGGCACCACCAGCTCGTCGGAGGCGGGCAGATGCTCGTCGATATCGTCCAGTAGCCCCAGCACCTTGCCCATGGGCAGCCTGTCGGGATCGAAGTGCACCTGTAGCGAACGGATGCCCGGAGTCAGATCGACGATGCCGTTGGTGTGGGTGTCCTCGAGCCGCTGGTGCAATGCGTGTACGCGCGCGCGTAGGGCCAAATCCAGTGTGATGTCGCCATATTCGACCAGAATGTTGTCATCGCCGCTGCGCCGGTACGTCACATCGGGTGCGTCCTCACGTGCCGGACGGTAGGCCAGTACGCCGTCGTCGCCGTCGCCACGAGTGGAGAACACCGAGGGCCAGTGCCCACGCCGATCGATACCGATCGAGCGCAGCGATGCGCTGCGGGAGGCCTCGATTCTGACGAACCGGAGGGTATCGCCGGCGCGCAGCTGCCCCAGCTTCCACCGGTCGGCCGAAACCACCGTGACCGGGCAGACGAACCCGCCCAGGCTGGGGCCATCGGGGCCGAGCAGAATGGGGGTGTCGCCGGTGAAGTCCAGGGCGCCAATCGAATACGCATTGTCATGGATGTTCGACGGATGCAGGCCAGCCTCGCCACCATCGGTGCGCGCCCATTGAGGTTTGGGGCCGATGAGGCGCACCCCGGTGCGGTCGGAGTTGAAATGGACCTCGTAGTCGGTGGACAGCAGTTCGTCGATATCGCTGCGGGTGAAGAAGTCGGGTGCGCCGTGTGGCCCCTCGGTGACCGCGAGCTCCCAGTGATGGCCGATGGCCGGTTGCGCGTCACCGGGAATGCATTGCGGTTCGGTGCCACCGGAGTGGCCCAGCGGGAGGGTATCCCCGGCGGTCAGGGCACGTCCCGCCGGACCGCCGAACCCGCCGAGGGTGAAAGTGGCTGCGCTGCCCAGGAATTGCGGAACCTCGATGCCGCCGGCGATCAGTACGTAGATCCGCATGCCGGTGTCGGCCGCGGCACCCACCGACAGCGTGCCGCCCGCGGGAACGGTGATGGCACGCCACTGGGGGACCGGCCTGCCGTTGAGGGTCACCGGTGCCGGTGCGCCAGTCACGCACACAAGCGTGTCTTCGGCGAAACGTAGGGTGGGACCGGCGAGTGTCGCCTCCAGTCCCGCGGCGCCCTCGGGGTTGCCGACGGCCTTGTTGCCGAGCCGGAACGACAGGTCGTCCATCGGGCCGGACGGTGGCACACCCACCTGCCAGTACCCGGTGCGTCCGGGCCAGTCTTGCACCGTCGTGAGCATGCCGGGTGCTGTGACCGTCATGGTGCTCATGCGCTCTCCACCACCATTCGCACCGGGGTGGGATCGAATCCGTTGCACGGGTTGTTGATCTGCGGGCAGTTCGATACCAGCACCAGGGTGTCGACCTCGGCGCGGAGTTTGATCTTCTTTCCCGGTGCCGAAAGGCCGTCGACAATCCCGAGTGTCCCGTCCTCATCCACCGGCACGTTCATATAGAAGTTGATGTTGGACACCAGATCTCGTTTACCCAGACCCCACTTGGCGCCTTCCAGCAGAAAATTCTCCACGCACGCGTGCTGGTGTTTGGTGTGGTGGCCGTAACGCAGGGTGTTCGATTCCTGCGAGCATGCCCCACCGATCGTGTCGTGGCTGCCGACTTCGTCCTCCACGATGGTCATCAGCGGGCTACCGTCTTCTGCGCGCAGCACTGTTCCACTGCGCAGGAACAGGTTTGACTGTGCCGCGATGGTCGTCTGCGCCGAGTAACGCACGGCGGTGTCAGTCGCCGAGTACAAGAGTGTGTCGACTGCCTGGTTGCCCTTCAGGTCGATGATCGTGAGTACATCCCCGGCGGCGACGACAGCGCTCCACGGGGCACGGGCAGGGACGACTTCGTCGAGAACCGGTTTTGTCACAGCATTTCTCCGTTCCGGGCGGCGGCCCAGGCGTCTTCGGTGTTGAGCACCGCACGTTGGTATTCCGGATCGCTATTGGGTAGGTCGACCAACTCATCGAGTGCGGGCCAGGCCAGCACCTGGGCGGGCCCCGTGTCGAAGGTCTGCGACGGATCGAGGGGGTGGGCGGTGTTCACCAGCAGGACAATCACCGGCAGGTGGATCAGCAGATCCACCGCAGCCCCCGCGCCGGCGTTGCCGGTGCTGTGTAGTGCGCCGTCGGCGCCGGCACGTACTCCATGGAAGAACGACACCGATGGACCGATGTCACGCGGAGCCAGCCCGTGCTTTGCGGCGGCCAACGTGAACAGCTCACGCCCTGCGGGGCTCTTCGAATAGAGATCGCCTGCACCATATTTGGCGGTATTCGCGGTCAGCGTGCTGGTCCCGCAGAAGGTGTCGTGATGTCCGGAGCTGTCGGCGACGATGGTGGCCAGCACCCGGCCCTGATCCGAGAGCAGGGGATGCCCGGTGCCGAGATAAGCCTGCCACGGCACCTTGACGGTGTCGGCGACGTTGAGCCGCTCCCATGGGGCATCGGCGCGCAGCAGCACTACGCTCACGCACGCCGAGCCGGTGACGTCGGTGAGCCGGAGTCGAGTGCCGCGTCCGAGCACCTTGCCTGCGTACCGGCCGCCGGGGATGGTCTCAGCCCAGGTGAGCGTTAGCGGGTCGACATCATCGGGCGTCCAGGGCCAGTTCGAGGCGGGCAGCACCGGCATCGCGTCGGTGATCTGGCCTGCTTGTGCGCGGGCGTGGTCGCGCGCTCCCTTGGTGGTAGCGGTGGTCATCAGGAGAGCTCCTCGGTGGTGGAATCGGCACGTCGCGGATAGGCCGCGATCCCGGCGATGAGCACCGCGGCGATACAGATCGGAGCTATCCACACCAGGTAGGGGTGTGTGCCGGTCGGGTCGAAAACGGCCGCGCGCGGCCAGGACAGGTTGAGCACCATGAAGGCGCCGTAGCAGACGGCAAGGATGTTAATCGGGAGCCCGAATCGTCCGAGAGAGAAGAGCTTTCGTCCGTCGGCATCGGTCTGACCCACATTCGCATCCCACTTGCTGCCGCCGATGCCCAAGCGGCGCAACAATAACGGAGTGGTGACCATCAGGTAGGCGAGGTAGATCAATGCGATACAGACGCTGCAGAGGCTCGTGAACAGTGCGGCATTGCCGAAATTGACCACCAGGATCAACACACAGCACACCCCGACCACCACCGCTGGTGCGATGGGTGTGCCGGTTCGTGGGTTCACATGCGAGAGCACGGAGGAGAACGGCAGCTTGCCGTCGCGGGCCATCGAGAACATCAAGCGTGAGGCCGCGGTCTGGATGGCCAGGGTGCAGACAAACACCGCGATCGCCACGTCGACGAGCAGCAGGGTGCCGAACGGGGAGGCCAGCTTGCTGTCCAATACATAAGGTAGGCCGCCGGTGGCGAGCTGGCCGTCGGTCAGGCTGGGGGCGGCCATCAGGGCGCCCAGAATCATCAGCGCCCCGCCGATCGCCGACACCACGATCGCGGACAGGATGGTGCGCGGGGCGACTCGGCGCGGGTTCCGGGTTTCCTCGGCGAGTTCACTGGCCGAGCCGAATCCGACAAGCACATAAGCGGCCATGAGTCCCGCTGCCAGGAATGCCCACGGATAGCCGCTGCCGGCCTCGCCGGTGTGTAGCACCACGCTCGGACCGCGTTCGGCGCTGGCGAAGAGCATGCCCACCACGGCGACCACGCCGACGATCTCACAGGTGACGCCGATGGAGTTGATGCGGGACATCCAGTTGACCCCGACGGCGTTGATTGCCGTGGTCGCGACCAGAAGCAGCGATCCCAACAACACCGCGTTCGAGGCGCCGCTGACACTCGTCAACGAGGAGTCGGTGCCGATGAGCTGGAATCCGCTCCAGATCGTCGGCAGGACCACCTGCAGGGCGATGGCCGCCGCGGATGCGGTGACGATCTGGGCGATGATCATGAACCAGCCCGCGAACCAGCCCACCACGGCACCGCCGAGC
Organism: Mycobacteroides sp. H001; assembly: GCF_001440005.1. Lineage (NCBI taxonomy): Bacteria > Bacillati > Actinomycetota > Actinomycetes > Mycobacteriales > Mycobacteriaceae > Mycobacteroides > Mycobacteroides sp. H001. The sequence continues at coordinate 121,886 of NZ_LJYH01000032.1, forward strand.
CGCCGGGCCCATTGATAGATGGCCCCGGAGATGGGGTAGCGCGCCGCGAGTTCGGCGAAGTTCAGCGCCACCATGTACTGCCCGGCGAAGACGATCGGCCAGGTCCAGAAGAAGGCCGGGCCGCCGAAGCTGAACCCGAATGCGAACAGCTGGAAGATCGTCGTCAAGATCGAGACGAACGAGAATCCGGCTGCGAAGGATGCGAATTTGCCAAGGCTTCGGTGTAGCTGAGGTTTGTAGCCGAATGCGGCAAGGTCGTCGGAGTCGGAGCCGGCGATGCTCGCCGCGGACCGGGCCGCGGATTCGGTGGCCGTCGGGGCGTTCATGGGCACTCCCAAGTCGGTCCTCGGGCACCGTTTATGCGCCCTGTGTGGGTTGGAAAACCCACGTCTATGTGGGAAGAAATATCTGTCATGCGATAGGTAAGTAAGTCTGACGGGCGCCCGGTGCGCATGGGTGACAGTGCCGTTTCGGAACGTGGGCGCGGTGTAACATTGTCGTTTCGCAGATGTCGCAGCGATGACGAAACGCTCACCACCCGATGGAATGAAGGCGTTGCCGAGCGGTACATGGAAGGGTCGGCACAATGTCAGGACGACCGCGGCGCACTAGTCCTATTCGCGAGGGAAAAACCACCCGCGACGAGATTCTCGACGCCTCGGCCGAGTTGTTCACCACCGATGGGTTCGCGGCAACCACCACCCGGCGCATCGCCGAGTCGGTGGGCGTGCAGCAGGCCTCGCTGTATTACCACTTCAAGACCAAGGACGACATCCTCGATGCGCTGCTGGCGATGACGATCGACCAGCCCCTGCACTACGCGGGACTGATTGCCGACCGTCCGGAGCCGCCGGTCGTGCGTCTGTACGCGCTGGCGCTGGCCGATGCCGCCCAGCTGGCGGCGAGTCGATGGAACCTGGGCGCGCTTTATCTACTACCCGATCTGCGCGCCGATCGATTCGCGCTGTTCCGGGGTAAGCGAGACCAGCTCCGCATGCACTATCAGGATCTGGCGGCGGCGGCCGGCCGCGCGGACATGGTCCGTGACGGGGTGGAGCGGCTACCTTTCCGGCTCGTCGAGTCGGTCATCATGCTTCGTGCCGACGGTGACTCGATCTCTCCGGAGGCGTTGGCGGACGCGACCTTGCGCGTTCTGGGGGTCACAGAGGATGCTCAACAGGTAGAAGGGGCGGCCAGGGCGCTGTTGGGGCAGTTGGACTGGCCGGTGGCCGTTCCTAAGAGGTAGGCACAGTTGATCGTGCTAGGGTGCCGTCCAGTACAGAGTAGCCAAAATGTGATGGGAATTAGGTGCTGTAGTAAATGTCCGATCTGAAGCCGTACTACGAGGAATCTCAGTCCATATACGACATTTCGGACGAATTTTATGGCCTTTTCCTTGACGAAGAAACCATGGGCTACACCTGTGCGTACTTCGAGCGCGACGACCTGACTCTCGCCGAGGCGCAGCTGGCCAAGTTCGACCTGGCGCTGGGCAAGCTCAACCTTGAGCCCGGGATGACGCTGCTGGACATCGGCTGTGGCTGGGGTGCCTGCCTGGAGCGCGCCATGCGTAAGTTCGACGTCAACGTCGTTGGTATCACGCTGAGCAAGAACCAGAGCGAGTACAGCCGTACACGCTTGGCGAAGGTGGCCGCGGAGACCGGCCGTACCGCTGACATTCGCATGCAGGGTTGGGAAGAATTCAACGATAAAGTCGATCGAATTGTGACGATCGGCGCATTCGAAGCATTCAAGCAGGAGCGCTACCCGATCTTCTTTGAACGTGCATATGACATTCTTCCCAATGACGGTCGAATGCTTCTGCATACGATTCTGGCCCACACCCAGAAATTCTTCCGGGAAAATGGAATTCCGCTCACCATTAGTGACCTGAAATTCATGAAGTTCATCGGCGAGGAGATCTTCCCCGGTGGGCAGTTGCCGGCGGTGGAGGATATCGAACAGCTAGCTGCTGGCTCCGGGTTCACGCTGGAGCGGGTGCATTTGCTGCAGCCGCACTATGCCAAGACCTTGGATATCTGGGCACATAATCTTGAACAGCGCCGCGAGGAAGCCATCAAGATTCAGTCCCAAGAGGTTTACGACCGCTTCATGCGGTACCTGACCGGTTGCGCGGACTTCTTCCGTCGCGGTATCACCAACGTCGGTCAGTTCACCCTTGTCAAATAGCGAGACTTAACAGGTCGACGCCGTCTCACGCTTGCGCGAGGCGGCGTTTCTGTTCCTCAATGTCGAAATCAGCGGGCGGCCACGAGAGATTGAGGCTATCCAGTGTTTCGTCGAGAAGTGCGGTTACCGCGAGCCTGCTGAACCACTTGCGGTCGCAGGGAATGACGTGCCAGGGCGCGTACTCGGTGCTGGTCTGCTCCAGCACCGCTTGATAGGCCTCCTGGTAGGCGGGCCAGAACGCGCGCTCGTCGATGTCGTTGGGATTGAACTTCCAGTACTTGTCCGGACGGTCCAGGCGCTCGGCCAGGCGTTTCTTCTGTTCGTCGAGTGATACGACCAGTGCGACCTTGAGGATCGTCGTGCCGGTCTCCGTCAGCTCTTTCTCGAAGGCGTTGATCTCGTCGTAGCGGGCGCCCCAGACCGTCGGAGGCACCAGGTCGTGGACCCGCACCACCAGGACGTCCTCATAGTGCGACCGGTCGAAGACCCCAAGCTGCCCACCGGCGGGCAGGGCGTTGCGAATCCGCCACAGGTAGTGGTGCTTACGCTCTTCCTCGGTGGGCACCCCGAAGCTCGCATGTTCAATTCCCTGCGGATCGACTTGCCCGACAACATGTTTGACGATGCCTCCCTTACCGGAGGTGTCCATGCCCTGCAGAACCAGCAGCACCGAGCGATGGTCTCCGCTGCGCCCGTTGGCGTACAGCATCTCCTGCAGCAGCCCCAGGCGTTCGGACAGCTCCGCCTGCAGGGCCTCGCCGTCCTCTCGCGCCCCATCGAACCCCGGTGTGGAACGGGTATCGACATCGGCGAAGTTCAGGCCGGGCCGGTAGCGCAGAGCGGACGTGTCGATCTTGAGGGTCATGCCCTGTGACCCTAGCGAGGTCGGTTACGCCGGGTGGGTTTGACGCGTTTGTAGCGCGGGAGGAACCGGTGACGGATGGGGCATGCCGACGAACGTCTCGCGAGATCCCCCCACACCCACGATGCCCAACACCGCGTTCCAGGAGATCATCGTCAGGTAGTCGATGAGCTCATCGGAGCTCATCCGCGGGTGCGACATCCAGGAGTGAGTGGCCAATTGGACGCCGCCGACGATCATGTACGCCCACGGCTCCACGCCGTGGGTGTCCATCGACGCTTCAGACATCTGACGACGCAGTGACAGGGCGAGCATGCGCGCGATGATGCGTTCGGAGTCGGCGATGGCCTTGCTGCGGCTGGTGGAGCTGTTGGCCATGACGAACGGATAGATCTCTGGCTCGGCGGCCACGGTCTCGACATACACCTTGATCACGGTCCGGGTCAGGTCGTAGCCGTCGAGGCGGGCAGTCAGGGCCGTAGCCATCTTGGGGATGAGTGTGGTCTGCGCGAACCGGGTCATCACTGCGGTTGTCAGATCGTTCTTGTCAACGAAGTACCGGTAGAGCACCGTCTTGGAGACACCGATGTCGGAGGCGATCTCATCCATGCTGATATCGCGCCCCCGGTGCCTGATGGCATCGAGAGTGCCGTCCACGAGCTCGGTACGTCGTTCGACCTTGTGCTTATGCCAGCGGCGCTTGCGACCATCAGTCTTGATAGCCGCAGGCTGCGTTTTACTTGCCACGGTTATCGCCACATTCCCATAGTTATCTGTAACCGATAGTACTTGACGGCCCCCTCGGGGATGCGTAACGCGCTCGATACCGGATGATGGAGGCGTGGCAGGCAAGCACAGCGATCAGCCGCGCACGCGGAAAGCACCCGGTGGTGTCTTCGCGATGGGCAATTCGGCCGTCGACGAGGAGCGCCGGAAACAGCTTCGCCGAATGAAAGCCGTGGCCACGGGATTTCTGGTCGGAGCCACCGTGCTGTTTCTGGCGTGCCGTTGGTGGCAGTCGATGGGCGCGCCGGGCTGGGTGGGTTATGTCGGAGCAGCAGCAGAGGCGGGTATGGTCGGCGCGCTTGCCGACTGGTTTGCTGTAACCGCATTGTTCCGGCACCCGCTCGGGCTAAAAATCCCGCACACCGCGATCATCAAACGCAAGAAGGATCAGCTGGGCGAGGGGCTCGGGAACTTCGTCCGGGAAAACTTCATGTCGCCAGCGGTCATCACCGCAAAGGTGCGCGATGCACAGATCGCGGGCCGCCTGGGTAAATGGATGAGCGACCGGTCGCATGCCGAGCGCGTCGCAGCCGAAGCCTCCACGGTGCTTCGAGTCGGCGCGCAGATGCTGCGCGACGAGGACGTGCAGCAGACCATCGACAGTGTGATCGTGCGCCGGATCGCCGAACCCAAATGGGGGCCGCCGGTGGGGCGCGTGCTCTCGACGGTGCTCAAGGAGGACCGCCACGCACCGGTCATCCAGCTGCTGTGCGATCGGGCCTTCGAATGGGCGCTGGGCGCCAGCGACACCATTGATCGAGTAGTGGTGCGTGACTCGCCCAGCTGGACCCCCAAATTCGTCGATCACTTCGTGGGTGACCGCATTTACCGCGAGCTGGTCGACTTCACGGATAAGGTGCGTCGCAATCCCGACCACGACCTCCGCCAGTCCGTGAACAGGCTGTTGTACGACTTCGCCGATGACCTGCAGCACGACGACCTGACCATCGCCAAGGCCGAAGCGATCAAGGCCCGGTTGATGGCCCGCGCGGAAGTCCAGAACGCGGCCGCCACCGCCTGGTCCGCCGCCAAGAAGATGATCACCGAGTCGGTGGATGATCCGTCGAGTGAGCTACGTACCCGGATCGCTGACACGGTGGTGCGGATCGGGGAGACGCTGCGTGACGACGAGTCCGTGCGCGACAAGGTGGACGGTTGGGTCGAGCGTGCGGCCCGGCATCTGGTGGATCAGTACGGCGCGGAGATAACGGCCGTCATCACCGAAACGATCGAGCGATGGGACGCCGAGGAGGCCAGTCGCCGGATCGAATTGCATGTCGGCCGTGACCTGCAGTTCATTCGTATCAACGGCACAGTGGTGGGTTCGCTGGCAGGTTTGGTGATCTACACCGTCGCGCAGGTGCTCTTCTAAAAAGGCCCTGACCCGGCTATTCCCGACTGGGAGTGACTTGGCCCACATTGCTAACAGAAGTGCTTGCAATAGCTAGCACTGCAGCTTACCGTGGTTCTTATGTCGCAGGAATCAGACCTCGCCACCGCTGTGAGCAACGCCGCTTCCGATATTGGAGGCTTCATCCGCGCACAGCGTGAGGCCGCACAGGTCTCCGTGCGTCAGCTGGCCGAGAAGGCCGGCGTGAGCAACCCGTACCTCAGTCAGATCGAACGCGGACTGCGCCGTCCGTCGGCCGAGGTGCTCAATCAAATCGCAAAGGCGCTAAGGGTTTCGGCGGAGGTGTTATACGTGCGTGCAGGCATTTTGGATCGTAGTGATGCCAGCCCGGTACGGGACGCCATCATTGCCGATACCTTCATCACCGAGCGGCAGAAGCAGGTGTTGTTGGACGTCTACAGCTCATTCGTTCAGCAAAACGCCGAAGCAAATTCGGACCTGGCTCAATCCGACCCCGAGTCCCCTGGCGACAACTGAATAACTTTCCCCATCCCCGAAAGGAATCTGGCATGACCAAGAAGAACACCTCGTTCGAAGACCTGAAAACCCCGTTCTACGTAGCCGTCGGCGCCGGTGACCTTGCCCTGGCGGCCGTCGCCGATGTGGTTGTCAAGCTGCGCGAGCGTGCCGAGGAAGCCGCCTCTGAGGCCGGCGCCCGCGTGGACGAGACCCGCGACCGGCTGCGCGAGCTGTCGGCCGAGCTGCCCACCGATGTCAACGAACTGCGCGACCGGTTCACCCCCGAAGAGCTGCGCAAGGTCGCCGAGGCCTACCTGCAGGTGGCGACCGATATCTACAACAACCTCGCCGAGCGTGGCGAAGAGGCCATCGAGCGTCTCCGCAGCACCCCCGGCATCGAGGAGAACGTGACTCGCGCTGAGGGTCTGGTCGGCAACTACGCCGAGCTGACCGAGCAGGCGCTGGGCACCGTGGCCAGCCAGACCCGCGCCGTCGGCGAGCGTGCCGCCAAGCTGGTCGGCATCGACCTGTCGAGCAAGGCCGCCCCGGCCACCAAGGCCGCGCCCGCCAAGAAGGCTCCGGCCAAGAAGGCTGCGCCCGCCAAGAAGGCCGCCCCCGCCAAGGCTGCTGCCAAGAAGGCCGCGCCCGCCAAGAAGGCTCCGGCCAAGAAAGCGGCGACCCGCACCATCACCCAGAAGTAGGCACTTCCAGCTCCGACAGCCACCCGATCAGCCACGTAGGCTGATCGGGTGGCTTTCACTTTTCATGTCTTCGCGCTGATTTCCCTCGTCGCTCTTATCGCGGCGATCGTCGCGCTGGTTCATGCCGCGATTCAGCCCGCGGACGCGTTCGTGGCCGCAGAAAAGCAGACCAAAACCACCTGGATAGTCATTCTTGCCGGAGCGGCCGTGCTCACCCTGATTCCGGGGTTGGAGCTGTTGACCGCTGGGATCGCCGCGGTGGCCGCCGGGGTGTACTTCGTGGATGTTCGGCCCCGTGTGCTTGAGGTGCAGGGCAAGTCACGCTAATGCGTGCGGTCGCGGCGCTGGTCGCGACGGCCGTGCTGCTGGCCGCGAATGTGGTACCCGTGGCTGCTGCCGGGCCCGTGCTTATTGACCACGTGTCCTGGGATGCAACATCTTTGGGGCGCACACTGCGTGTCTATCCAACGCCGCTGGGGCGCACCTATGAGGCGCCCGATGGTGCCGATATCGCCTGGGCCGAGGTCCTCGCACTGGCCCCCGACGCGCAATCGCCCGGTATGCGAATGCAATTCGACTGCCATTGGTACGGGCGGGTGTTCATTCCGAACAAGCCGAGCTGGAACCTGGAGCCCTGGCGGCCGCAGGTGGACGAGGCATTGATGACGGTGTCTCAGTGCAACCCCGGCGGACCTGAGGTCTAGGTCCCTCTGCGGCGGCTCCCGGCACCGCGATTCGCCGCTGCGGCGGGGGCTTCATGGCGCGCCGCGTAAAGGTAAGCAAATTGCAGTGTGACGTGAATCAATGGCGCCCGTGAATTACATATGTGTAATTCACCCGAGACCGGTGGTTTATCTCGGTGTTATTGGTGGAAGTAAGAATTCACTAAAGCCTCAGACAGCCCAATGGCAACTTTTCTTACCATTCTCCGCTTGCGTAACGCACACCTCGTGAGTAACGATTACACCAGTGATCACAATCTGATCACGACCGGAGTGGCAGGTGGTACATCACGCATCACGTGATCTCTCCGGGCACAGAGGATCGGGGTGCAGTGACATGAAGGTCGTCATGGACCGGGCACGATGGGTACGCGATAGGCGTGCGGTGTGTCTGATCATGAATGTGCTGTTTGCGATGTCGCTATCTATGACCGCGAGCGTCGCGTCGGCCGACTCTGTGAATTGGGACGCGATTGCCGAATGTGAATCCGGTGGAAACTGGTCGGCAAATACCGGCAATGGTTTCTATGGTGGCCTGCAATTCAAGCCGTCCACGTGGGCATCTCATGGCGGTGTGGGTAATCCTGCCGATGCTTCCCGTGAACAGCAGATTGCCGTTGCCGAGAGTGTTTTGCAGTCGCAAGGCCTTGGTGCGTGGCCGGAATGTGGCGGTGGCGGCAGCGGCCCGATGACCGGTGGGCGCGCGGGATGCCAATTGGTCCCCGGCGGCAGCATCTTCGGGATCGTCAACTTCCGGCAGATGTGCAGCGGTGTCGTAGGACTGATTCCCGCGGGCTAGTCGCGTATCTGGCCGAGCACGTGCACCGCAAGGTTTACGGAAACAGGGCGTTGGCTTGCGGATAGGGGATGGCTCGGCTCGCGAATCCGAAGGTGCCATGCTGGGCGATTTCCCGTGCTCCGTCGACAAACGCCCCGAGTGCCGCACGTGCCATCGCGGACCCGAGACTGATCCGGCGCACGCCCCACTGGGCGATCTCGTCAACCGAATGGTTGAGCACGAATCCGGCGGCCAGCAGATTGACCGGGCGATCCACCTCCGCGCACACCGCGCGGACCGCGTCTGCGTCCGGCGGGCCCGGTGCGTACACCACGTCGGCACCGGCATCGGCGTATGCCTGCAGTCGTGTGATGGTGTCGGCCAGGTCTGCCCGGCCATACAGAAAGTTCTCGGCACGGGCCGTGAGCGTGAACGGAAAGGGGAGATCGCGCACCGTGTGCGCTGCCGCCGTGATGCGGTCCACCGCCTCGGCGAGCGGGAAGATCGGGGCGTCCGGAATCCCGGTGGCATCCTCGATCGACCCGCCGACCAACCCCGAGGCCGCCGCTTCGCGGATGGTCATGGCGATGTCCCCGATGGTGGGGCCGCCGTTCTCCAGGTCTGCCGAAACCGGCAGGTGCGTGGCCGCCGCGATGTGGGACGCGTTGGCCAGCGTCTCGGCCTGGCTGACCAGGTTGGCGCCGTCCTGCCGGCCGAGGGAGAAGGCCAACCCGGCACTGGTGGTGGCCAGTGCGGGGAAGCCATAACCGGTGAGGATCCGGGCCGACCCGGCATCCCACGGGTTGGGGACCACGAATGTCCCGGACTGGTGAAGGGCAGCGAACACGACCGCACGCTCATGCTGGGAGGTCACGTATGGGACGCTACGCCCATGACGGATTCGGTAGGCACACCGGCGGTTTGGCCCACGCGCGGGGAGGTCGCCGCACGCATCGACCACACCCTGCTCAAACCCGAAGCGACACCCGAGGACGTGCAAGCCCTCATCGCCGAGGCCACCGATCTCGGAGTGCTCGCCGTATGCGTTTCGCCTTCGATGCTGCCGGTGGAGGCTCCCGGGCTGATTGTTGCGGCGGTCGCGGGATTTCCGTCGGGAAAACATCTTTCGTCCGTCAAGGCGCATGAGGCGGCCCTTGCCGTGGCCGCGGGTGCAGCGGAGATCGACATGGTGATCGACGTCGGCGCTGCGGTCGCAGGCGATTTCGCCGCGGTACAGGCCGATATCGAGGCAGTCCGGCGTGCGATCCCGTCGGCGACCCTCAAGGTCATCATCGAATCCGCGGCGCTGCTGGAACATGGCGGTGCCGAGGCCGTCCGCCAGGCAAGCCGGGTGAGTGAGGCCGCCGGCGCCGATTTCGTGAAGACCTCCACCGGATTTCACCCGGCGGGCGGAGCCTCGGTGGAGGCCGTGCGGATCATGGCCGAGACGGTCGGCGGCCGGCTCGAGGTCAAGGCGAGTGGCGGTATCCGCACGGCGCAGGATGCCGCGGCCATGCTTCAGGCCGGCGCGACCCGGCTCGGTCTATCGAGTAGCCGCGCCGTATTGGACGGCTTTCTGCACTAGAACGACAGGTTCTGCAGGCAGGGGTTCTCGACCGGCTTCATCGGCTGATTGGTGCTCGACAGTTTCACCGTGATGCCGTCGTTGGTGACCTTGACCTCTTGGGCCTTGAGCCCCATCGGGTATTGGCCGCCGACGAGTCCCTTCGAGAAGGTGTCGAGCGCCGGCTGGATGATCTCGCGCGGCAGCCCGATAAACGCGGAGACGTTCTCGGACTGCAGCGTCACCATGCCGTCCTTGATGACCGGCTTGGTGGTGATCTGGGCCAGCCCTCCGGCAGCGCTCAGCGTCACCTCACCGGTGGATTCATTGGTGGTCGCATCGCCCACCAACGAGCCGAGCATTCCCGGTACGAGGTCACGGGCGCTCTCGGTGATGCCGGCGGTCGGCCAGGACACTTCCACGTCGAGGCGACCGATCGTGCCGAGCGAGTCCGCGGTCTTCTTCAGCGAGATGTCACGCACCGTGATGGCGACGGACATCTTCTTGGCCTGTGCGATCTGGTTGCCCGCGGTCTTGATCGTGAGTTTATCGATGTGATTGCCGAGGTATTGCACAACGAGCGGCATCGGGCCGAACGACGCGGTCGCGCCGTCCTGCACCAGGCACGAGGTGGCGGCGTTCACCTCGCTGCTGGTCCGCTGGCGTGCGTAGAGCTCGATACCGAGTACAGCGGCCACGAACACGGCGACGACGATGACCGCGATGAGTACCAGCGACCTGTAGTCGCGACCCTTCTCGGGTTCGGCGGGCTGCGGCGGTGCCTCTGCGGGCGGGGGTTCGACCGGCGGCGGCGCCACCGGGCTCTGCTGGGTTGGCAGCTGCTCCGGCGGCGGGGTCGGTGCGTGCTCCTGCTGCGCGGGCGGAACCTGCTGGGACGGCGGTTGCCACGGCGAAGGCTCGGGAGGTGTCGATCCAGGTGGTCCGAGCGGCGGCTGAGGCGGTGTCGTCACCCGCGCGATTGTGCCCTATTCGACTGAGGACGGGTTAAGGACGGGCAAGATCTTGCGGGTCTCGGCAACCGCGTCCAGGTTCAAATCCGCGACGATGAGCTCCGGTTCCGGACCTGCCTGTGCGATGAGTTCGCCGGTGGGTGAGGCCAGCAGACTGCCGCCGATCCCTGTCGGTGATCCGCTGGCAGGTGCCTCCAGAGCGGGCAGCGCTTGGTCGGATGCGGCGATGAAGCATGTCGAATCGGCCGCCCGCGCCCGTGCCAGCAGCGTCCATTGATCCCATTTTCCGGTCCCGGCGGCCCAGGACGCGCTGACCGTGATCACTTGCGCGCCGCTTCGTGCCAGGTCGGTGTAGAGGGCGGGGAAGCGGATGTCGTAGCACGTGGTCAGTCCGACGGTGACACCGTCGACCGTGATGAGCACCGGGTTGTCCCCGGGCGCGACGGTCGCCGACTCACGGAAGCCGAACGCGTCGTAGAGATGGATCTTGTCGTAGTGGGTGTCCACGCCGGGGCCGGTGGCCAGCAGCGTGTTGTGGACGCGTCCGTCCGAGGCGGGGGTGAACATCCCGACGACGACGGTCAGTCCCGCCTCCTGCGCGATCGTGCGGACTCCGTCTGCCCAGGGGCCGTTCACCGGCTGCGCGACGGGGCGCAGGGGTACACCGAATCGGCACATGGTGGCTTCCGGGAAGACGATCAGGGCGGCGCCCTGGTCGGCGGCGTCACGCACCCTGGCCGCGACGGTGGCCAGGTTCTCGGTGGGATCGGCGCTGCTGGTGATCTGCGCCAACACTATCCGCATGCCCCCAAGCCTAGGCCAGTGGCGCGACGGCTGCCCACGGTGTCGTCAAGATGCAATCACGAACCTGTCGGCGTTGTGGCTCGACAGGAAAACCGTTGTCGCGCAGTGATTTCAACATCATTCGCCAACGGACTCGGGGGCCGAACACGCCGTGCGGTGCTGCCGACGCCCAACAGCGGTCGGCCGCGGCGAGTAGATCGTGGATGGGCTGGCCCGGAACATTTTGGTGAATAAGGGCTTTCGGTAGTCGCTCGGCCAGATCGGATGGCTTGTCGATATCGAAGGGATCGCAGGCGAGAGTGAGTGTTCGCGGTCCGGACGCGTCGAGCAGTAGCCAGGCGCAGCGGCGGCCGAGCTCGTCGCAGGTGCCCTCGATGATGAGCCCGCCGGGCGCCAGCCGCGCCGCCATCATAGTCCAGGCCTGCGCCACCTCCGATTCCGGATACTGGCGCAACACGTTGAAGGCGCGCACCAGAACCGGTGTGTGGCCTGCCAGCTCGAATCCGCCGAGACCGAAATGGACCCCGTCACGCGGGGGAACCACCCGTGCCGGATCGATCTCCAGCCCCACCACCCGGACATCCTTGCGAACCGTCCGCAGCCGTGAGGCCAGCTCCAGGGTGGTGGTGGGCATGGCGCCGTATCCCAGATCGACCACCAGGGGGTCGGCGGCACCGGCCAGCACTGCCTGCACCTCGGGGTGATGGACCAGCCAGCGGTCACTGCGGCGCAGCCGGTTGATCCCGGTGGTGCCACGGGTGATGGCCCCCTGTGGGCGGGTGGTGGGAGACGACCCAGGTCGGGGAC
>NZ_LJYH01000033.1:0-269173 GCF_001440005.1 Mycobacteroides sp. H001
GGTCAAGGCCAACAAGCTCGCCATCGTGTACCTGACCTACAAACTGGCCGACGGACGCATCGTCCTGCACGGCCACGTCGGCGACATCGACAAGCCCTGAGTTGGCCACCATGAACCGGAAGAGCAGCGGGTCCATGACTTTAGATAACAGATCTCAGGATGACGTGGAAATGGACAATCGCAAGGGCGATGCAGTGGTGTCTAAGACCGCCGATGCCGTCATAACTCGTGAGGCCGCAATCGGCAGCGAGGCTAGGCTTTCGTGGCTGCTTTCGGGACTTGCGGGCATGGTCGGCGCGGTCGCCTTCCTGCACAGCGCAGGCTACTTCGTGACATTCATGACCGGAAACACCGAACGTGCGGTGCTGACGTGGTTCAAGGTCACCGACAAACAGCAGGTGGCGGGTGCGGGTCCGATTGCCGCTATCTCGATGATCGGGGCCTTCCTGTTCGGGGTGATCGTTGCCTCCTTCTGCCGGAGAAAATTTTGGAAGAATCATCCGCACGGTGCGACGGTGCTGACCACGGTGGGTCTCCTCGCGGCTGCCGCGGTCGACTTCTATCAGGACCGGAGTTTCACGGCGAACATTGACGTGCATTTCACGCCGATTCTGTTGTTGGCCTTCTCGATTGGAGCACTCAACACGTCGTTTGTGAAGAAGGGTGAAACCGCCATTCCCTTGAGCTATGTCACGGGAACCGTGGTCAAGTTGGGGCAAGGAATCGAACGCCATCTCTTTGGCAAGGGTTCGGTCTTTGAATGGCTTGGGTACGCAATGCTCTACCTGTCGTTCATCCTCGGTGCTGCAACAGGCGGGGTCATTGCCTCGGTCTACAGCGGATCCAAGGTGATACTCACTGTCGGATTAATATGTGGTGCAACGACACTCATCACATTCTTCCACTCGGATCGCAAGACCATTCTCGGTTGAGTGATACGGCGACCCTTGCCGGTTGCATCCCCAGATCGATTTTCCAGAACAGTTGTTCAACCAAAGTAGGAAGGAAGCGCGGCATGGAGCCCGGATTTCAGATTTACGAGTCCCACAAGGCTGAATCGAGCAGCCCCATCGAGCACATGAACGACCTCGCCACGGCGATGATCATTGCGGTCCTTTTCATCGCGCTGGGAGTGGCCAAGTTTGGGCCGCTTTGGCTCATCAACTACTGACCCTGCCTTGTCAACCGCGGTAACTCCTGTCTGGCCTGTGGGGTGATTCGCTATGGAACTGAGGCAGCTTGAGTACTTTCTCGCGGTCGCGGAACACTCGAATTTCACCCGCGCCGCGGAGGCTTTGCATGTCGCTCAGCCTTGGGTAAGTGCTCAGGTCCGGAGACTGGAGCGGGAGCTCGGCCACGAGCTTTTCGACCGTTCGAGCAGAGCGCTCAAGCTGACCGAGTTTGGCAAGATGTTGTTCCCGCTCGCCGAAACGGCACTTCAGACCGTGGGCAAGATACGGTCGACCGCAAGCGCCATGGCGGGTGTCCTGTGTGGGCATCTGGCTATTGGAACGGTCGATCATCCGCTGCCGTTACTCGCCGATGCCTTGGCCGCGTTCCACCAAGCGCATCCCGCAGTGTCGATCACACTGACCGAAGCGCGATCGGATCAACTCACGGCGGCGGTGCTAGAACGCAAACTCGACGTCGCCGTGGTCGGGCAGGGCTCGTCAACGCCCCCGCTGTTACGCGAGCAGCTTCTCACCCAACAGAACATCGTGGCCATCGTCCATCGCGACGACCCCTTGGCATCGCGTGCGTCGATCAGTCTTGAGGATCTGCGCAACCGTGCGCTCATCAGTCATCCGCAGGGGTCCGGGGTTCGGAAAATTCTTGATCAGGCTTGCCTGGCACAAGGATTCGTTCCTGACATCGCCTTCGAGACGAGCTCAGTCGACATGATGAATCACCTCGTTACCCGGGATCTGGGCGTCGCCGTAGCGCCGGAGTTTCCTGCTGATCGTCTGGACCGAGTTCGCCAGATCGACCTGTCCGATGAGGTGATGCGCGGGCGCCTCACGCTGGTGTGGAGAGAAAAAGGCGCCACGCCGGAAGCTGAGGCCTTCGCCGCGTATGTGAGCGAATTGTGCAGCGCGCAGACCGATCTCGTGGGTGTGCCGTAGTCACTGTCCGGAGGTCGGCAACGCGTACCACTCGAACGCGACGAATACCGCAAGCACGATGAGGATCACGTTGACCATGGTCAATTTCCATTCATTGCGGCGGACATGAACACCAAAGGCCCCCGCCTGTAACACTGCGAGTCCGGCAGCGGCAAGCGGACTCAGCACCGGGGCGATCCCGGTGGCGTGCGGGAGGACCACGCCGATTCCGCCGAGCACTTCCATCCCGCCGATCGCCTTGACCACGTGAGGTGTGAAATCGGTGGCCCAGGCGAGGTTGGGATTGGCGGCGATCTTTTCGTACGGGGTGATCAGTTTGAACACGCCCGCGCCGAGATGCACCACGGCGAGCACACCGGCGCAGATCCACAACCAGGTATCCATCGCGCCAGTATGCCCGGCGTAACGGTGGCATTCGGCAATCCCGATAAAGATCATGACCGTTGTGCGGAAGGCCTGAACGCGATTGCCAGCCAATGGGGGGATGATGGTTGGGAAGGAAGGATGTGGCGGATTTCGTGACTGAAGCGGGTGAGTTGACGCGGCGCCCTCGTGGCCGGCCGCGCAAAGGCGGCGAGGGAGTGTCGGCCGACGCGATCTTCACCGCGGCGCTGCAAGCGTTCGCCACGCACGGCTATCAGGGCATGTCGATGCGCACCCTCAATCGTGAGCTGGGCGTAAGCCATAACCTGCTACATCAACGTTTTTCGTCCAAGGAACAGCTGTGGTACGCGGCCGTCGACTGGGGATTTCAGGCGATCGTCGACAAGGTGCTGGCAGATGACGACGAGAGCCTGAATTCCGCGGAGCGGATCAAACGATTCATCAAGATGTTTGTGATCTTCGCGGCCGAACACCCCGAATTGATCCGGATCATGGACATCGAGGCGGGCCAGGACAGCGAGCGGCTGCAACACATCTGTCAGGCCTACGTCATCCCCATGCAAGAACGACTCGGGCCGGTGTACGAGGAGGCGGTCAAGGCAGGAGAGCTGCGCGATGTACCGCTGCAGACCAGCTTCTTTCTCATCACATCCGGCACCGCCGCCTTGTTCAGTAGCGGAGCGCTGGCTCGTACCGTCTTCGGCGATGCCGTGTTCGATCCGGATCAGGTGCACGCGCACGCCGAGGCCGCCGCAGAGCTGATCGTCAGGGGCATGCTGCCCTGACGAGGGCGCCCATTCACGGGCATTCCTCCGTATAGTCAAGGCAATTGACATGGAGGATTCGACGCAGGAGGCGATATGGCACGCCCGCTCCACGAGTTACAGGTCGTTCGCACCGAACAAGTGACTCCGCACATCACCCGGGTGGTGCTTGGCGGTAACGGATTCGACGGTTTCGAGGCCAACGCGGATACCGACAGCTACGCCAAGCTGATATTCCTTCCCGAGGGCCACGAAGGGCCTGGTCCGCGCGACATCGATCAGGCGCGCGACATGCAGGCCACGGTGCGCACGTACACCATCCGTTCCGTGGATGCCGACCGTCGCGAGATCGCCATCGACTTTGTGGTGCACGGCGACACTGGGGTGGCGGGCCCGTGGGCTGCACGGGCCACGGCAGGTGACAAGTTGTATCTCACCGACTCGCACGGCGCCTACTCGCCAGATCCCGCCGCTGACTGGCATCTGCTCGCCGGCGATGAATCGGCCGTCCCGGCGATCACCGTCGCCCTGCAAGCGCTTCCAGAGGGCGCCCGCGCCAAGGTGTTCATCGAGGTAGCAGGCCCGCAGGATGAGATCGCCTTCGACACCCGCGGCGATGTCGAGATTGTCTGGGTTCACCGGGGCGCTGGTGCCGACGAGGTCGATGAGAGCCTGGCGGGGGATAACGCCCCGTTGGTGGCAGCGGTGCGCTCGGCGGAGTGGCTGCCCGGACAGGTGCAGGTATTCATCCACGGCGAGGCTCAGACCGTCATGCACAACCTGCGGCCGTACATACGCAAGGAACGTGGGGTCGCACCGAAGTGGGCCGCCTCGATTTCGGGCTATTGGCGCCGTGGGCGAACCGAGGAGACTTTCCGCGTGTGGAAGCAGGAGCTAGCGGCCGCCGAAGCTACCGTGAGGGAGTGACTCCGCAGCTGACCGCGATTCTCGACGAGTTCGCCGAGCATCTGGCGCTGGAGCGCGGACGGTCGGTACACACCCAACGGGCCTATCGTGGCGATCTCACCTCGTTGTTTGATCACTTGTCGGCGACCAATCCGCAGGCGTCCCTGGCTGATCTGTCATTGCCGGTGTTGCGGTCATGGCTCGGCGCTCAGGCCCGGCAGGGTGCGGCGCGGTCTACGGTCGCGCGGCGTACTTCGGCGGCGAAGATTTTCACCGCGTGGGCGACCCGTCGCGGATTGATGAAGACGGATCCCGCGATACGCCTACAACAGCCCAAATCTCGACGCACCCTCCCTGCGGTGCTACGACAAGACCAGGCCGTGGCGGCGATGGAAGCCGCGCATTCGGGTGCCGAGCAAGATGATCCGATGGCACTGCGGGATCGGCTGATCGTGGAGATGCTCTACGCCACCGGGATTCGGGTCAGTGAGCTTTGCGGTTTGGATGTGGACGATATCGATAGGTCGCGAAAGGTGTTGCGCGTCTTGGGTAAGGGCGACAAGGAGCGCACCGTGCCGTTTGGAGGTCCCGCCGCCGATGCGCTGACGGCGTGGCTGGAGCGCGGTCGGGCGGATCTCGCCAACTCGGGCTCGGGTGCCGCGCTGCTCCTGGGTGCGCGTGGCCGGCGTATCGATCCGCGTCAGGTTCGCACCGTGGTGCATCAGACCATGTCCGCCGTGCCAGGAGCCCCGGATATCGGCCCGCATGGTCTGCGGCACAGCGCCGCAACGCATCTGCTGGAAGGCGGTGCGGACTTGCGTGTCGTTCAGGAGCTGCTTGGACACTCCACGCTGGCCACCACGCAGCTGTATACCCATGTCACCGTGGCGCGTCTACGAGCCGTCCACGATCAGGCGCATCCGCGGGCGTGATGTCGTGAGGCACTCAGGTCTCGTGCTCGTGTTTCCGTCGGCATGCCTGAGCAGGGTGGACGCGACTCCTCCAGCGTTGCCGTCGGTTACGGCGGGTTCGCGCCTCCAAACTCGCCTTTTCTTGCCGTGATTGCTTGCGCATCATGCGGTCCACTTCGCGTTGGTAGTAGCTCATCGACCCGCCATTCCCACCGGCCGCCCACAGGGCCACCACCACCAGGAACAGAAGCACTGCGGCGAACCCGGCTCCCGTAAGCACGGCCGTTACCCGCGGTTCCAAGCGTGCGGTGTGACAATGCTGAGCTGTAGTGGGCCGAGGTTCAATTCGCACCTGTGGTCATCGAGATATCTTGTGCCTAAGCGCATCTCGACAGAGGTGTGGGTTCCACCGGTTGATGAAAGGCCGCGCCACCGCATGTGTTGCTCACCTGCCTTGGTATTGAGCGGAATCCGCGTATGTCATCGCGACGCACCTACGAGCTGTGCGTGATCGTGCGGGCCCGAGGGCGTCGCGCCCTGGCGGACCGCGTCGCGGCTGGCGGCTCTGTCGTGTATCACCACTGGCCACCAGAACCAGCGGCCCAGCAGGGTCGCGATGGCGGGCACGAGGAACGATCGCACGATCAGGGTGTCCATCAGCAGGCCGAGACCGACCGCCGTACCGAGCTGGGCGATGTTGCGGGCCGGCGCAACGATCATCGCGAACATGGTGAAACCGAAGACCAGGCCCGCGGTTGTCACCACCCCGCCGGTGTTGGCCATAGAGCGGATGACACCCGTCTTGATGCCCGCGTGTATCTCTTCCCGGAACCGGGCCACCAGCAGCATGTTGTAATCGGCGCCGACGGCGACAAGGAACACGAATGACAGTGGTGCCACCGACCAATGCAGCGGGATGCCAACGAGGTCCTGCCAGACAAACACGGTGAGGCCCAGCGCCGAGACGTAGGACAGCGCGACAGTCCCGATGACCACCATCGCGGCGACGAGGCTGCGCAGCAGGATCAGTATCACGCAGAACACGAAGGCGAACGCGGCCACGGCGCTGGTAATGAAGTCCTCACGGGTGAAGGCCTCGATGTTCAGCAGGGTGCCGCCCGGCCCTCCGATACTCACCGTGCTGCCTGCCAACGATGTGCTCTTGATGGACTGCAGTGCCGTCGGGATGATCTCGGAGCTCAGGTCCATGGCCTCCTGGCTGAACCCCTCCTTTTCCGGAGTGACGACCATCCGGGTCACTTTGCCGTCGGGGGAGAAGAAGTACGGCATAGCGCTTTTGAAGAGTGGATTCTCGAAGGCCTGCGTGGGTATGAAGAAGGAGTTGCTCGGGTCGCCTGCCGTGAAGCTCTTGCTGAGGTCATCGGTGAACTGAGTGATCTCGGTGACCTGGGGCAGCAGGACTTGCAGGGTGCTCTGCAGTGGTGCGATAACCGCGTTGACCTGGGTGATGAAGTCCTTGAGTCCCGGCAGCTGCGCACCGAGTGCAGGCAAGGTCTGTGCCAGCGTGCCGGTTCCGTTCACCAGATTGCCGACAAGCCCGTCGAAACGGTGCAGATCGTCGAAGAGGGAGAACCCGGTGAGTGCGGCCTGGCAATAGTCGTTATCGCGGCAGTTCGGGATCCCGCCGATGAAGTCCTCGGCGGGTTTGGCCGTCCCGCGCAACGAGTCGACCTTCTGCACCACGGCGGCCAGGCTGGTGCGTAATTCCGTTGCACCTGAATGTATCTGGGTCGCACCTACGGTGCCGGTGCGCAGCGCCTGTTCCAAGCCCCGCACTGTCAGCGAAAGTTGGCCCACCCGGCCGCTGAGAGCGGTCAGGTCCTCGATGCGCTGCGTAAGCAGTTTGGTCATTTGGGTCAGCCGCCCACCGACATAACCGGCTTGCGCGGGCAGTGTCCCCAGTTCCAAGGGGGCCGCCAGCGGCCGGGTGATGCCCTGCACGTTGCTGATGCCGGGGATATTCAGTACGGCATTGCTCATTTTCGCCAGGGCGATCAGATCCGCGGAGTTGCGCATGTCGTGGTCTGCTTCCACGATGAAGACGCTGGGGGACATGATATTTGGCGGCAAATGACGGTCCGAGGCGGCGAAGCCGACGTTCGCGGGGGAGTCGCTGGGCTGAGCTTGCCGCTCGTTGTAACTGGGCCGGAACCCGGGTACCGCCAGAAATGCGATCGCGAGCACGGCCAAGCTGCCTGCCAACACCGGCCCCGGCCACCGCACCACGTACGTGGCGATGCGCCGCCACCGGCGCTGCGACTTCTCTTCGCGCGGCTCGAAGAATCCGAATCTGCTACCCGCAGCCAGCGCGGCGGGCGCGAGAGTCAGCGCTGCGGCGAGGGTGACCACCACCGCAACCGTGCAGGGCAGCCCCGACGTACTGAAGATGGCCAGGCGGGTGAAGACCATGCAGGCTGTCGCCCCGGCAACGGTGAGCCCCGAGGCGATAATGATGTGTTGCACCCCTGCCAGGGCCGTGTAGTAGGCCTCGACCGGGTCTTCGCCGGCTCGCCGTGCCTCCTGGTATCTGCCCAAAAGGAAAATGCCGTAGTCGATTCCGGCGCCCAGCACGATCACCGCCAGTAGCGCCGAGGCGAAGATCGACACGCCGATGACTTGGTGTTCGCCGAGGAACGCGACGATGGGTCGACCGACGGCAAGCCCCGCTCCCGCGACGAGTAGTGGCAGTGCGATGGTGATCGGCGAGCGGTACACCACCAACAAGATGAGGCCCACCAGCCCCGCACATGCGATCAGCAGGATCAGGATCGAGTCGTTGATTGACACCAGCTCGTCGTTCACCACCGCGGAGGGGCCCGTCAGGTGCGCGGTGATTCCTTTGGGCGGCGGGTACTGGGCGATGAGTTCGCGGATCTTCGCGGTCGATTCCATGGCCAGGGCAGTCCCCATATTGCCCTTGAGGTTGATCAGGACGTATGCGGCCTTCCCGTCGGCACTTTCGTTGGCCGGCGCGAACTGCGGATCCGACCACAGATCCATGGAGGAGTTGACGTGCTTCTTGTCCTGGTTGATCCGATCAAGGATCGACGAGTAGTACTGGTGCGCCTCGGCGCCCAGCGGAGCTTCGCCCTCGAGGAGGAGATAGACAAAGTTGTTGGTACCGGAACCGCCGAAGTAATCGCCCATCTTCGAGATCGCCTGTACAGAGGCGGCGTCATCGGGCAGAAACGAGCGGGCGTGCTGTTTGATCACCGTTTCCAGCTGGGGCACAGCGAGATTGAGAATGCCGGCCGCACCAAGCCACACCACGAGGATAGGTATGGAGAACCGGTAGAGCAGCCGCGCCAGCAGCGGTCGTCCCGGTGTGGGTGCCACGTCGGCGGGGCCGGCCCACAACTTGTCCCATACCTGTACGCGAAACTTGTCCAAGAGATTCACGCCACCGCCACCTGACAGGAGACGGCCGATGCGTCGGCCGCGCTTTGGTCACGTGTGAGCCCGTCGATCGTGATGCGACAAGACATCTGTCCCGAACTGGATTGCGCGACGAGTCCCGCTGGGACGACAAGTTGTTTGGCGTGCAGGGTGGTCTGCCAGGGGAGTGTCCCCGACACTTCGCGGACGGCGCCGTCGACGTCCAAGTAGGACGCCGTGATCGCGCTGCCTGCGGGCCCGTCGAGCCGGTATTCGACGACCTTGTCCCGTGGCTTGCCGATGACTGGGGGCTTGGCCGAATGGCCGATGGCAGGGTCAGGAATGTCGCTGAGCCGCAGATGGGCTATGTAGGCCCCGGCGATACAGAGGACCGCCGTCGATACCAGATACACCCACGCGCCACGCATTCCAGCTCCTCATTGATCCGGTTGGTGAGCGTTGACGTTAACTGGCCGATTGTTAATTTAACAGTTGGTCATATGAACATCACACCGATCGGTCTACTGTGATGCCGCGCACATGAATACTCGGCATGGGAAGGCTTGAGGCTGGTACAAGGGACTGGTGACACGGGCAGGTACCAAGGGCATGCCCCGCGCCGAGCGGGAGCAACAGATCCTCGATGCCGCGTGCCAGGAGTTCGGCCGCAGCGGATACGCGGGCATGTCCCTGGCGGCGGTGGCATCGGCGGTCGGCGTGTCCAAGCCCATGGTGCTGGCATATTTCGGGTCCAAGGAGCAGCTGTACATCGCGTGTGTGCAGCGCGCTGGAGCGATCGTCGGTGACCACATCGCTGCTGCAATGGAGGCGGCTCCGCCCACACTCGCGTTGCCGCGGGCCGTGCTGCAGGTCATCTTTCAGGCGTTGGCACCCCGCCCATCTGATTGGCTGGTGATCTGGGATCAGACGCTGCCCGAGGGCAGTGATGCGCTGGCGGCTGCCCGGATCGCCAGAATGCGTCTCGCTGCTCTGGCCGGCCAGGGCGTGGCCGCGGTGGGAAGTGCGGCCACCGAGTTGCGCGACCCGCAGGACATCGGTGTGCTCACGCAGGGCTGGATGGGCATGGTCGGCGCCATGATCACCTGGTGGATCCGGCATCCCGAGCAGAGCGCGGAGCAGATGGCCGAGCGTGCCGGCCGACTGATCACGATCATCGCCAGTGCCGGGATATCGGAGGCGGAGTCGCCCGACGGGGTTGCCACGCCACGCCCGGGCAAGCCCGTGCGGGGGTCCGGTTCCGGGCAGCCGCTCAACGCGGCATTCGACCTTTTCGGTCGCCGTTGGGCCATTCTGGCGCTCTGGGAGCTGCGGTCCGGGTCAAAGACCTTTCCGGAGCTCAGGCAGCATATGAGCGAGGTCGGGGAGGTATCGAGCGGCGTCCTCACCGCACGCCTTAGCGAGCTGACCGCCGCCCACATCGTGCGGAGCCAAGATGGGCAGTACTCGCTGACGGCGGTGGGCAAGGCGTTGCTCGTCGCGCTGGCCCCGCTGGAATTGTGGGCAAGGGCCTGGTCGAAATCGGTCCGATGATTAGAGTTCCAAGCATGCGCGCCGGAATTCTGGTGGCGGCCACTACCGCCTTTGTAGGCCTCGGACTCGTGGTACCGGGAACGGCGACCGCTGATGTGTACCCGCCGTGGTGGGTGTGCATGGCCAACGGCGGTGAGATGCGTGCGTTCTACCAAGTGGTCAGCGAACAGGACGCACTCGACAGATTCCATGACGCGGTCACCAGGCTGTCGCAGGCCACTGGAAAGCCCGCGCACGTCGACATCTGTCAGCCCGCCTGAAGCGGTTTGAGCCGTAGCGGCGTAGCGGCCAACAGTCCCAGCGGATCCAGGTAGTTCGCCGCTGAAGCAGGCCCGCGCAGCGCGCCCCAGTGCAAACAGGCTGCACCATCGCAGCCGGGATGTCCGGGCCGTAGTGTCCCGATGACCGATCCTTCGCTCACGCGCTGACCAGGCTTGACCAGCGGGGTAACCGGCTCGTAGGTGGTGCGCAGGCCGCCGACGTGTTCGATCGAGACCAGCGTCCTACCGGCGAGAGATCCTGCATACACCACGATGCCCGGCCCAGCCGCGGCCACCCGCTGATCGGGGAAGCCGGCTAAATCGACCCCGCGATGGCCCCGGTTCCAACGCTCCCGCGGCTTGTCGAAGTGCCGGGTTACCGCAGGTTGAGGACGTAGTGGCCAGCCGAAACGATCACCCGTGTCACCCGGTGCGGTGGTGGCCGCGGGGGAGGCGGTCAGCGCCACGGCCAGGATCAGTCCAGGACAGCCGACCCTTCTGAACCTCACGACATCATCGTGACCGGACGATTGTGGTGGAGGAAAGAGCCATTCCGGCCCTGTGGACAACCTCCGGGGTCCGCGCGCCCGATGCTTCGGTGCGTGGCGAAAAGCACTCGTCGCAGCATGTAAACTCATGACCGCAACTCGCCTAGCGGGTTGACTTCGCGCGTCTGTACACGAACTCGTGACCAGCATGCCGGGCGGTCCCATCCAGGGTTTCCTTCGGGAATCGAGGAATGGGTTCCGGCATCAGCAGACGCTAGGGCCCAGGATCACCCGATCCGGGGCGACAACCGACAAAAGGAACCATGGACTCATGGCTGTAGTAACTATGAAGCAGCTGCTTGACAGCGGCGCGCACTTCGGGCACCAGACCCGTCGTTGGAACCCCAAGATGAAGCGGTTTATCTTCACCGACCGCAACGGCATCTACATCATCGACTTGCAGCAGACGCTGACCTACATCGACAAGGCGTACGAGTTCGTCAAGGAGACCGTCGCCCACGGTGGGTCGGTCATGTTCGTCGGCACCAAGAAGCAGGCTCAGGAGCCCATCGCCGAAGAGGCGACTCGCGTTGGCATGCCTTACGTCAACCAGCGCTGGCTGGGCGGCATGCTCACCAACTTCTCCACTGTTCACAAGCGTCTGCAGCGCCTCAAGGAGCTGGAGTCGATGGAGCAGACCGGTGGCTTCGAGGGACGCACCAAGAAGGAAATCCTCATGCTCACGCGTGAGAAGAACAAGCTTGAGCGCAGCCTCGGCGGTATCCGGGACATGCAGAAGGTGCCGTCGGCGATCTTCGTGGTGGACACCAACAAGGAGCACCTCGCCGTAGCCGAGGCCCGCAAGCTGAACATCCCGATCATCGCGATCCTGGACACCAACTGCGATCCCGATGTCGTCGACTACCCGATCCCGGGCAACGATGACGCGATCCGCAGCGCCGCGCTGCTCACCAAGGTCGTCGCTTCCGCGATCGCCGAGGGCCTGCAGGCCCGCTCCGGCCTGGCCGGTGGCGACGAGAAGCCAGAGGCCGCCGAGCCGCTTGCCGAGTGGGAGCAGGAACTGCTTGCCTCCGCTGTCGCAACCACCGATGACGGTGCTGCGCCCGCGGCCGAGACCACCGAAACCACAACCGAGGAAGGCTAAATGGCGAATTTCACAGCCGCCGATGTGAAGCGGCTCCGGGAACTGACCGGTGCCGGAATGCTCGACTGCAAGAACGCCCTGGCCGAGTCCGACGGTGATTTCGACAAGGCCGTCGAGGTGCTGCGCATCAAGGGTGCCAAGGACGTCGGCAAGCGTGCCGAGCGTGCCACCGCCGAGGGCCTGGTTGTCGCGCGTGACGGCGCACTTGTCGAGCTGAACTCCGAGACCGACTTCGTCGCCAAGAACGCCGAGTTCCAGGGCCTGGCCGACGCCATCGTCGGTGCGGCCGCAGCCGGCAAGATCGGCGAGGTCGACGCCCTCCTGGCCGCCAAGGTCGAGGACGGCCGGACCGTTGAGCAGGCGATCGCCGACCTGGCCGCCAAGATCGGCGAGAAGTTGGAGCTGCGCCGGGTGGCGTACTTCGATGGAACTGTCGAGGCATACCTGCACAAGCGCGCCGCGGACCTGCCGCCGGCCGTGGGCGTGCTGGTCGAGTACACCGGTTCAGACGAGGGTGCCGCGCACTCTGTGGCGCTGCAGATCGCTGCGCTCAAGGCCAAGTACCTGACGCGCGAAGACGTTCCGGCCGACGTGGTCGAGAATGAGCGTCGCATCGCCGAGGAGACCGCCAAGGCCGAGGGCAAGCCCGAAGCCGCGCTGCCCAAGATCGTCGAGGGACGCGTGACTGGCTACTACAAGGATGTCGTGCTGCTGGATCAGCCGTCGGTATCCGACAACAAGAAGTCCGTCAAGGCTCTGCTTGACGAGGCCGGTGTCACCGTGACCCGCTTTGCGCGGTTCGAGGTCGGCCAAGCCTAGGTTTCTCAAAACAATTCGGCCCCGCCAGGATTCGTTCCTGTGCGGGGCCGAACTGTTTGTGCGCTAGCCTCGGGCAATGCCAGCTGTTGGGCCTGATGCAAAGCGGTATCCCAAAGGGGAGGCCAAGCGCCGGGAGATCCTCGCCGCGGCGTTGACGGTGTTGGAGCGCGACGGGGAGGCCGGCGCCTCGATGCGTGTCATCGCCAAGGAGGCCAACATCAGCCTGGCCGGGCTCATGCACTACTTCCCAACGCGCGATGTGATCCTCACCGAGATCCAGCGCGATGCCGATGCCAGATTTGAACATTGGTATGGCAATTCGGACTCCGAGATCGACCCCGGCGAGGTGCTCGCACAAGCGATGCTCGACAAGGCGAGTAAGCCCGGCTCCGGGACGGTGTATCTCTCACTGGCGGCCGCCGCGGCAGTTGACCCGGGCCACCCTGCCGGCGCTTACCTGCGGGACAGGTACGAAAGGATGCGCACACTCATCGCCGAGTACGTGCGAGGGCGCCAGGCCGCGGGCGAGGTTCCCGAGCATGTCGATGCCGAATTCGCTGCGGCGGCGCTGATCGCGGCCGCAGACGGCATTCAGATCCAGTGGATGTCGGATCCATCCATCGACATGGGCAGTCACATGCGGCGGGTGTGGGAGCGGCTACTGGCCTAGAAAACCATACAGTGTATGGTTTTCGTATGAAATGGATCGTCTCCGTAGTGGCATCGGCAGTCGTAGTGGCATTGGGATTGGCCGCTTGCAGCCCGCAGCAGGAGAGTTCGAAGGACGATTCCGCTTGGGATCGCGGGTTCTACTGGGGTACTGCAACTGCGGGCTACCAGGTGGAGGGCAGTGCTCCCGACAGCAATTGGCGACGCTATGTCGATCGCACCGCCGGTAGGCCGGTAGAGCCCGGGGCTGATCCACTAGGGGCTGGCCCGGTCGACCCGTACCGGCAGGCCGATGATTTCCGCCATCGATACGCCGAAGACATCGCCAATGCTCATGCCATGGGCGTCAATACATTTCGATTCGGGCTGGAGTGGTCGCGGGTGATGCCCGAGCCGGGCAAATGGGACGAGAAGGAACTGGCGTACTACGACTCCATCGTCGCGACGCTACGCGAGAACGGCATGACCCCGATGATCACGCTCATGCACTGGGTATACCCGGGCTGGGTCGCCGACCGCGGCGGCTTCATGAACAACATCGCGGCGTTCGAAGACTTCGCCAAGGCAATCACCAAACGCTATGCCGGACAAGGGGTGCTGTGGGTCAGCATCAACGAGCCGCTGGCTTTCGGGGCGATGGAGGTGCGCACCGGCGCGATCAAACCCAATCAGTTCGAAGGCTTCCTGGATCGTCTTGCGCAGGCTCATCGTGCGGTGTACCGGGCCGCGCACGACGCCGACCCCAAGGCCAAGGTGACCACCAACGAGGCCTACATCCCCCCGGATGTGTTGGCGCAGTTCGCAGGCTTCGGAGTGAAGGGTCTGGAGGGTTCGTTCTTCGACCGGGTCCCCGGCAGCCTGGATTACCTGGGCTTCGACTACTACACCGGCACCGCCCTGGACAATCCAGCCTCGGCGCAGAGCATGGCCGCACGCTGGAACATAAAGTTGCAGCCCGAGGACATCTACTACGTGTCGCGGCATTACGCGCAGCGATACCCCGGGCTGCCGATCTACATCGTCGAGAACGGCATGGTCACCGACAATGGAAAGCCGCGCTCTGACGGCGTGACCCGATCGCAGTACCTCAACGACACCGTCTTCTGGCTACAGCGGGCCAAGGCCGACGGTATCCCGATCATCGGGTACAACTACTGGTCGTTGGTCGACAACTACGAATGGGGAAGTTACCGGCCACGTTTCGGCCTCTACACCGTAGACGCGCTGGGTGATCCGGCACTGAAGCGCGTGCCCACCGATGCCGTCCAGACCTACACCCAGATCACCCGGGATGCAGGCACCGCAGTCGGCTACCGCCCGGCGATCCCGGCGGCGAAATGCTCCACGACGGTAGGGCAGGACAGCTGTGCGCCACTTGACCCGAACGGGCCGACGGTGCCGTTGCGCTAACGGCCGAGCAGGAAGTCGCGGTCGGGGTCGTCCGGTGGCACCGCGGGATCGCCGTCGACGATGAGGTCGGCGCGTGCCGCGGTGGGATCCCGACGGAAGTGCGCTTCCTCCTCGTTGAGCCACAATCGCCAGAACTCGCGGAGCTCCTCGCCATCGCGCACCTCAGCGCGGCGCCTACGGGTCAGTTGGCCGGTCTGCACCCAGATCAGCGAACTCAACCAGCGGCCGGCGGCTGCGCGGCCCGAGCCGACGCCCTCGAGAATCAGCACCGACGGCGGTGCGCACTGCTCCGGTGGGCCGAATTCTCGGGTCGTCCAGTCGTAGCGCTGGTACCGCGCCAAGTTGCCGTGCGCCCAGGGCGCGAGAATCTGCTCCTCGAACCGCGGCCACCACCCGAAGAACGTCTCCCAGGACGCGAAGTCGTCGGTGTGCAGCAGCGCCGTAGACGGGGTTGTCGCCGATACCGCTGCGTGTAGTCGTGCAGCAAAGGTGCTCTTGCCGGCGGCGCCCCTGCCGTCGATGGCCACAACACGCACATCGCCGCAGTGTGGCTCGCTCTCGCTGATGATCGTGGCCAGCCACGCGAAGCTTCGCAGTGGTGCCGGTGTCGCCATGGCGCGAGCTTACTGGTGCTCGGCTAGCCTGTTGCGGTGGACTGGACAGAGCTAATCGGCAGCCTGGCCGGTGTGCTGTTCGTGATCCTCGCTGTCCGCCAGAATATTTGGACCTTCCCGGTCGCGATCGTCAGCTCGCTGTTCTACATCGTGGTCTTTAGCCGGCAGACCCTGTACGCCGACGCTGCCCTGCAGGTCATGTTTATCGCGCTGGCCGCTCAGGGCTGGTACCTGTGGCAGCGGGGAAGCCCGGATCGGCATGGTGTCGCGGTGCGGCGGACGCCACGGCGGGCGTGGCTGCCGTTGGCGTTGTCCCTGGCGGTCCTGGTGGCGGGACTGTATGGGTTCCTGATCACGTTCACCGATTCCAATGCCCCTCAGCTTGATTCGGTGATCACCGGGCTCAGTATCGTCTCCCAATTCATGATGAACCGAAAATGGATCGAGAATTGGGCACTCTGGATCATCACCGACACGTTCTCCGTAGGTGTTTATCTGTTCAAGGGGTTGAACCTGACGGCAGGTCTATACGCGTTTCTCACCGTGATGGCCGCCGTCGGGCTATGGAGCTGGCGCAAAGAATTGCGGACGGAGACGACCGTCGACTCGGTATAACAACCTGCCCCTTCCAACATATATCGGACAGGGGGCCTTGCGGCAAGGCCCCGGTCATACCGCACAATCGCTGGCCGAACGTCAGATGCCATGAATGAGAACGGAAACGGGGAAGTCCAGTTGACGACATACGAGGAAGAACTGGAATCCGAGCGGGAGTACATCGCTGGGCTCTATGTGCGGCTCGACGCCGAGCGTGCGCGCGTTAAGGGGCGATACCGCAGCACCCTGCGTGCGCCTGTCGATCAGCAGAACGGTGCGGCCATGGTCGAGCGCGACGACGAGGTGCGCGCACTGGCCAGTCAGGCGCAACGCTTGGACGTCGCCGACGACGGACTGTGCTTCGGCCGGCTGGATGCCGTCTCGGGAGAGCGGTCCTACGTCGGACGCATCGGTCTTCTGGACGAGACGAATGACTACGAACCACTGTTGATCGATTGGCGGGCTCCGGCAGCGCAGGCCTTCTACATCGCCACCGGGGCCAACCCGGAAAACACTCGGCGCCGGCGCCAATTTCGGACTCGGGGACGTCACGTCGACGCGTTCTCCGACGAAATCCTGGGCCGTCCCGACAGTGAAGATCGCGACGGCGAGCGCGGAAGCATGAGTGATGCGGCGCTGCTCGCGGCCGTGAACGCACCGCGCGGCAACGGCATGCGCGACATCGTGGCGACCATCCAGGCCGAGCAGGACCGGATCATCCGGCTCGATCATCCTGGTGTGCTGGTCATCGAGGGCGGTCCCGGCACAGGCAAAACCGTCGTGGCGCTGCACCGCGTCGCCTACCTGCTGTACACCCAGCGCAAGCGGATGGAACGCCACGGTGTGCTGGTTGTCGGCCCGAATGCGGCTTTCCTCAGCCATATTTCGCGGGTCCTGCCGTCGTTGGGCGAGACGAACGTGGTGTTCACGACGGCGGGAGATCTGCTGCCCGGTCTGAAGGTGACGGCGGAGGACGGAGCGGAGGCCGCGCGTCTCAAGGGCTCGCTGCAGATTCTTGACGTGCTCGCGGCTGCGGTCGCGGATCGGCAGCGGACCCCCGTGGAACCACTGCGCATCCAGCTCACCGACGTTTCGGTGCGCATCGATGCCGACATAGCGCAGTGGGCCATCGAAGAGGCGCGTGCGAGCAGGCTCCCGCACAACGAGGCGCGAACGGTCTTCACCGACGTACTGACATGGGCGATCACGGAGCGGGCGATCCCGCGTATCGGCAAGGGGTGGCTCACACGCGAGGACCGCAAGGCCTGGGAGCACCTGCGCGCGGAGCTGCTGGATGAACTCGGGGATCACGAGGGATTCGCCGCCGCACTCGACGAGCTATGGCCGATGCTGACGCCGGAGATGCTCTTGTCGGAGCTGTACACCTCACCGGAGCGGCTGCGCGCTGCCGGTGCGGATCCCGCACTGGCACGCCCTGTCGGTGACGCATGGACGGTCTCAGACGTACCCCTGCTCGATGAGCTTGTCGACCTGGTGGGCCGCGATAAGGCCGCAGAGGAGGCGGCTGAACAAGAGCGCAGGGCCGAGGCCGAGTACGCGGCCGGGGTGTTGGACCTGATGACCGGCCGTGAAGACATGATGGACGACGAAGACCACCTCTTCGCCACCGATCTGCTCGGCGCCGAGGACCTCGCGGAACGATTCACCGAACGTGACACCCGCGACCTGGTCGAACGCGCGTCGGCCGACCGGGACTGGACGTACGGGCACATCGTGATCGACGAGGCGCAGGAGCTGTCCGAAATGGACTGGCGAGTTTTGATGCGCCGGTGTCCAAGCCGCTCGTTCACGGTGGTCGGGGACCTGGCTCAGCGCCGATCGGTGGCCGGTGCCACCTCCTGGGACGCGATTCTGGCCCCGTATGTGCCGGGACGCTGGCTGTACCGGTCGTTGTCGGTGAACTACCGCACCCCAGCCGAGATCATGGCCGTCGCCGCGGCGCTGCTTGCCGAGTTCGCACCGGGCGTCCAGCCACCCGAATCCGTCCGTTCCTGTGGCGTGCGCCCCTGGTCAAGACATCTCACCGAGGGCGAATTATCAAAAGCCATCGAGGAATTCACGAGCGATGAAGACGCTCGGGAGGGCACGAGTGTGGTGATCGGGCCACCGGGTGTACCCGGCACGGTGCCCGCCTCCGAGACCAAGGGCCTGGAGTTCGACGCGGTGCTGGTCGTCGAGCCGGAACGGATCCTGGCGGATGGGCCGCGAGGTGCGGCCGAGCTCTATGTGGCGCTCACCCGCGCCACACAGCGCCTGGGCGTGCTGCACGTGGCGCCGTTGCCGCAAGCTCTCGTCGGCCTCACCGAAACCACAGTCGGCCCCGGCTCGGTTCGCCGGGTCGTGCCAACGAGCGTCGCCCAATAAGGCAGGATAGACACCGCCGTCGCGGCCTTCCGATGAGCCGCTTGCGCGATGAGCGGAAGCAGCGGGCCCGATGGCTGAGTTTTGTGCACCGGCGTTGTTGAACCCGTACCGAGGAGGCGTGATGACTCGCGATGTGAGCCGCACCGGATATAAGCGGGTGCTGCTCAAGCTCGGCGGCGAGATGTTCGGCGGGGGAGCTGTCGGTCTTGACCCGGATGTGGTCCATAGGGTGGCCAGCCAAATTGCCGAGGTGGTTCGCAGCGGTGCCGAGGTGGCGGTCGTCATCGGCGGTGGCAACTTCTTCCGCGGCGCGCAGCTGCAGCAACGCGGGATGGAACGGACGCGCTCGGACTACATGGGCATGCTCGGCACCGTCATGAATAGCCTTGCACTGCAAGACTTTCTGGAAAAAGAAGGCATTGTCACGCGCGTGCAGACGGCTATCACCATGGGCCAGGTTGCCGAACCGTACATCCCGCTGCGGGCCAGGAGGCACCTGGAGAAGGGCCGCGTTGTCATCTTCGGTGCCGGCATGGGATTGCCGTACTTCTCCACCGACACCACTGCCGCACAGCGTGCGCTGGAGATCGGCGCCGAGGTGGTGCTGATGGCCAAGGCGGTCGACGGCATCTTCACCGATGACCCGCGCGCCAATCCTGACGCCGAGTTCCTGCCGGAGATCACGCACCGTGAGGTCATTGATCGCGGACTGCAGGTCGCCGATGCCACCGCGTTCAGCCTGTGTATGGACAACCGGATGCCAATCCTGGTGTTCAACCTGCTTACCGAAGGCAATATCGCCAGGGCGGTCGCAGGTGAGAAGATCGGAACGCTGGTAACACCATGATGAGCCGCTTGCGCGAAGATCATCAGACCCGATGGGAGATCAATCGTGATTGACGAGGTTCTTCTCGACGCCGAGGAGAAGATGGAAAAGGCCGTGTCGGTCGCCCGCGATGACTTCGCGACGATTCGTACGGGCCGTGCCAACCCTGGAATGTTTCAGCGGGTTGTCATCGACTACTACGGCACCATCACCCCCATCACGCAGATCGCCGGCATCAACGTGCCCGAGGCTCGCCTGGTGGTCATCAAGCCGTACGA
This sequence comes from Mycobacteroides sp. H001, assembly GCF_001440005.1. Classification (NCBI taxonomy): domain Bacteria; kingdom Bacillati; phylum Actinomycetota; class Actinomycetes; order Mycobacteriales; family Mycobacteriaceae; genus Mycobacteroides; species Mycobacteroides sp. H001. The sequence goes on from NZ_LJYH01000033.1 coordinate 19,547, forward strand.
GGCCAATCAGCTCAAGGCCATCGAGGAGGCGATCCGCAACTCGGACCTGGGTCTGAACCCGAGCAACGACGGCAGCATCATTCGCGTTGCCATTCCGCAGCTCACCGAGGAACGTCGTCGCGAGCTCGTCAAGCAGGCCAAGGGCAAGGGCGAGGACGCCAAGGTGACCCTGCGCAACATCCGGCGTAAGGCCAATGACGAACTGAACCGGATCAAGAAGGACGGCGAGGCCGGCGAGGACGAAGTGGGCCGCGCGGAAAAGGATCTGGACAAGACCACCTCCCAGTACGTGACTCAGATCGATGAGTTGGTGAAGCACAAAGAAGGCGAGTTACTGGAGGTCTAGGGCCCCCGGTAATGACGACCATGGGAGATACCGACGCGGCTCCGGCCCCTGGCAACAGCCCTGCGCCCCCTTCGGGGACGAAGTCCCGGGCCGGACGCAATTTGCCGGCGGCCATCGGCGTCGGCGCTGTTCTCGCCGCCATGATCATTTTCTCGCTGCTGTACCAGAAGGAGATCTGGGTCGGCATCATCTCGGTCTTCCTCGGGATCGCGATGTGGGAGGTGACCAAGAGGCTGCGCCAGGCCGACATCTCGGTGCCGTTCATCCCGCTGTTCTTCGGCGGGCAGGCCATGATCTGGCTGACCTGGCCGTGGGGCACCGCAGGATCGCTCGGTGCCTTCGGCGCAACCGTCGTAGTGTGCATGATCTGGAGACTGTTGAGTCAGGGGCTGGGCAGTCAGCCGGTGAACTATCTGCGCGACGTGGCCATCACCGTGTTCGTCGCCGCGTGGATCCCACTGTTCGCATCGTTCGGTGCACTGCTGGTCTATCCGGAGAACGGTGCGGAGCAGGTGTTCTGCTTGATGCTCGGTGTCACCTTCTCCGACATCGGCGGGTATGCGGCCGGTGTGCTGTTCGGTAAGCATCCGATGGCACCCGCAATCAGTCCCAAGAAGTCCTGGGAGGGCTTGGCAGGCTCGCTCCTGGTGGGCACGACCGCATCGACCCTGGCGGTGACCTTCCTGCTGGGTCACCATCCCTTTGTCGGTGTGGCACTGGGCATCATGCTCGTCATCACGGGAACCCTGGGCGACTTGGTCGAGTCGCAGGTCAAGCGCGACTTGGGCATCAAGGACATGGGCACGCTGCTGCCCGGACACGGCGGCATCATGGACCGTCTGGACTCGTTGTTGCCTTCCGCGGTGGCCACCTGGATTGTGTTGACGCTCTTTATCTAGGTTGTGTTTGACGCGGCTGCGCTTCGGTACAGCACCGTTTGATAAATCCCGCTGACGGTCACGGCGGTCAAGACTGCGGCCGCGATCCAGAGACCACCGCACAGTCCGAGCAGGCCCGCGAGCACTCCTTGGCCCACCGTGGCGGCGGCGAAAAGCAAAGCCGCACCTGGCAGTACCAGCACCAGGGTGAAGATGCGAAGACCCACCTGGGCAAGGACATTTTTGGTCAGCACGCGCCGGAGGACGCTCTTGGAGGCCTTGATGGCATCCGTGGTGCGTGCGTCGTGCAGGACGATTGCCGGAAGCACCTGGAATGAGACTGCGCGCCAGACGAGGTCGAGAAAGCGTCCGATGAAGAGAACGTGCACGAGGCTCCCGACATACAGGAGATTCTCGTCCATGACACCAATGCCCCAGGTGACGGCCGCATCGATGAGAACCCAGGGGACTAGCCGCCAGCGGTAGCGGGCTGCTGTCCGGAAACCGTTGGCGAAGATCGGCTTTCGACCCTCCAGTGCGGCGTCCGCCTGTGTTATGAGGGCCGTGAGCCAGAACATCACGAGGTACCACAGGATGAGGTAGTCGACGGTCAGCGCGGCACGGATGAACTGTGGCGCAGTCTTGTCGATGCCCGGCGGCAAGAGAAGTCCCAGGGTTATCAAGATCACGATGAACAGCGCCGCAGAGATGCCGGCGGCGACGGGGAAGAGCGCGAGCGTCCTGTGACGGCGCAGGAGGCGTATCGATGTCTTGAAAATGTCCCACGACGTCGGCAGTGCGTTGGAAGAAGCCACCGAGTCCCCTGATGTGTAACAACTCTTGTTACACAAGTTACCAGTGTGACAACTGAGGTGTGAGGAAGAGTGACAGGTGCCACCTGAATCCAGGATGGCGTGGAGGGCGTCTACCTGGTCTTGAGCGCCTGGCGCAGGTCTACTCCGGCGAACGGTCCCGGCACATGGCCATCAACCGTGAACCGGTACAGGGCGGTCTGAAAGATCCCGGTGAGTGCGGCTCCGATGATGGAGCCCGCCAGGATCCACAGTGCGCCGAGTGCCGCGAGCACGCCCGTCACAGCGGTGGCGTTCGCGGCGACTCCCAGATAGATCAACCCGGCCCCGGGCAGCGTCAACATTGCGGTGAAAAAGTTCAGGCCCACGACGCCGACGACGTTCTGGCCCCAGGCGTTCTTGAGCGTTTCCTTGGTCTTCTTGACGGCGTCGATCGCGCCGAGATTCTGCAGCACGATCGTGGGCAGCACCTGGAAGGACACCACGCGCCAGGCGACGTCCAGCAATCGCCCGACGAACGGCACCCGCTCCTCGATGGCGCTGATGATCCAGGAGACGACACCGGTGATAAGAACCCAGGGGAGCAGACGTCCGCCGCGCTGGGCTGCTGCCGAGATTCCCCCGGCGACGCTCGGGTCTCCGCCCTCTAGTGCGATGTTCGCCTGCGAGATGAGCGCCGCCTGCCAGAACGTCGCGACGTACATCAGCACGAAGTACCCGACGGCGAAGACCGGGTAAAAGAGCGGCGGCACCGAATCTCCGGTCGTCGCGGGCAGTAGCAGGACGCCGAGGGTCACCATTCCGATGAGCACAAGCAGCGCGGTGAGCCCGGACAAAATCGGGAAGACGACGAGCTCCTTACGTGAGCTCAGCACCTTCGCGGATGTCTTGAAGATTTGCCACGATGTCGACAGCGTGCTGGTGACGGCCATCCGATTCCCCCTGGTCATTGACGGATCAATGAGGCTCAAGATACCAGTGCAGTAGCTACCCGCATGGGTGGCTGGTTTGATGGACATATGTCTCGTCGCGACGTCCAGATCCCGACAGCCGACGGGCAATGCCCGGGCACTCTGCACCTGCCGGACCAGCCCGGCCCCGCCGTCATCCTCTACCCCGACGCCGGCGGTGCCCGCGAGGTCATGCGCGAGATGGGGGACCGCCTCGCGACGCTGGGGTACGTCGCGTTGGTGCCCGACGTCTACTACCGCGAGGGCGATTGGAAACCTTTCGATCTGGCGACAGCGTTCGGTGACCCGCAGGAGCGTGGTCGTCTCTTCGCGACCATGGCCACCCTCACCCCCGAGCGCATCGATGCCGACGCGGGGGCCTTTCTGGATTTCCTCGGCCAGCAGGTCGAGGTCACGGGCGACACGGTAGGTCTGACCGGATACTGCATGGGAGGGCGGATCTCGTTGCGAGTAGCGGCGACTCACGCTCCCCGGGTGGGCGCCGCCGCGTCATTCCACGGTGGCAACCTGGCCAAGGCTGACGATCCGAATAGCCCGCACCACCTCGCCGACCGGATCACCGGTGTAGTGCTGGTCGCCGCCGCAGAGCAGGACGCCTCCTTTCCGCCCGAGCAGGAGCAGCTCCTGGCGCAGGTGCTGACCGATGCCGGGGTGCGACACACCATCGAGACATACCCCGCCCGGCACGGGTTCGCGGTCACGGACAACGCCACCTACGACGAGGCGACGGCCGAGCGGCATTGGCAAGCCCTCGCCGAGCTCTACGGCTCACACCTGGGGGTTTAATGCTGTTCGAGCCCAGGCTGCGGGCCGGAATTCACGATGGCACCATCTCGGTGGCTTACCGCCGCTGGAAGCGCCCCCAGGTGAAGATCGGTGGTCGTTACCGCGTCGGCTCGGATCGCATTCGTTCCATGACCGAGTTCGATTTCATCGAGGTCGATGCTGTCGATGAGATCACGGCGCGCGACATCGACGATGCCGACGCGCTACTAGCCGGTTATCCCTCAGCCGCGGCAGCGCGAAGCGATGTCAGCGCGAGCGGTGACGATCTTTTGTACCGCTTGGCGTTTCGAAAGATAGCGATGGTCGATCCGCGTGCGGAGCTGGCCTCTACGGTGGTGCTCACAGATGCCGACATCGCCGACATCGACGCGCGATTGGATCGGATGGACCGCAGCGCCACGCCGGGACCGTGGACTCGCGAGGTGCTGCGAGAGATAGCCCAGCGCCCGCAGGTGCGTGCCAAAGACCTCGAATCTTGCTCCCGCTGGGCCGATTTGGCGACGTTCAAGGTTCACGTGCGCAAGCTCAAGAACCTTGGTCTGACCCTGAGCCTGCCGGTGGGTTATCGGCTCTCACCGCGCGGTGAGGAGTATCTGGCCCGGGCGCTGAGCTAGCAGCTGAATTCCCGGCCGCTGCCGTCGGATGGGGTGGTCTCTTTCAGGCAACCGAAGGGCTCGATCCCGGCATCACTGACCCGAATCGCGGACTTGGTTTTGGTGTTCGCACAGAACAGTCCGGAAGTCTCACTGCGGCAAGCGAAATCCCCGAACGTCAGGCGGCCTCCGTAGTCGAGTGGGTTTCCGTCGCCGCTTTGGAAGGGGCCTGGGTCGCCATGGAGCCCGCCCACGGTGACCTGCTGGCCATTGAAATCTGTCCATCCGCCGACCCAGTTACCCTCGGTACCGGCGGGCCGCTTTGGCGGATTCGTCAGGTTGACCAGGCAGGACAGTGTGCCGGGCTCGATGTTGCTCGTCATGCATCGCGTCTTGCCTGAGGGAGTCTTGAACGCGACATTCTCCCCGAGATCGGTCTTCTGGCCATCCTGGCTGGTCGCCGAGTGAAAGTTGGTGGCATTCACCGGCGCTCCCTTGGAAATCCACTGCGCCACGGCTTCATATGGCGTACCGGCGACGGGTTCCGGCAATTCGATGGGAGTCGTCGTGGTGGTCGTGGTGGGGGCCTTGCTTGTGGTGCTACTTGGCGTTGGTGTGCTCGATGAGGGAGTGGTCGGGGAGACCGAGGCTCCTTTCGAGCATCCTGCGACCAGGAGCGTCGCTCCCAGCATGATCAAACCACCGTGTAACAGGGCACGCATGCAGCCAGGCTAGCTGGCTGCCACCGACTGACGGGTAGGCGCGGCGGCTGCCACCTCGATTGCAGGATTCTTCTCAGCTGCGGCGGGCCTGCTGGCACGGGCGTTCAGCCAGCAGGCCAGTGCGCCGAGCGCCAGCCCGATACCGATGCCGACATCCACACGCTGGCCGAGAATCGCCCACGACAACAGTCCTGCGACGGCAGGGATGACGCAGAACAGCATGGCCACCGCGGAAGCGCCGAACCGGCTCACAGCGTGGACGTACGTGGAGATGCCGAGTACCGCGCTGAACACCACCATGGCGCACACCGCCCAGGTGGCCTTCCATGGATCATGTACGACAGTGGGCGTCAGCAGGGCCAATATGCCGGCGGGCACCAGCCCGGCGATGTTCTGGATGGTGCAGTTGACCCGAAAATCCACACCTGCGCAGAAACGCTGCTGGTACACGCCTCCCGCGGCCAGGCCGAGCAGCGCGATCAAGAGCAGCACCAGCACCGTGTCGACGCCGCCCGTCGCGAGCAGCCGGCTGGCGCAGGCGGCCAGCACGGCAACGATGCCGAGTACCAGGGCAAGGACTCGCCACCCGTTGAGCCGCTCACCCAGAAACAGGGCCGCGAGCACTGCGGTGACAACAGGATTCATGGAAATGACGACCGCGCCAAGGACGGCGGGCGCGCCGTGTTCGAGGGCTTCGTACAACGCGCAGAACTGCACCGCCTGCATCAACAGGCCGGTAATGACGACGTGCCCGAGCTTGCGACCCGTCGGCCAGGCCGCCTTGGCCAGTAGGGCCCAGGCGGCGACGATCAGACCGGCGAAGGTGAAGCGGGCGACCAGCACCAGCATGGGTGTCATGGCGGACACCGCGAGCGCGCCAACGGGGTAGCCCAGTGCGTAGAGGAATGTCAGCATCGACGCGAACCACATCGGCATCTTCTGCATGCCTGCCATGGTCGCCGGTCTCGACGACCGATGTCCAACGATAATTACTGATCAAAATCAATCAGCAATTGTTATCAATTGATACGTCCCCGCCCAGTGTGGAGCTCATGATCACCCGACGTGGAGAAACATTGATCAAGAATTGTGATCGGACTACGGTGGCGATATGGCGAGTTCGACACTCGATATCGCACCGCTGCGGTCGCTGGTCGCAGTGGCGGATTGCGGGGGATTCCACCGGGCCGCGGCCGTGCTGCATCTGACCCAATCCGCGGTCAGTCAGCATGTGCGCAAGCTGGAGGCCGCGGTCGGAGAGCCGGTGGTCCGGCGTTCGGGGCGCGGTGTGGTGTTCACCGATAAGGGTGCGCAGCTGCTGGCGCACGCTCGTCGTATCCTTGCCGCGCACGACAGTGCGGTCGACGATCTGATCGCCGGCCAAGAACGCACGCTGATTCTGGGTGTCACCGAGCACGGCGCGGATTTGATACTGCCCAGCATCACCACTGCGCTGCGCAGTCATCTCCCGGATTGGTCGGTGCGGGTGCGGTTCGATCGCAACCTTTATCTCGCCGAATCCGTGGACCGGGGGAGCATGGATCTGGCGGTCATCCTCGACGGATCGGGCCTGGATCGGGCCAACGCGGTGGGCACCGTTCGGCTGCGGTGGGTTGCGGCGCGTGGCTACAAGGCGAGTTCCATTGAGCCCCTGCAGGTCGTGACCTTCACCGAACCGTGCACCCTGCGTGCGCCCATGTTCAGCGCGCTGCACACGCTGGGGCGCCAGTACCAGATTGTGGGGGAATCACCGGACTTATCGGGGTTGTACGCGGGCCTGCGATCCGGGTTGGGAATGGCGCTGCTGCCCATCATCGGGTGGCTGCCCGACGGCATCGCCCCGGTCGAGGCCATGCCCGCGGCGAACCTGGCGACCCTATCGGTCGTCGGCCGCCGCGGGCTTGAAGCCGGCGTGTATGCCGCTGTGGAAGGGGCTGCACGCGAGGCGCTTTCGGGCGCCGCCGCGGCGATCGCCTAGACCAATTCTGCGGCAGCGGTGCGGTGGGCTCTCAGCACCGTATCGGCGATATCGAACTCCTCATCGTCTCGCGTAAATGTGCGGTTGCGTGACTCGGCGACGAGGATGCGCCACAGGTCAGGATCGAGCGTGTCGGCGATGTCCTCGGCGGTGAAGTACCAGTCGGGCAGGTCCGGCCGGCCAATCGCCGCGTGCATGTCCGACGGATGGTGCCCGACGATCAGCAAGGTGCCCCCCGGTGCCACTGCTGCGGCCAGGGCGGCGAACACGGGCTCGCGCAGCTTTGTCGGCAGGTGCATGAAATGCGAGGTCACCAAATCGAATTGCCGATTCGGCTGCCATGTTGTCAGGTCGGCCTGCATCCAGGTGATCCTGTTGGCGAGCTCGGGGTCGGCTCTGGTGGCATTGTCGGCGGCACGAAGCAGGGCGGTCTCCGCGAAATCCATTCCGGTGACCTGCCAGCCCTTCTGGGCCAGCCAGATCGCGTCACCGCCCTCGCCGCAGCCGGCGTCGAGCGCGGTTCGTGGCGGCAGTGACGAAATCTCATTGACCAGTTGTGGATTGGCGTTCCCGCTCCATAGTGCGTCGTGCGACCGGTAAAACTCATCCCAGGACTTCTCGTCGGACGGCGGGTTCTGGTGATCACGCATGTTGTAACTCCTGGGCGTCGGCGACCGCGAGGTCGGCGTTGATGATCGCGGCGACCTCGGTTCCGGCCGCCGCAGAAGTGATGACCTGTGCCTTGATATCGGTGACGTTTCCGGCGGCGTAGATCCCCGGCGCCGCGGTGGCTCCTCTGGTGACCGGCAGATATGTCCCCAACAGATGGTCTTCGAGTCGCATTTCCTGCGCCGTCAGGCGTACCGGCGCCAACATGTCGACGCGCGCCGACACCACGGTCGCGACGACCAGCGCATCACACGGAAGCACGGCGCCGGTTCCCAGCTCTACCGCGGTGAGCGAGTCATCGCTGATCCGCAGGCGTGCAACGGGGCCGTCCACCACGCCGATGTCCCGGCGAGCCAGCTGCACCGCGTCCTCGAGTGATAGCGGAAAATCGTTGTGCCGCACCAGGCTGACGTTATCGCTGAGCTGGCGGAAGAGCAGCGCGTGGTGAACCGCTAGTGGGCCGGTGCCGAGCACGGCGATGGCGCGATCGCGCACTTCCCAGCCGTGGCAGTAGGCGCAGTGCAGGACGTCACGGCCCCAACGCTCGGCCAGGCCCTCGATATCGGGTAGTTCATCCACCACTCCGGTGGCCACCAGAACGCGGCGGGCTTGCACCGTTGAGGTCGTGCCGTCTGGACAATCCACTGTTACGTCGAAGTGGTTGTCCGCGTGGGACACCGAGGTGGCGCGCGCGTCGCGGAAGGCCGCGCCGTACTGTGCTGCCTCGCCGCGCCCGATATCAAACAGCTCGGACGGCGGAGTCGACTCGCGTCCGAGGTAGTTGTGAACCCGATCCGCCGGCGCGTTGCGTGGGTGGTGATCGTCGATCACGACCACCGACCGCCGCGACCGAGCGAGGGTGATGGCGGCCGACAGGCCCGCGGCGCCGCCACCGATGATGGCTACATCCCAGAGTTTGTTCATGACACCACTATTGGGGCGGACCTGCGAAACAAGCAAGCTTTCTTGCCAAAGTAGCAATTTGGCCGCCATCATGGTTGGTATGGACGACCAGAACCAGCGGTTAGAGGCCGTGCTTGATGCGTTGGGGCCCCGGCTGCGGGCGCTGCGCCTGCATCGTCAGGTCACCCTGGCGCAGTTGTCCGACACGACGGGTATTTCCGAGAGCACGTTGTCGCGCCTGGAATCCGGTCAGCGGCGGCCCACTCTGGAACTTCTGCTGCTACTGGCCGAGGCACACCAGGTGCCGCTCGACGAGCTGGTGAACGCACCCGCCACGGGTGACCCGCGCATCCACCCCAAACCGTTCAAACGACACGGGTCGGTCTATCTGCCGCTGTCACGCCGTCCCGGTGGGGTGCAGTGCTACAAGCAGATCATCCCGCCGCATTCGCCGAAGGGGGAACCGAACCTGAAGGTCCATGAGGGCTATGAGTGGATGTACGTGCTCTCCGGAAAGGTCCGCCTACTGCTCGGTGAGCTGGACCTGATTCTGCCCGCCGGTGAAGCCGCCGAGTTCGATACGCATATCCCGCATTGGTTCGGCAATCCGACCGATAAACCCGTCGAGGTATTGCACATTTTCGGCCCGCAGGGGGAGCGGATGCATGTGCGGGCACGTTCCGGTTCGGGGAACTAGCGCGAGCCTGGGATACTAGGTGGGTTATGTCTGCCGATAAAGGGTCCCTGCCGCTGGTTTTCGACGCGCCGCGCCGGGCCATGCCGCCGCGTCACCTGGCGGATATGACGGCCGAGCAGACGCGTGAGGCTGTGACCGCATTGGGGCTTCCGGCGTTTCGTGCCAAGCAAATCGCCAACCAGTACTACGGACGGCTGGTGGGCGACCCTGCGGCAATGACAGACCTTCCAGCGGGCGCGCGCGATGGCGTGGGCGACGCGCTGTTTCCCCGGCTGCTTCATCCGCTGCGCCAGGTGGCCTGTGATTCCGGGGATACTCGAAAGACCTTGTGGCGCTTACACGACGGCAGCACCGTCGAGTCGGTACTGATGCGCTACACCGACCGCAACACGCTGTGCATCTCTTCGCAGGCCGGGTGTGGGATGGCCTGCCCGTTCTGCGCCACCGGTCAGGGTGGACTGACGCGTAACCTCTCGGCCGCCGAGATCCTGGAGCAGGTTCGTGATGCCGCGGCCTCACTGCGTGACGGTGAGCTGCCGGGCGGCCCCGGCCGGTTGTCGAACATCGTCTTCATGGGCATGGGTGAGCCCCTGGCCAACTACAACCGGGTGCTCACAGTGCTGCGCAAGATCACGGCGCCGCCCCCCGACGGATTCGGTATCTCGCAGCGTGGTGTCACGGTCTCGACAGTGGGGCTGGCCCCGGCCATTCGCAAACTTGCCGATGAGGGACTAGGGGTCACTCTGGCGGTGTCGTTGCACTGCCCGGACGATGAGCTGCGCGACACCCTGGTGCCGGTCAACACCCGGTGGGCGATCAGCGAGGTGCTCGATGCCGCGCGGTACTACGCCGATGTCACGGGACGTCGGGTGTCCATTGAATACGCGCTCATCCGCGATGTGAACGATCAGCCCTGGCGCGCTGACATGCTCGGCAAGAAGCTGCGAAAAGCCTTGGGTCAGTTCGTTCATGTGAATCTGATTCCGCTCAATCCGACGCCGGGCAGTCAATGGGATGCCAGCCCGAAGCCGGTCGAGCGTGAGTTCGTGCGACGCGTGCGGGAGCACGGGGTTTCCTGCACGGTGCGTGATACCCGAGGTCGCGAGATTGCCGCCGCATGCGGCCAACTGGCCGCGTCCGAGCGCTAGCTAGCGGATACGGCCCGAGCGGCGACCGAAGTAGTCGTTCGCGGTGAAGGCCAGCACGATGACGGCGAAACCGACACAGAAGATGTCTTCGACCTTGCCGACGTGATTGCCCTTGAGGAGCAGGAGCAAGAAGGCCGCGATGGCGAGGCCCAGGATGTGGAAGATGCGGGGGTTCTGGCCTGAGAGCCCACGCCCGAACGCTGCGGACGGCACGTCCTCGACATCGACTCCGTCGTGCTTGACAACCTCAGTCGTGGCCACCGCCAGCCCTCCAATCTCAGACGTCTACTACAGCCCATAGTGTGCCACGCCCATCCGCTCCCGGGTAAGCACACCCCGCGCGAAGGGAAAATGTTGAACTGCGCGGTCCGGTGGGAGTCGCGGGCTAGCCCAGGCCGCACAATATGTAGGTGACACGTAGTCCAGAGGTCTGTCGGGTGTTGCTGCTCGGCAGCACCGGATCCATCGGCACCCAGGCACTCGAGGTCATCGCCGCCAACCCCGAGCGCTTCGAGGTCGTCGGCCTGGCTGCGGGCGGCGGCAACGTCGATCTGCTGCGACAGCAGATCGACGACACCGGCGTCACCAACGTCGCGGTAGCCGATAAGCATGCCGCCGAACGCCTCGACCTACCCGTGCTGAGTGGGCCTGGTGCCGTCACCGAGCTGGTGGAGAACACCGAGGCCGACGTGGTGCTCAATGCGCTGGTCGGAGCGCTGGGTCTGCGTCCGACACTGGCCGCGCTGAAGACAGGGGCACGGCTGGCGCTGGCCAACAAGGAGTCTCTGGTGGCCGGTGGGCCGCTGGTCACCAAGGCGGCGGCTCCCGGCCAGATCGTTCCCGTCGACTCAGAGCACTCCGCGCTGGCGCAATGCCTGCGCGGCGGCACCCGTGGCGAGGTGGCACAGCTGATCCTGACCGCATCCGGCGGCCCGTTCCGGGGCTGGAGCACCCAGCAGCTCGAAGACGTCACGCCGGAGCAGGCCGGAGCGCACCCGACCTGGTCGATGGGGCCGATGAACACCCTCAACTCGGCCTCGCTGGTCAACAAGGGCCTGGAACTCATCGAGACCCATCTACTGTTCGACGTGCCGTACCAGCAGATCGGTGTCGTAGTTCACCCGCAGTCGATCGTGCACTCGATGGTGACGTTCACCGATGGGTCGACCCTGGCGCAGGCCAGTCCGCCTGACATGAAACTGCCCATCGCCCTGGCGCTGGGGTGGCCGGACCGGGTACCTGCCGCAGCCCCGGCCTGCGATTTCAGCACCGCGTCTACCTGGGAGTTTGAGCCACTGGATGCGCAGGTGTTTCCCGCCGTCGACCTGGCCCGGAGCGCCGGAGAGGCGGGGGGATGCATGACCGCCGTCTACAACGCCGCCAACGAAACCGCGGCCGCTGCCTTCCTGGCCGGACGTATCGGATTCAGGTCGATCGTGCGAACAATTGCCGATGTGCTTGATGCCGCAAGCCAATGGGAGGGAACCTCGGGAGAACCCGCTACCGTTGACGATGTACTCGACGCGCAGCACTGGGCTGACCAGCGGGCTGCGCAATTGATCTTGGCGGAGGAAAATCGAACCTGATGGCTGCGTACGCGATCGGAATTGCGTTGTTCGCGCTGGCGATCTTGGTATCGGTGGCGCTGCACGAGTGTGGGCACATGTGGGTGGCGCAGGCCACCGGCATGAAGGTGCGTCGCTACTTCGTCGGATTCGGGCCGACATTGTGGTCGACAAAGCGCAAGAGCAACCGCGGTGCCAACGACATCATCGAGTACGGCTTCAAGGCCGTTCCGCTCGGTGGCTTCTGTGATATCGCGGGCATGACCTCGGTGGAACAGCTCACTCCCGAGGAATCCGACCGTGCCATGTACAAGCAGAAGGTCTGGAAACGGGTGGCGGTGCTGTTCGCCGGACCGGCCATGAACTTCCTCATCGGCATCGTGGTCTTCTACGGCGTCGTCCTGTTCTGGGGTCTGCCCGACAACAACGCGCCCACACACCCGGAGATCAAGCAGACGAGCTGCGTGGCAGCGCAAAAGAGTGCTGACCCCAAGGACATGGCGATGTGCACCGGGGAAGGGCCAGCGGCGCTCGGGGGCCTGCGCGAGGGTGACCAGGTGCTCGCCGTCGCAGGCAAGCAGCTCAGCACATCCAGCGATATGGTCACCGCGATCCGGGAGCTGCGCGGTCCGCAGGTCTTCGAGATCATCCGCGATGGCAAGCAGCAATCGCTCCTCGTCAACGTCGCCGAGACACAGCGCTGGGATGAGAAGGCAGGCAAGCTCATCTCGGTAGGTGCCGTGGGTGCCTCGCTGGGCACCTACGTGCCGCAGAAGCACTACAACCCATTGACGGCGGTTCCTGCCACCGGAAACCTCATCGGGACCGTTGCCGTCGAAACCGTAAAGGCCATCGGAAAGATCCCCACCAAGGTCGGTGCCCTCTGGGACTCCATCACCGGTAGTGAGCGGGCGATGGACACTCCGATGAGCATCGTCGGTGCGAGCCGTATGGGCGGCGAGACGGTGGAGCACGACATGTGGATCATGTTCTGGATACTGTTGGCGCAGCTCAACTTTGCGCTCGGTGCCATCAATTTGTTGCCGTTGCTGCCGTTCGACGGAGGGCACATCGCGGTGGCCACCTACGAGAAGCTCCGCAACATGGTCCGGTCGGCGCGCGGGCTCGCGGCAGGAGCTCCCGTCAACTACATGAAGTTGATGCCGGCGACATATCTCGTTTTGGTGGTGGTGGTCGGCTACATGCTGCTGACGATCACCGCCGACATCGTCAACCCGATTAGACTTTTTCAGTAGCGATCCAAACGGAGGATCACATGACCAGCCTGGGCATTCCGAGTGCACCGCCGCCGACACTGTCGCCGCGACGCAAGACACGTCAGCTGATGGTCGGAAGCGTGGGAGTGGGAAGCGACTCGCCGGTGTCGGTCCAGTCGATGTGCACCACCAAGACCCACGACGTGAACTCGACCCTGCAGCAGATCGCCGAGCTGACCGCCTCCGGCTGCGACATCGTGCGCGTCGCCTGTCCGCGGCAGGAGGACGCCGATGCGCTCTCCGAGATCGCCCGTAAGAGCAAGATCCCGGTCATCGCCGATATTCACTTCCAGCCCAAATACATCTTCGCGGCGATCGACGCCGGTTGTGCGGCGGTGCGCGTGAATCCGGGGAACATCAAAGAGTTCGACGGCCGCGTCAAGGAGGTCGCCAAGGCCGCCGGTGACGCCGGGATCCCGATCCGCATCGGCGTGAACGCGGGCTCGCTCGATCCGCGCATTCTGGGCAAGTACGGCAAGGCGACACCGGAGGCACTCGTCGAGTCGGCGCTATGGGAGGCCGGCCTGTTCGAAGAGCACGGCTTCGGAGACATCAAGATCAGCGTGAAGCACAACGATCCGGTGATCATGGTCGCTGCCTACGAACTGCTCGCCTCGCAATGCGATTACCCGCTCCACCTCGGTGTCACCGAGGCCGGCCCGGCATTCCAGGGCACCATCAAGTCGGCCGTCGCCTTCGGTGCGCTGTTGTCCAAGGGCATCGGCGACACCATCCGGGTGTCCCTCTCGGCGCCGCCCGCCGAGGAAATCAAGGTGGGCAACCAGATCCTGGAATCGCTCAATCTGCGTCCGCGGAAGCTGGAGATCGTGTCTTGCCCGTCCTGTGGCCGCGCGCAGGTGGACGTCTACACCCTGGCCAACGCAGTTTCCGCCGGGCTTGAGGGTATGGAGGTGCCACTGCGCGTCGCGGTCATGGGCTGCGTCGTGAACGGACCGGGTGAGGCTCGCGAGGCCGACCTGGGCGTGGCGTCCGGAAACGGCAAGGGGCAGATTTTCGTGAAGGGCGAGGTCATCAAGACCGTGCCGGAGGCGCTGATCGTCGAGACACTCATCGATGAGGCCATGCGCTTGGCCGAGGAGATGGGCACCGAGATCGGAACCGACGGAACTCCTCCTGGCCAGCCGGTCGTGACCGTAAGCTGAACAAAGCTCGGCGTAACGGGACACACGGGAGCGATTGCCGATGACGACAACACTGCCGGCGCACGGTGCGCCCGGAGCGTCGTCGTCCGATGCCGTTCGCGTCCTCGGACTATCGGATACCGAGGCGGTGCGTGCGGTCCTGGACGCCGACCCGGTGGCCTCGTGCATGCTCGCCGCACGCGTCGAGGCTCGCGGCGCCGATCCCACGGCCATCGGTGGCGAGATCTGGTCCACGGGAGCGTTGACCGATTCCCTGTGCTTCGTCGGAACCACAATCATTCCTCTGGCCGGCGGTCCCGAGGCCACCCGATTGTTTGCCGAACGCGCCATTGAGCAGCACCGGATCTGCCCCTCCCTGGTCGGCCCGGCCGATGTGGTGCTCGACATGTGGGGCCATCTCGATCCGGTCTGGGGCCCCGCGCGCGAAGTCCGCGCCTGCCAGCCCCTGCTGGCGATGCTCGACGCGCCGACATGTGCCGTCGACTCCGCGGTACGGCAGGTGCGCGCCGAGGAACTCGACCAGTATTTGAACGCTTCGATCCAGATGTTCATCGGCGAGATGGGTGTCGATCCGCGCAACGGTGATGGTGGCCGTGGGTACCGGCGGCGGGTGGCCGGCCTTATCGAGGCGGGCAGGGCGTGGGCACGTTTCGAGGATGGGCGGGTCATCTTCAAAGCGGAGATCGGATCGCAATCGCGGTGCGTGAGCCAGATCCAGGGCGTATGGGTTGACCCGGAGTTCCGTGGCCGCGGACTCGGCACTGCCGGGGTGGCCGCCGTGGCGGCAGCGGTCCATCGCAGCAGCCGCATCCCCAGCCTGTACGTGAACAGCTTCAATGAAGTGGCCCGTGCGTCCTATGCCCGGGCAGGATTTACGCGCATCGGCACATTCGCGACCGTTCTCGTTAGCTGATTCTGGCGAGCTAGTGCTCGCTACGTCCGTGCGCCTGCGGGGTTTTGGAGGCTCACGGCCATAACATCGACCCGATGTTCAGACGTGTGTGGTCCCTGCCGTTGTTCGGCACCGCCCTGTTGGTGGCCGGCGCGGTCGCGTGCACCCCGCGCCCCGACGGGCCCGGCCCGGTCGCAGAGAAGTTCTTCGAGGCGCTGGCCAACGGTGACACCGCCTCGGCGGCGAAGATGACCGATGACCCCGATGGCGCGAAAGTGGGTTTGGATCAAGCTTTCTCGGGCTTACAGGCAACCTCATTCAAGGCCGCCGTGAACGGATCGCAATACACTCAGGACACCGGTAGCGCCGACGCGACGTACGTCTGGCAATTGCCCAGAAAGCGCACCTGGACCTATAGCGGGCGCCTGGAGATGCTGCGTACCGCGGGCAGTTGGCAGGTCCGCTGGGCGCCGAGCGACCTGCACCCCAAACTCGGTGAGCGCCAATCGCTCTCGCTGCGGACCGATCCAGCCAAGCGGGCAACCGTCAACGAGTCGGGCGGTACGACGGTGCTGGCGCCGGCCAACCTGTACAAGATCTCCTTCGACGCGTCGCAGGCCGGTAAATCGCTGATGAGCACCGCCACCGCGCTGGCCGATGCCATCCGGCCCTACGACGACCAGATCAACGCTGCCTCCCTGGCTGAGCAGGCGAGCGCCCAGACCTCGCCGATGAATCTCATCACGCTGCGCAAGGACGATTGGGACAAGGTCTCCATCGCGCTGGAGACGCGGCCAGGGGCATTGCGACCCGGCGTGGTGATGACGCAGATCGCCGATCTGCTGCCCACCGATGATCGCTTCGCACCCGATATCGTCGCGCAGGTCAAGAAGGCAGTGCTCGATGAGCTGGATGGCGAGGCCGGCTGGCGGGTGGTCAGTGTCAACCAGAACGGTGTTGACACCGCGGTGCTCAACGAGGTGAAACCCAATCCGGCTCCGTCGAAGACGATCAGCCTGGATCGTGCCGTGCAGAACGCGGCGCAGAACGCCGTCAACACTCGCGGTCAAAAGGCCATGATGGTGGTGATCAAGCCGTCGACGGGGGACATCCTGGCGGTCGCGCAGAACGCCGCTGCCAATGCCGACGGGCCACTGGCCACCACGGGTCTGTTCCCGCCCGGATCGACATTCAAGATCATCACCGCGGGTGCGGCGCTCGAGCGCGGCATGGCCACTCCGGACACCATGGTGGGCTGCCCGAAGCGAGTCACCATCGGAGACCGCAGCATCCCCAACTACAACGAGTTCGATCTCGGCACGGTGCCCATGTGGCGGGCCTTCGCGAATTCGTGCAACACGACCTTCGCCAAACTGGCCAGTGAGATGCCGCTGGACGGTTTGACCGTCGCCGCTTCGCAATTCGGCATCGGTCCGGATTACGACGTCGCGGGGATCCCCACCATCTCCGGAAACGTGCCGCCCACGGTCAACCTGACTGAACGCACCGAGGATGGTTTCGGGCAGGGCAAGGTGCTGGTCACGCCGTTCGGCATGGCGCTGGCCGCGGCAACCGTCGCCAATGGAAAAACGCCTGTACCGCAGCTGATCTCAGGCCAGACCACCGGAATCACCGGTGAGCGTCCGCCGGTGACGTCCACAATGATCGATGGCCTGCGCGGGATGATGCGCGAGACCGTGCTCAGCGGTACCGCGATGGACCTCAAGGGCGAGGGTTCTGTCTACGGGAAGACCGGTGAGGCCGAGTTCCCGGGCGGTTCACACGCCTGGTTCGCGGGGTATCGCGGCGACATGGCCTTCGCCACGCTGATCGTCGGCGGCGGCGGCTCGGAAGCCGCTGTGCGGGCCACCCGGGTCATGTTCCAGTCGCTGCCGCCGGACTACCTGGCCTAGTCGGCGCTTGGCGCCAGTACGCAGAATTCGTTGCCCTCTGGATCGCCGAGCACGATCCAGCTCGATTCGCCCTGGCCGACGTCAATTCTGGTAGCGCCATGTTCCAGAAATCGATCCACCGCAGCCTGCTGGTCGGCACCGCGAAAGTCCAGGTGCAACCGGTTCTTGGCCACCTTCCGGTCGGGGGTTCCCAGGAAAAACAAGGACGGTGGATGTCGGTCGGGCTGGAACACCTCGACGGCCCCGTCATCGTCGATCGCGTACGGCCACTCCAGCGCGTCGGCCCACCAACGGCCGAGTGTGGCCGCATCATGGCAGTCGATCACAATCGCTTCTAATGTGAGTCCGGCGGACAGCCCCATGAAGCCGATTGTGCTCGCTGTCGCTAACGTTCCGCCAGGCGATTACGAACTACCATGTAGTAAAACAGCATCCAGGGAGGATCGAGAGCTTGCGCAAAGCATTTCGGAGTGTGCTTGTGGTGACCGGGCTCGCCAGCCTCCTGATGAACGTGGCCATCACCACACCAGCGACCCTCGGCCAGGCAACGGCCGCATCCCCTCGCGGGGTGGCATCCGTCTCACCCACTCCGGGTCAGACGGTCGGGGTGGCCATGCCGGTGACGGTTCATTTCGCGGCCCCTGTCGCCGATCGGCCCGCCGCGGAGCGTTCCATTAATTTCTCCGCGTCCAAGGTTCCGTCCGGGACATTCAGCTGGGTGGACGATGCGACGGTTCGTTTCACTCCTCGTGAGTATTGGCCCGCGCATTCGTCGATCACGGTGTCCGTGAACGGCGTGAGCGGTATGAAGTACAAGTTCCAGACCGGCTCGGAGGTGCTGGGCATCGCCAGCATCAGCGCGCACACGTTCACGGTCAAGATCGACGGCACGGTCATGCGTGAGATGCCCGCGTCGATGGGAAAGCCCAAGCACCCCACACCGGTCGGCTCGTTTACCGCCCTGGAAAAGCAGAGTCCGGTGGTCATGGATTCGCGGACCATCGGTATTCCGCTGAATGATCCAGAGGGCTACAAGCTGACCGTGTACTACGCGGTGCGGGTCACCTGGGGTGGCGTCTACGTGCACAGTGCCCCGTGGTCGACGGGAGCGCAGGGTAATTCGAACGTCAGCCACGGCTGCATCAACCTGAGTCCCGACAACGCAGCCTGGTACTACAACACCGTCGGTATCGGCGACCCCATCGTCATCAACGCGTAGCGATCTCGGCAGGCCCCGCTACGCTGCCTTCATGACTGTTCGTGCCGCATTGCGTCCGGGAACGCTGTCTCCCGAGCGCCAGGTTCCCGTGTCGATCGACCGCCCCGAGTACGTGGGCAAGTCCGAGGTCGCGGAGGCCATCGGAGAGCCGTACGTTCAGACACCCGAGGTCGTCGAGAAGATGCGCGTCGCCGGCAGGATCGCGGCGCAGGCGCTGGCGCTTGCCGGTGAGGCCGTGGCCCCCGGGGTCACCACCGACGAGCTGGACCGGATCGCCCACGACTACATGGTTTCCCAGGGTGCTTACCCGTCAACGCTGGGGTACAAGGGATTTCCCAAGTCGTGCTGCACATCGCTCAACGAGATCATCTGCCACGGGATACCGGACTCGACCGTGATCGAGGACGGTGACATCGTCAACATCGACGTCACCGCCTACATCGACGGCGTGCACGGAGACACCAATGCCACCTTCCTGGCGGGGAATGTCTCCGAGGAACACCGCCTTCTGGTAGACCGCACCCGGGAGGCAACCATGCGGGCCATCAATGCCGTCAAGCCGGGCCGGGCACTCAGCGTCGTCGGACGGGTGATCGAGGCCTATGCAAAGCGTTTCGGTTACAACGTGGTTCGCTCCTTCACCGGGCACGGTGTGGGCCCCACGTTCCACAACGGGCTCATCGTGCCGCACTACGATGACCCCAATCTGGACATCGTCATCGAGCCGGGCATGACGTTCACCATCGAACCGATGATCAACCTCGGATCGCTGGACTATGAGATCTGGGACGACACCTGGACAGTGGCGACCACCGATAAACAGTGGACCGCGCAGTTCGAGCACACCATGGTGGTCACCGACGACGGAGTAGAGATTCTGACACTGCCATGACGGGCGCCGTGTCCGGCGCGCTGCTGGTAGGGGGCGTCAGCTCCGACGCCGGTAAGAGTCTGGTGGTGACCGGCCTGTGTCGGCTACTGGCCCGCAAGGGGATTCGTGTCGCGCCGTTCAAGGCACAAAACATGTCCAACAACTCCGTGGTGACGATGGACGGGGGAGAGATCGGACGCGCGCAGGCATTGCAGGCACGCGCCTGCGGCCTGGAACCTTCGGTCCGATTCAATCCGGTACTGCTCAAGCCCGGCAGTGACCGGACCTCGCAGCTGGTGGTACGCGGGCAGGCGACAGGGAACGTCAGCGCGCGTTCCTATATCGAGCATCGCGAGGAACTGCGGCAGGTGGTGGCCGCGGAATTATATTCGCTGCGTGCGGAATTCGATGTAGTTATCTGTGAGGGTGCCGGCTCGGTCGCCGAAATCAACCTGCGAGCAACCGATATCGCCAACATGGGGCTGGCACAGGCAGCGAGCCTGCCGGTGGTTCTGGTCGGCGATATCGACCGGGGCGGTGTGCTGGCCCACCTGTTCGGATCGGTGGGCGTGCTCGAGCCCGCGGATCAACGACTCGTCGCCGGATTCATCGTCAACAAGTTTCGTGGTGACCGCACACTGCTGGATCCGGGACTCGAGCAGCTTGCCGCGCTGACCGGCCGAACCACCTACGGTGTGCTGCCCTACGACGACCAATTATGGCTTGATGCAGAGGATTCGGTTTCTGTCGTGGCGTCGGCTCAGGTGGGCCGCCCCGCCACACCCATCGGGAGGGAATGGCTCCGGGTGGCCGCGGTGCGCCTGCCCCGAATCTCCAACTCGACCGATATCGAGGCCATCGCGTGCGAGCCCGGGGTGATCGTGCGGTGGGTTGCTCATCCCGCCGACATCGCCGATGCCGATGTGGTGGTCCTTCCCGGCACCAAGGCCACCGTCGCCGATTTGGCCTGGATACGAGGCAACGGGATCGCCGACGCGGTTGTCGCACATGCCCGTTCGGGCGGCCCGGTGCTGGGCATTTGTGGTGGGTTCCAGATGCTTGCCACCACGATCGATGATCGCGTCGAGTCGGGTGCCGGCACGGTCAGTGGCTTGGGTCTGCTCGATATCGACATCGCCTTCCAGCCGGTTAAGACGCTGCGGCACTGGCAGTCTCCGGGGCTGAGCGGCTATGAGATCCACCACGGAACGGTCACCCGCTCGGCGGTGCCGCCGTGGCTGACCGATCATCACGAGGGTGCTGCCCACGGTGCGGTCCGGGGCACCCATTGGCATGGACTGCTGGACAACGACGATTTCCGGCGCAGATGGCTCACCGAGGCGGCGTCCGCGGCCGGACGCTCGGGATTCACCGTCGCGGCGGACACCAACGTCGCCGACCGCCGTGCGGCTCAGCTGGACAGATTGGCCGATCTCATCGACACCCACATCGACGTCGATGCGCTGGCAGCCGTGTGGCAAGACGCCGGTCGTCCGGGATCGGAGCCGTCATATCCGGTAATCGAGCACAGTCGGTGATTAGGGCGCTGGTCGAATAGCCTGTGCGGGTGCACCGGGGCTTCAGGAACATCACAGCTATCGCAGCATTCACACTGGCGCTTGTGGGCTGCACCCAGACGGTGTCGGGTACCGCCACCTGGCCGGGGGCGCGCATCGCGCAGTCGCTCCTGACGGCCGATGAGCTGCCGCAGGGCGCCAAGTACGACAGGGTTGTCGCCGATCTGGGGCCCGTGACGGTCAACAACCAGCAGGTAATCGGTGCGATGCCCTCGAATCCGCAAGGATGCGCGGACGGCTTGTCGCCCCGTTTGGCCAATGCGGGTAGAGCGGGCCCCGAGAACACCGCGCGCTACATCGCGCGGTTCAACGGCGCGAACATCATCGTCAGCCTGTTGCGCGACACCATCGACCTGGCCAACGTGCAAGCGGTGGCGAGCCGGTGCGCCAAGTACGAGGTGTTCTTCGACAAGAGCTCGCCCGGGACGCCGATGATCACCGATCCGGTGCAAGGCGGACCTGTCGGCGTCCTCGTCTACAAGCAAACAATGATCATGCCCAAGGGCACGACTTCCCGGTACATGGCTTTCGCCAATATCCGGGGCGTGGCGATGGTGGCGACCTCCTTCGACCTGCGCGATCCGTCAGTCAAGGCAGTCGCGACGATGCCCCATACCTTCCTGGACATCGTGGCGAAACAGGTCGACAAGATCGAACGCACCTGACGGCTCTGGGTGAAAGTTTCCTGAAAGGGCTGGTTAAAAGCCCAACCGGAACGGTCGTACTCAGGTAGCGTGCGCCCATGCCCAAGGTCTTCGCGCAAGCGGCTCATCTATGAGTCCGCCGCCCGAGCTTCGCCCCCCGCGCCCAGGGCCTCCACCTGCGCGTGACGGTGAATTGCACCAGGTCGTCACGATTGACGGCCGTACTGTGCAGGTCAACGTTTCGGGGCCGGACAAGGGAACCACCGTCGTCATGCTGGCCGCTGCCGGGCATTTCGCGCTCAGTTATCGCTCGGTATGCGAGCGGCTGCACACCGCGGGGCTGCGCACCGCGGTGATCGGCCACGACCCACATCTTCACGCCAAAGCCATCACCGGAGTACTCGACGACATCGGCGTCAAGGTTGCGCTCCTGGTGGGAGATCGTGCGGGCGGTGAGCTGGCCTGGGATCTGGCTGCCAGCAAACTCGACAGGTTTATTGGTCTCGTGGCGATCGACCGTGGACACCCGCGGGTCGCCGACCGTGCCGGGCTGATCCGGGACAAACACTGCCCGCCGGTGGAGATCAATACCACCGTCTTGGTCACCTCGGACGCGACCCGCGCCATCGCACGCGCCAGCCAGCGCTTCGTCTACGGCGACTATCGGATTGTCGAACTGATGGGCCGCCGATCGGCGACTCGTGACCTCACGCCGGAACTGGCGGCCGAAGTGGTCCTGCGCAGCAGCTCCTGGTGAGCTAGCTGCCCGCCTCGTACCAGTCCAGCCAGGAGTTCAACTCCCGGTAGGCCCGTGTGCGTGGTTCCGCGACCGACAAGAACACATCGTGTTTGGCATCGGGGATCGGGATGACCCGTTGATGGTTGCCGATACATCCCGCCCATCGCGCGATTTGCTGAACATCCAGCACCGCATCACCGTGCAGTGCCGCCGCCGCGCTGACGTCGCCCGGGAGGCTGCGGTCCGAGCGCAGGATCAGGTTGGGCACCCCGACGTCCAGGCCGCGATGTAGTTCGGCGTGCCCACGCCGGATCGCACTGATCCACCCGAACCGCACCGGAAATCCGCCGACCGGCTTCCATTCCAGGTTGTAGTCGAACTCTCCGTGGAAATCCTTATGCAGGCTCGCTCCGTACGCGCCTTCGTGCGGAAGCGGAATCGCTTGTTTGGCGCGGAACCTCGAAATCGCCTTGACGGCCGCAGTGGTGCCACCGCTGCGGAGGAGAGGACGGCCCTGAAGATCCAGCCAGGGGCTGTTGAGGATGAGACCCGAGACATCGCCCAGGCCGGTGGACACCCGTAGACGGTTGAGCCACAGCGAGACGATCAGACCGCCGGCGGAGTGCCCGTACACGAGCAGCGGTGCACCTGCGCTGTGTCCGGTGATGATGTTCACCGCGGCGTTGAGCTCGGCGTCGTAGAGCGATAGGTCGCTGATGTAGTGCGGGGTTTGGTGAGCGCGCCGGGAGCGCCCGCATTTACGCAAGTCGAGCGCGAAGAAGCGATAGCCGCGGGCCGAGAAATGTTCGGCAAGCTCGGTGTGGAAGAAGTAGTCGGTATATCCGTGCACCATCAGCACCGCGCGCCCGGTATCCGGCTGAATTTCCGGCCGCACCAGTGTGGCGGTAATTACACCTTCGCCGTCAGGGTCAATGCCCAGTTCAATGGTTTTTCGAAGGTAGCCATCGAGGACATCGGATTCCCATGTCACGGGCATAGCCTAGTTGAAGGAATGACTGAATTACCCGCGCGATAACCTGTGTGTACTCCCCGGTAGTGGCGAAGCGTTGCCACTCCATCAGATTCGAAAAGGACAGTGAACCGGTGTCAAAAGCGCAGGTGGAGCAGACAGACGTTGCCCTGATTGGGTCAGGGATCATGAGCGCGACGCTCAGCGCCTTGCTGCGATTGGTCGAACCGGACCTGTCGATCACCTTGATCGAGCGCCTTGATGCGGCCGCCAGCGAAAGCAGCGACCCGTGGAACAACGCGGGTACCGGGCACTCGGCGCTCTGCGAGCTCAACTACACGCCGCAGAAGGCAGATGGCTCGATCGACATCACCAAGGCCATCACCGTCAACGAGCAGTTCCAGGTGTCGCGCCAGTTCTGGGCATACGCCGTTGAGAACGGTGTGCTGCCCGACGTCCGCGGATTCCTCAACCCCATCCCGCATGTGAGCTACGTGCACGGAGCCGACAAGGTCGAGTTCCTTCGTAAGCGCCACGATGCGTTGGTCGGCAACCCGCTGTTCGCGAAGATGGAGTTCATCAACGACGACGACGAGTTCGCGCGCCGACTGCCGCTCATGGCCGCCGGACGCGATTTCTCCGATCCGGTGGGATTGAACTGGAGCCAGGACGGCACCGATGTCGACTTCGGTGAGCTGTCAAAGCAGCTGGTGGGCTTCGGAGTCCGTACCGGTACCAACGCGATTTTCGGTGTCGAGGTCCGCAACATCAGCCGTGAGAGCGACGGTGGATGGCTTCTCAAGCTGGTCAACGGTCGTACAGGCGAGAAGCGCAAGCTCAAGGCCAAGTTCGTATTCGTCGGCGCCGGTGGTGGAGCTCTGGGTCTGCTGCAGAAGGCCGGAATCCCCGAAGCCAAGGGCTTCGGCGGGTTCCCGGTGAGTGGTGCCTTCTTGCGCACCAACAACACAGATCTCACCGAGGGGCACAAGGCCAAGGTGTACGGCTTCCCGCCGCTCGGTGCCCCGCCGATGTCCGCGCCGCACCTGGACACTCGCGTGATCAACGGCAAGGAATGGCTGCTTTTCGGACCTTTCGCCGGGTGGTCGCCCAAGTTCCTGAAGATGGGCAAGATCACCGATCTGCCCTCGACGGTGAAGCCCAACAACCTGGCGTCGATGATCGGTGTGGGTCTGACGGAGTTCGGTCTGGTGAACTTCCTGCTGAGCCAGTTACGTCTGACACCGGACGATCGAATCGACATGCTGCGTGAATTCGCGCCCAAGGCACAGCGTTCCGATTGGGAGCTGATCACCGCCGGGCAGCGCGTACAGGTTATTCGGCCGGCCAAGGGCAAGGGTGGTGCGCTCGAATTCGGGACCATGGTGCTCAATTCGGCCGACGGCAGCATCGCCGGCCTGCTCGGAGCGTCGCCGGGTGCCTCCACCGCGGTGCCCGCCATGCTCGACGTCATGCAGCGTTGCTTCCCCGACCGGTTCGCGAACTGGATGCCCAAGCTCAAGGAAATGATTCCGTCGCTCGGCATAAGCCTGTCGGACGAGCCGTCACTGTTCGGTGAGGTATGGGACTGGGGGACACAGGTTCTCGGCCTGGAGCAGTGAGTACGGGGTGGTCCTGGTCCGCTGACCTGGACGCCGCGACACTCTACGGACTGCTGCGGTTGCGTGCCGAAGCATTCATTGTCGGCCAGAACTGCGCCTATCAGGATCTCGATGGTCGTGATCTCGAACCAGAGACCCGGCACTTCTGGATCAAGAACGAGAACGGCGATGTCGTCAGCGGCCTGCGCGTGCTCGCGGATCCTGGCGGATCGGGTTTCTGGATCGGGCGGGTGTGTACGGCGGCACACGAGCGTGGCCGCGGGCATGCGGCGCACCTGGTACGTGCGGTACTGACAGAGATCGACGGCGCACGCTGTCGTTTGAATGCGCAGGCACACCTGAAGGACATGTATGGCAAGCTGGGATTCGTGGTCTCCGGTGATGAATTCCTCGAGGACGAGATTCCGCACGTGCCCATGACCTGGATGGCCGGAAATGGCTAGCACCACAGACGTTCCGGGGTATCCACTCAGTGCGATAGTCGGGCACGACCAGTTGCGGCTGGCACTCGTGCTTTCTGCGGTGCGCCCCGATATCGGTGGAGTGCTCATTCGTGGAGAGAAGGGCACTGCCAAGTCGACGGCGGTTCGTGCGTTGACGTCAGTGCTGCGGACGGTCGATGGTGCGCGTCTGGTCGAGCTACCGATCGGCGCGACAGAGGATCGGGTGGTCGGATCCCTAGACCTGCAAAAGGTCTTGCGCGATGGCGAACACGCTTTCTCCCCAGGGCTTCTGGCGCGTGCCGACGGCGGCGTGCTCTACGTGGACGAGGTCAACCTGCTGCATGACCATCTCGTTGACGTGATCCTCGATGCGGCGGCGATGGGCCGGGTGCATGTCGAGCGTGATGGCGTATCTCATTCCTACGATGCGCGATTCGTACTGATCGGCACCATGAATCCCGAAGAGGGGGAGCTGCGCCCGCAGCTGCTCGACCGTTTCGGATTCGCGGTCGATGTACATGCCTCACGCGATGTGGCGGTGCGCGCCGAGGTCATCCGCAGGCGCCTCGCGTACGAGGCTGACCCGGCGGGGTTTGTGACGCGCTACGCATCCGAGGAGGCCGAGCTGGCGGCGCGGATTGCCGACGCCCGGCGCCTGCTGCCGCGAGTTGTCCTGCCTGACGCTGAACTACAGCGTGTCGCGGCGTTGTGCGCGGCCTTCGATGTGGATGGGATGCGTGCCGATCTGGTGGTGGCGCGTGCCGCCGTCGCGCATGCGGCATGGCGTGGTGCCGAGGTGGTCGGCGAGCCTGATATCAGGGTGGCCGCCGAGTTGGCGCTGCCTCACAGGCGGCGCCGGGACCCGTTCGACGAACCCGGCCTGGATCCCGAACAGCTCGACCAGGCGATGCGCGATAGCGCGCCGCCGCAGGATCACGGCCCCGGCAACGACGATCCGGATCCCGATCCGGACGGCCCCGGTGGCGGCACGCCGGAACCTTCCGCGAACCCGCCAAAAACCAATGATTCACA
Source organism: Mycobacteroides sp. H001 (assembly GCF_001440005.1). Taxonomy (NCBI): domain Bacteria; kingdom Bacillati; phylum Actinomycetota; class Actinomycetes; order Mycobacteriales; family Mycobacteriaceae; genus Mycobacteroides; species Mycobacteroides sp. H001. The sequence continues at coordinate 45,974 of NZ_LJYH01000033.1, forward strand.
GCAGGATTCGTCATCGGCGCCGGCTCCGCCGCGGCAGAGCCCGGCGCCTTCTGCGACCTTTCGTGCGAAGACATTTCGGGTGCCCGGCGTCGGTATGGGGGCCCCGGGACGACGCTCGGCCGCACGCAACCGCACCGGCAAGGTCATCTCCCCGAGCTCCGATGAGGGATTCGGGGTACACGTAATCGGCACGCTGATGTCCGCGGCTGGCCGGGTGACCGAACCCGGCAGGCTGCCCAAACCGGTGCTGTCCGATCTACAGTGGGCCATCAGGGAAGGCCGCGAAGGCAATCTGGTGATTTTCGTAGTCGATGCGTCCGGGTCGATGGCGGCACGTCAGAAGATGTCGGCGGTCAGTGGTGCCACCTTGTCGCTGCTGCGTGATGCGTATCAGCGACGCGACAAGGTTGCGGTCATCACCTTCCGCGGTCAGCAGGCGGCCACGCTGCTGGCACCGACGAACTCGACGCATATCGCGGGGCGCAAGCTGCAGCAGTTCGATACTGGCGGCAAAACACCGCTGGCACAAGGACTTTTGGCGGCTCGAGATTTAGTGGCCCGTGAGCGAGGCCGCGATCCGCATCGCCGCGCGCTCGTGGTGGTGCTCACCGATGGCCGGGCTACCGGCGGGCCGGATCCGTTGGGCCGGACGCGTCGAGCCGCAGGGATGTTGCGCGCCGAGCAGGTTGCGTGTGTGGTGATCGATTGCGAGACCTCTTTCGTGAGAATGGATCTGGCAGTCACACTGGCCCAGCAGCTTGATGCGCCGGTGATGCAGTTGGATCATCTGAACGCCGACCGGCTTGCCGGCGTGGTGCGCGGCGCCACTGCCGCCGCGTGAGATAGCGGAGGGCTTCAATGCCACAGGGACAACCGTTGGTGGTGCCAGAGGACGGGCTCACCACCAAGGCGCGGAGGAACGCACCGATACTGGCTGTGCACACGGGTGCCGGAAAAGGTAAGTCCACAGCCGCTTTTGGTATGGCGTTGCGGGCCTGGCATCACGGTGCCGACGTCGCTGTGTTCCAGTTCGTCAAGAGTGCGAAGTGGCGCGTCGGTGAGGAGTCGGTCTTCGGCGAGCTCGGCAAGCTGCACGACGAGCACGGGATCGGCGGCTCGGTGCAATGGCACAAGATGGGTTCAGGGTGGTCCTGGTCGCGTAAGTCGGGTACCGAGACCGACCACGCCGCCGATGCGGCCGCCGGATGGGCCGAGATCGCGCGGCGGCTGGCCGCGGAGGAACACGGCTTTTACGTGCTCGACGAGTTCACCTACCCGCTCAAGTGGGGGTGGGTGGATGTGGATGAAGTTGTCGAAGTACTTCGTTCCCGCCCCGGCACACAGCATGTGGTCATCACCGGACGCGACGCGCCACAACAGCTTCTGGATGCGGCCGACCTGGTGACCGAGATGACGAAGATCAAGCATCCGATGGACCAGGGCCGTAAGGGCCAACGCGGTATCGAATGGTAGAGCGTGGGGTCCGCTAGCGTTCCCGCGATCGTGATTGCCGCTCCCGCCTCGGGAAGCGGGAAGACCACGGTGGCCACGGGTTTGATGGGCGCGTTGCGACGGGCCGGGCACGCGGTGGCCCCGTTCAAGGTGGGGCCGGATTACATCGATCCCGGATATCACAGCCTGGCGACCGGTAAGCCGGGCCGCAACCTCGACAGCGTGCTGGTGGGTTCGGAGTTGATCGGCCCGTTGTTCCGCCACGGCGCGCACGGCGCGGATATCGCTGTGGTGGAAGGGGTCATGGGTCTCTTCGATGGGCGTATCACCGATGAAAAGGGCTCTACGGCCGAGATCGCGGGCCTCCTGAACGCGCCGGTGGTGTTGGTCGTGGATGTGAAGGGGCACAGCCAGAGCCTGGCGGCACTGTTGCACGGATTCGTGGTGTACGCCGCGGAGGCGGGCATCAGGATCGCTGGCGTGATCCTCAACCGGGTTGGTTCGGCACGGCATCGGGCGATCCTCACGGCGGCGGCCGATCGTGCCGGACTATCGGTACTGGGTGCGCTGCCGCGTACCGAGAAGTTGTCGGTTCCTTCGCGCCACCTGGGGCTGGTGACGGCTATCGAACATGGCCAGGCTGCCCTCGACGCGGTGGACGCGATGACCCACTTGGTCGCCGAACATGTGGACCTGCCCGCGATCGTCGCTGCCGCGCGTAGCGACGTGGCGCCGGTTGCGTGGGATCCGGTGGACGTTGTCGGCGCCCCGGTGGCCGGCGAGCCGGTGGTCGCGTTGGCGGCGGGTCATGCGTTCACGTTCGGATATGCCGAGCATCGTGAGCTGTTGGCCGCGGCGGGTGCGGTGGTAGCCGAGTTCGACCCGCGCCGTGATGCCCTGCCCGACGAGACCTCAGCTCTGGTGCTCCCGGGAGGATTCCCGGAACAGTTCGCCACCGATCTGTCGTCCAATGAGCCACTGCGTCAACAGGTCCGTGACATGTCCGGACCGATACACGCCGAATGCGCCGGCCTCACCTACCTGTGCAACGACCTCGACGGGGCTCCGATGTGTGGCGTGATCGACGCGCAAGCCCGCTTCACCGACTCACTTACCCTCGGATACCGCGAGGCGGTCTCGATCACCGGCTCCACCCTCTTTGATGAGGGAGAACGGTTGAGCGGGCATGAGTTTCATCGCACCACGGTCGACTACCGCGACGACACCCGACAGCCCGCCTGGGCCTGGAGCGCTGTCGGCGGCATCCGCCGCGAGGGCGTGGTGGCTGGGGAGGGGCGCATTCACGCCTCGTATCTGCACACGCATCCGGCGGCGAACCCCAGCGCGGTGGCCCGGTTCGTGTCACGCGCCGCCACCTAGCGGCATAGACCGCAGGCTCTGAGCAGAGGGCGATAGTGGCAAATCCGAATAGTATGCGTGATTCGTGAAGACGTCAGCTGATATGTAGGCCCAGCCACTGGCATCAGTCTCAGGCTTTTGAAAGCCCACATGCGTGCCGATCGAACTCATGTATGCGAAGTAATACGCACAATCACGAAATCGCTGACACTGTAGAACGAAAACAGCTGTAACAGAGAATATTTAGGGGCTACAAGGCTTAGTACTAGAGCAGCGAAATTTGCCTGGTACCATCGTTGACATGCCGGGCCGCGGGGTATCTAAGTACCAGCTGCGCTCTGCGGTCGTACTGGCAATTTTGTGCTTGTTCTTCGGAAGCGCTTGCCTGTTGCCCAGTGAGAGTTCGCTTTTAGCAAATGCGGCGACCTCGGCCTCGTTGTATGACACTGCCGAGGTTCATCATTGGGAACCCGTGCAGCACGGCATGGCCGTCACCCGTATCCGGCATGGGTTGATTGTGCAGCCGGTCGGTCTGCCGCTCGCCGTGTGGGTCTTTTCGCTTGGTGCCGCGGCACTGTTGGTTCTGTTGACGTCACGTCGCAGTGCGGTACTTTCACATGCCCCGGATAACGCTGGGTGGCAACGACTCCTGTATCTAGGGATCAGTCGGCGCTGAGTGCTGCCGAGGCGGTGATGACTACCCGTCTTGTGCGAACCGAACCTTCACCAGCCGTGCAACGCGTCTTTCCGTACGCCTGGGCGGCTCCATTTCCGATGATTGGACTGTTTTCTCGTGGCGACTTCTGCCTCTTTCTATGGAATTTCGTTGATTGTGAGCTTGCGCGTTGAATGGTGGATCTCATGATTGCGCGCCTTATATGCACAGGCTTCTTCCTGGCCGCGGCGGGGCTAACCGAGGTGGCCACGGCCGTCGCGGAGCCAAAAGATATGGCACCGCAGCTATATTCGAAGACCACGCGCGATGGATGGCATCTTGAGATCCGGCTGGACAACGAACGTGTCAATTCGGTGCCCAACCTGGCCGGGGCCGCCAACTCACGCGAGGCCTTCATTACGCTCTCGGGCACCGCGACCGCGACCGGTGGTGCCAACCCGATTACCGATAGCCTCTTCCTCATTGGCTATCAGCTCGGTTGCCAGTCCGACGTGTCATCCGGATTGCAGATCGGCGGATCTGCCGGCGTCGCGCCGTCAGTGAACGTTGGTGTGCTTCCGCTGCAAACGGTGGGCGTTGGTGGCAGTGCCGGAGTCAGCGGCTTTGTGCAAACCGTGTTGCAACCAGGCGTCATTGTCAATCTGCCACTGGGCAACATGGTGTTGTCGTCGGGCAATACAGGGGCGTTGGATCTGGACAACGTGCACGTGAAGGCCGATGCCTGCGGAGGGGATGTCACTATTCGGTCCTTTGCCTCACTGCGCGTGTCCACCGGATTCGGTCACACCGAGTTCGCCATCTACGGCGACCCGATCAAGATCTGAACAATGCGATTATTTTGCGTGGCAATGCTCTTGGGCCTCCTGATGTGGCAAGCTCCGGCGACCGAGGCGGTGGCCGAACCTCCGCCGATTAACCCGATGCCCGCTGTTCCGGTGACGGTACCGGGCAGTGCGCCGAACAATCATGCGGCGACCCCGTCGCAGCCGGCGTTTGGATTATTACCCCTCCCCGGGCCAGGCACTCAGGTTTCGGCCGGGTTCGAAGCGGGGCACTCGGCTCGCATCAGTGGTGGGATGACGGGCGGGCGATTGGAAGACCCGTGGGGGATTAGCGAGGGAACTGCTCGGTGATTCGATTACTTTGTGTCGCAGTGATTGTCATGTTCTTTACCGTCGGCCTTGCCGCACCTGCGGCGGCGGAACTGTTACCGCCTAATCCGGCTCCTCATGGTCCGGTGATCGCGCCAGGTCAGTTGCCTGCGTTGAACGTGACGCGTGGGACTCGGTTGCCGTCTTCGATGTCCGGGGCGCATCGGCCGCGGATATCCGGTGGGATGGATGGGACCGGAGCATCCGGTGGTGTCAAGGCGAGTGCTGGATTCGGGGGCGGGAGCCCGGGGAGCTCCGCCGCAGTCCCATGACACGGTGATGGGGCCTGGTCCAGAGGCAGAACCTCCTCGTCGACGATGCGGGACCTGTAGGTCTCGTCGATAACAGTCCGCTGGCTTCGATGATCATCCCGGCGTGCCAGCCGGCCGCGTGTCTGCAATACTTGGCGATAATGAAAACCGTTATCATCATGACGCAACAGGCCACCTCAAGGGCTGATCGAGAGTAGGTTTCGTTAAGAAGCCACGGTGCGTGATGAAGCGTGACTCAAATACTTTGAGCGAAAGGGCGATTGGCTGATGGTATGGCACGCAGTACTAGCGAAGGCCGCATCGACGGTGGTAACCGGTGCGGTGGGAGTCGCCGCTTACGAGGTTGCGCGCAAGGCCGCCGCCAAGGTTCCCGTCCGTGACGCCAGTGTCACCGTTGCCTCCTGGGGGCTGCGCGGTGTGCGTAAGGCCGAGGAAGGCGCCGAACGTGCACGACTGGCGATCGGTGATGTTGTCGCGGAGGCTCGCGAGCGCATCGGGGAAGAGGCCCCGCCGCCCGTGGTAGGAGAATCCGGTCACGACCACGAACACTGAGCCGCACATGGTCACTGTCGTATCTGACGCGGCCGGACGTCTGCGTGCCATCGCGACTGAGTTGAGCGGTGATGTGCGGCGCGCGGTGCTGATCGAGGACACGCTGCTGCATGTACAGGGAGTTCGTGCCGTACACGCGTATCCGCGCACGGCCGCGGTGGTGGTGTGGTACTCAAAGGCAAGTGGTTCGGCCGAGGACATCCTCGACGCGCTGGCACGCGCCCTCGAAGCTCCGGTGCCGGAAACGCTGACCCGAGAACCACATTCGTCCGATGTGCGCAATGCCGACGTGGTGCGCATGGGCGTGGGCGCGGCGGCCCTGGTAGTACTCGGACTTCGTCGATATCCGCTGCGGCGGCCGCCCCTGCTGGGACCCACCAGTCGCCTGTTGGCAACGGCGGTCACGATTTTCAGCGGATATCCGTTCCTGCGGGGGGCGCTTGCCGCATTGCGCAGCGGCCGATCGGCAGGCACGGATCTGCTGGTATCCGCGGCCACCGTGGCCAGCCTGGTGCTGCGCGAGAACGTGGTCGCACTGACGGTGTTGTGGCTGCTCAACATTGGCGAGTATCTGCAGGATCTGACGCTCCGGCGCACCCGTCGCGCCATCGCGGATCTGCTGTCGGGCAGTCAGGACACCTCGTGGGTCCGTCTCAGGGATGGCACCGAGGTCCAGGTCTCTACCGATTCACTGGCGGTCGGCGACGAGGTGGTGGTGCACGAGCAGGTGGCCATTCCGGTGGACGGGGAGGTCGTGGAGGGTGACGCGATCGTCGACCAGTCGGCCATCACCGGCGAAACCCTGCCAGTCAGCGTCGCCGCCGGGGGGCGCGTGCATGCCGGATCGGTTGTCATGCGCGGTCGCATCGTTGTGCGTGCCGCGGCGGTGGGAGGGCAGACGATCATCGGCCGGATCATCACCCGGGTGGAGCAGGCGCAACGCGATCGGGCCCCGATTCAGACTGTCGGCGAAAACTTCTCGCGGCGATTCGTGCCGGCCTCGTTCCTGCTGTCCCTGGGCACCCTGGTGGTGACCAGGGATGTGCGGCGGGCCATGACGATGCTCTTAGTGGCCTGCCCGTGTGCGGTGGGCCTGTCTACCCCAACCGCGATTAGTGCCGCCATCGGCAACGGGGCACGCAGGGGAATCCTGGTCAAGGGCGGGTCACATCTGGAACTGGCCGGCAGAGTAGACGCGTTCGTGTTCGACAAGACCGGAACGCTCACCATCGGACGTCCGGTGGTGACGAACATCGTTGCCTTCGAAGACGGCTGGGAACCCGAGCAGGTGCTCGCGTACGCGGCAAGCTCGGAGATCCACGCGCGGCACCCTTTGGGGGAGGCGGTTATTCGCTCGACCGAGGAACGCCACATCGCAATCCCGCCACACGAAGAGTGCGAAGTGCTCGTTGGCCTGGGGATGCGTACCAGAGCCGATGGGCGGACCCTGCTGCTGGGCAGCCCCGCACTGCTGACCAAGGAGAGCGTCCGGGTGACTCCGGAAGCCGACGAGTGGGTGGCCAAGCTCCGCCGCCGCGCCGAGACTCCGCTTCTGCTGGCGGTCGACGGTGTACTCGTCGGTCTGATCAGCCTGCGCGACGAGATCCGTCCCGAGGCCGCCGAGGTGCTGCAGGCGCTACGGTCCTCGGGTGTCAAACGGGTGGTCATGCTGACCGGTGATCACGCTGAAACGGCGCGTGCGGTGGCCGAGGAGCTGGGTATCGCGGAGTGGCAGGCCGAGGTGCTGCCCGAGGACAAACTCCAGGCTGTGAGTCGGCTCCGCAGCGACGGGCATTTTGTCGCGATGGTCGGTGACGGGGTCAACGACGCACCGGCGCTGGCGGCGGCTGATATCGGAATCGCGATGGGACTCAACGGAACCGATGTGGCCGTGGAAACCGCTGATGTTGCCCTGTCCAGTGACGATCTGCGCAAGCTGCTCGATGTACGGGGTCTGGGCAGCCGGGCCGTGACCGTCATCCGGCAGAACTACGCCATGTCTATTGCCGTCAACGCGATCGGGCTGGTGATCGGTGCCGGGGGCGCGCTCTCGCCGGTTCTGGCCGCAATTCTGCACAACGCGTCCTCGGTCGCGGTGGTCACCAATAGTTCGCGTCTTATCGGCTATGAACTCGCCAATCGCCCTGCCCTCGCGTCGGTGCAACATCGGCCCGCGCCGTCAGCCCTGTCCGCAGTGGAGACGTGACCTTCCAGCAGAAGAGGCTGTGTCAGAAGAAATTCCGGGAATCAGGACCGATCTACGGGAGCTTGCACAAGGGGAAGAATCACGTCGTCAACCATGCGGCGCATGTACGTCTCATCGATGACGGTTCGCTTGAGAGCCGCTGTCAGGCTGAGTCCCAGCGGGATGTCGTAGACGAGTGATAGATCACGATCCCGCGCAATCTCACCGCGCTCCACGGCTCGGGCGAACACGATCTCCATTCGCTTCTGAGTCTGCGATGCCAACAGATCATCCAATGCCTCCGCCAACGTGGAGTCGTTGACGGCTTCGGCGATGATCCCCGCCAGCAAGTTGCCGGTGAGGATACTGCTTTCTTCCAGATCGCTGTAGTCCCGTGCCTCGTATAGAGCATGCAAATCCCCGCGCAAGCTCCCGGTGTCCGGTACGTCATCGAGTTTCCCCAGTGAAGGCCGTCCGTGCAGGATTGCATCGGCGGTGAGGGCCGCCTTGGAAGACCATCGCCGGTAGATGGCAGCCTTGCCGACCCCGGCGCGCGCGGCGATCTCGTCCATGCTCATCGCGTCGTAACCGTGTTCGGCGAGCACGATGAATGCTGCCTCCAGGATCGCGAGATCCAAGGACCTGTTCAGGCGTCCGGATGTTCTTTGCCGCTGGATGGCAGTGTTTTTCGTCATCGGGTCCGCGCTGGAGTGTATTCGCGGAGGTTGAGCGGCCACCAAAACCAACGGCCCAGGAGTGCGGCGATGGCCGGGGTCATGAAGGACCGCACGATCAGGGTGTCGAACAACAACCCGAGGCCGATTGTCGTTCCGAGCTGCCCGACGATACGCAGGTCGCTAACAACCATGGCGCACATGGTGAATGCGAACACCAGGCCCGCATTCGTCACCACCTTGCCACTGCCGCCCATGGCCCGGATGAAACCTGTCTTAAGTCCGCCGTGGAGCTCTTCCTTGAATCGTGCGATGAGCAGCAGGTTGTAGTCCGATCCCACGGCCAACAGGATGATGACCGACAACGGGACCACGAACCAGTGCAGATCCATACCCAGCAGGTCCTGCCAAATCAGGACCGAGACCCCGATCGATGCGCCGAGTGAGATCGCTACCGTGCCGACGATGACTAGGGCCGCGACCACACTGCCGGTCACCAACAGCATGATGATGAAGATCAAGCACAGTGATGCGATGCCCGCGAGAATGAGGTCATACTTGGCTCCTTCCTGCAGGTCCTTGTTCGCCGCGGCGGTCCCGCCCAGGTAGACCTTGGCGTTCTCGAGCGGGGTGCCCTTGATCGAATCAGCCACCGCCTCTTTGATATTGCCGACGGTCGCGATCCCTTCCACCGAGGCCGGATTGCCTTGATGGGAGACGGTCATCCGGACGGCCTTCCCGTCGGGGGAGAGGAACATCTTCAGGCCGCGCTTGAAATCTGGATTGTCGAACACCTCGGGCGGCAGGTAGAACGAGTCATCGTTCTTGGCTTCGTCGAAGTACTTGCCCATCAGGGTGGAGTTTTTGGTGCTCTCATCCATCTGGTTCATGATCCCGGACATGGTGCTGTGCATGGTCAGCAATGTGCCGTGCATGGACTTCATGATGGCGATCATGGGTGGGAACTCGGCGAGCATGCGGGGCATCAGGACATCGACTTTGTCCATGTTCACCAGCATGCCGTCCATGTCCTCGACCATCGCATCGACGCCGTCGAGAGCATCGAATACCGTCCGGCTGGCCCAGCAGATCGGAATGTCGGCGCAGTGCTTCTCCCAGTAGAAGTAGTTGCGAATCGGCCTGAAGAAGTCGTCGAAAGTTGCCATCAGGTCACGCATGTCGTGCATCCGGCCTTGCATGACCTTCATCTGGCCGGTCATGTCGTGCATGATGCCGGTGAGCTCGCGCATCATGTCGTAGACGCGTTCCATGGTGCCGATCAAGGTCCCCATTTGATCGGCCATGGTCAGCATGTCCGCCATGCGGTCCTTCATGTACTTCATGTTCTGGATCTGGCCGGCGCCCTGGAGGCCGATCTGGAACGGAATCGAACTGTGCTCGATGGGTGTGCCCAGCGGCCGAGTGATCGCCTGCACTCGTCCGACGCCACGGGCATGAAACGCCGTCTTGGCAATTCGATCGATGACCAGCATGTCCGAGGGATTTCGCATGTCATGGTCGGCCTCGATCATGAGCATTTCGGGGTTCATCCGGGCTGGCGAGAAATGTCGTTCCGCTGCCGCGTAACCAACTTTCGAAGGCACGTTATCGGGCATGTACTGACGGTCGTCATAACCGGGGGTGTATCCGGGCAGGGTAAGTAGACCGATGAGTGCAATCCCCAGTGTCACAATGAGAATCGGTCCCGGCCAGCGCACCACCGCTGCTCCGATGCGCCGCCAGCCGCGTTCATCGTGTTTGCGTTTGGGCTCGAACAGCCCGAAGCGGCTGCCCAACGCCAGTACCGCGGGAGCCAGGGAGAGGGCTGCGGCGACGATGACGAGAATGACCAGTGCGCAGGGCACACCCATGGAACGAAACAGCGGCAGACGTGTCAGGCTGAGACACAAGGTAGCGCCGACAATGGTCAGCCCAGATCCCAAGATGACATGTGATACACCGGAATACGCGGTATAGAAGGCGGCCTCTCGATCCTGGCCGGATTGCCGCGCTTCGTGATAACGACCCAGCAGGAAGATTACATAGTCGGTACCCGCGGCGATGCCCAGCATCGTGACCATGCTTACGGCATAGGTCGAGAGGCCAATGACATTGAGATTGCCCAATGTTGCGACAACGCCCTGGCCCGCCATCAGCTCGACGCCGACGATCACCAGCGCCACGAACATGGTGATCACGGATCGATACACGAAGAGCAGCATCACGACGACGACGCCCACCGCTATCAGAGTTGTCTTCTGCATGCTCTTGTTGCCGGCCGTTCCGGTGTCCGCGCTGGCGGCGGTTCCTCCGGTGACGTAGGCCTGCACACCGTCGGGGCCGGGGGTCTCGGCGATGATCTTGCGAACGGCATCTACGGATTCATTCGCCAAGGTGGTTCCCTGGTCCCCGGCCAGGTTGACCTGGACATAGGCGGCCTTCCCGTCGGCGCTCTGAGCGCCCGATGCGGTGAGCGGATCTCCCCAGTAGTCGGAGATGTGTTGGACGTGGGTCGGATCGGCCTTGAGTTTCTTGATGATCTCGTCGTAGAAGCGGTGCGCCTCGTCGGCCAGTTCTTGCTTCCCCTCCAACACGATCATGACGGAGCTGTCGGAGTCGAACTCCCCGAAGACTTTTCCGGTGTGCATCATCGCGATCATCGAGGGAGCGTCTTTGGGGGACATCGACACCGAATGTGCCTTGCCCACTTCATCAAGGGAGGGCGTGACGACATTGAGGATGATGGCGATACCCAGCCAGAAGAGGATGATCGGGATCGACAGGACCCGGATGATCCGTGCGATCCGTGGGGGCCGCGCCGCGTGGTCGCCGCTACCGTGCCTCATGCGGACTTCACCAGGCAGTAGATGTAGGCGTTGTGTTCGTTGGAAACTCGCTCCACCTTGACTTCGCCGTTGACGATGATCCGGCAACCGATTGTGTCGCCGTTGCCTTGGGCCACGATGTTCCCACTCAACGACGGCAAGATCGAGACGATCTTGAACGACCATGGCAGCTGCACGGCGTCGACGCGCGTCGGCTGCGCATCCTCGTTGAAGTAGTTCACATCTGCCATGGCCCCGGGTTCTCCAAATACTTCGTATACGAGTGTCTTTGGGTTGTAGGGGACGGCGTCTTTGGCGTTGTTGTCGGCAGAGGAGGCGAAGGAATCCGCACCGAAAATCCCGCGTACCCGTAGCACTGCGAATCCGCCGACCGCGAGTACCGCGGCGATGAGCAGTGGCATCCACACCCGTCTTATGACGCGAAGCATCCCAAACCCCTTTGTGTTCAATGGAATTAGCAGATGACTGGCGGGCTTATGTTACGAAACTGCCGCAGTTGGTCGAGACGGGCATCTTTGCCCTACACGGAACTGGAGTTCCGCATGATGGTCGGGACGGTACCGCAGTTCCGTTCGGGGCGCGACACGAGTGAGCTAACTATGAGGACCTTTGGGGTGCCATGATTTGCCGTTGCCCGCTCGGACCTCGCGTCGCGACCGGGTTGCGCCTTGTCACGAGCGTTTCTGTGCGACGCCGGTGGATGCCCGGCCATCTCACCAGTCACAAAACTAATGGCAAGTATGCACCGATTTCCGTCCAAAGCCCGCCTGGATCTTGATTGATAGGGGAAGCGATGAATTTAGGCTCACGGTGAGTAAATTGCATAAATATTTCATAGAGAAGGTCGGGTTAAATGTTCTCGAAATGCTGGCACATGGCAACACTTGATAGCCTCTATGTTGTGGCATTTAAGCAGCGTGATGGAGTGTTAACCGGCTCCAATGGCAAACAATTATGAGCATGAAAATATTTGTGAATTTCTTGTTTCCCGGCTATCAATGGGCTGTTAATGGGGAACGGGGTAGGGGTCTAAAAGTAGTCAATGTGCGATGCCTTCTCACAGTTTCAGCCGAGGCGCTGTGATCCTGATCTCCCGAGTCGCGAATTCCTTTCGCGCACCCTATCTTTAGCCTTGTCGGGTTCTACTGCTAGTTGTCTCCGGTTCTACCAACAGGCAGATTGTCGTGCGCGAGGAGGACGTAGCAAGATGAAAAACGCGTCTGTGACCCCAGTTGCAGTTATCGGGTTGGGGTGCCGGCTTCCGGGTGGGATCGAGTCGCCCGAACAGTTCTGGGAGGCGCTGCTGCGCGGTGAGGACTTCGTTACTGAGGTGCCCCCTGCGCGCTGGGACTTGAGTGAGTACTACGACCCCGAGTCCGGCGTGCCCGGCAAGTCGCCTTCCAAGTGGGGGGCCTTCCTGGATGACGTTGGCGGCTTCGATGCGGACTTTTTCAGCATCAACGAGCGTGAGGCCGTCTCGATCGATCCTCAGCATCGTGTTTTGCTCGAAACATCTTGGCAGGCAGTGGAACATGCGGGCCTCAATCCGCGGACCCTTGCTGGCTCGCAGACCGGAGTGTTCGTGGGAGTGACCCACAACGACTATCAGTTGGTGGCCGCGGACGCGGCGGATCTCGGAGGTCCCTACGGATTCGCGGGTACAAACTTCTGCATGGCGTCGGGGCGCATCTCTTACGCCCTGGGTGTGCATGGGCCGTCATTGACGGTCGACGCCGGGTGTGCAGCGGGGTTGGCGACTGTGCATATGGGATGTCAGAGCCTGGCGGCAGGCGAAAGTGATCTCGTGCTCGCAGGCGGTGTCAACCTCGTCTTGGAACCCCGCAGGTATGTCGGTGCCTCGCAGCAGCGCATGCTCTCTCCGACCGGGCGCTGCCACACATTCACCGGCGAGGCGGACGGTTTCGTGATGTCTGAGGGCTGCGTCATGATTCTGCTGAAGCGGCTGGACGATGCGGTGCGAGACGGGGACCGGATTCTGGCGATCGTGCGGGGCACGGCGTCGAATCAGGACGGGCGCACAGTGAATCAGTCAACTCCGTCCTCGGACGCGCAGGCGGCCGCATGCCGTACTGCACTGGCGGCTGCCGGTGTGGACGCCAGCACCGTCGGACTCATCGAGGCACACGGTACGGGCACACCGGTGGGTGATCCCATCGAGTACACGGGTCTGGCGCAGGTCTATGGAGTCGAGGGACCCTGCGCCGTGGGGTCGGTGAAGACCAACTTTGGGCACACGATGTCGGCGGCCGGTGCGCTGGGACTGATGAAGATCATTCTCGCGGTGGAGCATGGCGTGATTCCGCCAAACCTGCATTTCACCGGGATTCCCGACAAGCTTGCCGGCGTCACAACGAACCTTTTTGTGCCGCAATCGGTTATCCCATGGCCCGAGAACATCGAGGGCCCGCGGCGCGCCGGGGTATCGGCATACGGAATGTCAGGTTCCAACGTCCACGCGGTGGTGGAACAGGCTCCGCCCGCCGTGTCTGCGGAAAGCAGCGTGGAATCGCCTCTGGGATCGCAGCTGATTTTCCCGGTGTCTTCGACGTCTGCCGACGAGTTGCGCCGGACTGCGGGCAGATTGGCCGACTGGCTCTCTGAAGGTGCCGATGTCCCGGTCGGGGACGTGGGATACACCCTGGCACGTCGCAGGGCGCACCGGCCGGTGCGCACCACCGTGGTGGCCAACGACGTCAACGAACTGGTGGCCGGGCTCCGCGAGGTTGCCGGCGATGAGGCCCCATATCAGGCGGCGGTTGCCGAGGACGACCGCGGCCCGGTCTGGCTCTTCTCCGGTCAAGGTTCGCAATGGGCGGCCATGGGTGCCGAATTGCTTGCTAAGGAACCGGTATTCGCCGCGACCATCGCCCGCCTCGAGCCACTGATCCAGGCGGAGTCCGGATTCTCGGTTAGCGAGGCGATCTCGGCGCCGGAGACGGTCACGGGTATCGACCGGGTTCAGCCGACGTTGTTCGCCATGCAGGTGTCATTAGCTGCCGCCATGGCTTCGTACGGGGTGAAGCCCGGAGCGGTCATCGGGCATTCGATGGGCGAGGCGGCAGCCGCGGTTGTCTCCGAGGCCCTGTCGTTGGAAGACGGCGTCAAGGTGATCTGCCGCCGTTCGAAGTTGATGCTGCGTATCTCGGGAGCTGGCGCCATGGCTTCCGTCGACCTGCCGGCTCAGCAGGTGGTCGCGGAACTGGCCGATCGGGAGATCGACGATGTGGTCCTGGCGGTGGTCGCGTCGCCGCAGTCGACGGTTGTCGGTGGTGCCACCGAGACAGTGCGGCAGCTCATCGCGGAGTGGTCGGACCGCGGATTGATGGCCCGTGAGGTGGCCGTCGACGTTGCGTCGCATTCACCGCAGGTGGACCCGATTCTGGACGATCTTGCCGACGCCCTCGAAGATCTGTCACCGCGGACACCGGTTGTGCCGCTGTACTCTTCGGTCTCGTTCGATCCGCGCGAAAAGCCCGTGATGGATGCCGATTACTGGGTGGACAACCTGCGTCACACGGTACGGTTCGCGGCGGCAGTGCAAGCGGCACTGGACGACGGGTACCGCGTTTTCGGTGAGCTGGCACCACACCCGTTGCTGGTGTACCCCGCAGAACAGACCGCACGCAGCCTCGACATTCCCATGGTGGCCCTCGCCGGTATGCGCCGCGAGCAGGAGCTGCCGCATGGGCTTCGCGATTTTGTGGGAGACGTCTATACGGCCGGTGGTGCGGTGGACTTCTCGGTGCTCTACCCAGCGGGCGCCCTTGTGGATGTGCCGTTGCCGAGCTGGACCCGCCAGTCGTACCTGTTGGATCTGTCCGCGCAGGCGCAGGGCCAGAGCAGCCATACCGTTGCCGTCCACCCGCTGCTCGGCGCATATGTGCGACTGACCGAGGAGCCTGTGCGCCACATCTGGCAGGCCGATGTCGGCACCGAGGCACAGCCCTGGATCGCGGACCATCAGGTTCGTCATGTGGCGGTGTATCCGGGCGCCGCATACTGTGAGATGGCGCTGTCGGCCTCTGCCGCCGTATTCGGTGAAGGCTCAGTGGTACAGGATATTTCGTTCGAACAGCTGCTGACCTTGGGTGAGGCGACGCCGATATCGGCTACGGCCACGGCGAAGTCTGCGGATGTACTCGAGTTTGTGGTGGATACCCACGACGAAGGCGAGACAGTCAAGCGCGCCACAGCGGTCTTGGGTAGTGGTGACGAGGCCGATGTTCCCGTGGCCTACGACCTAGCCGCGCTACGGGCGGAGCACCCGCACAGCGCGACGGGCGACGAGCTACGAGAGTCGTTCGACGAGCGGGGAGTGCAGTACGGCCCGGCCTTCCAGGGCATGGTCTCCGCGTACCACGGCGACGAGTCTGTCAGGTCGGTGCTTGCGGAAGTGGCACTGCCTCGGGATGTTCGGGCGCAGCAGGGCAGTTACATCGTCCACCCCGCGCTCCTGGACGCTTGCTTCCAGTCCGTCATCGCGCTGCCGGATGTTCAGGCGGCCAGCAAGAACGCGCTACCGCTTCCCAAGGGTGTGCGCAGCCTGCACGCCTACGAATCCGCACGTTCCACGCAGTACTGCTACACCCGGGTGACCAAGGTGATTGGCAACGAGGTGGAAGCCGATATCGATCTGCTGGACGAGAACGGCACCGTGTTGGTTGCGGTGCGGGGCTTCCGATTCGGTACCGGCGCCTCGGACGACGAGCAGCGCGATCAGCTGCTCAACAACCGCCTGCTTGCCATCGAATGGCAGCAGCAGCGGTTGCCCGAGGAGGTATCGGGCGGGCCGCGCCGGTGGCTGCTGGTCAGCACGGGTGAGACCGTGGACCCGTGGGCATCGGAGCTGATCGATGCGCTGAAACTGCGCAACAGTGAGGTGGCGCTGATTCAGTGGCGGCCAGACACCGATCGTGTTGCGGCACTGAAGCTTCTGTACGACCAGCTGGAGGCCGGCGGATTTGACGGTGTGCTCGTCGTCACCGCCCCCGGGGCCGCCGCAGGTGCGGACAGGGTGGCCCTGCAGGGGGCCGATCAGGTTCGGCATCTGGTGCGGATCACCCGCGAATTGGTGGACCTGCCGGGCGAGCCGCCGCGGCTGTACGTGGTGACTCGCAACGCTCAGACGGTTGTCGACGGCGACATCACCAATCTGGAACAGGCCGGATTGCGGGGGCTGGTGCGCGTTATCGGCGCCGAATATCCGCACCTGCGTGTCACGCACATCGATGTCGACGGCCACACCGCCGCCCAGAACGTGGCGGGCGAGTTGGCTTCCGGGTCGGAAGAGGACGAGACCGCATGGCGTGACGACCACTGGTACCGGGCACGCCTGAACCTGGGTCCGCTCGGACCCGACGACTGGCGCAGTACCGTTGCGACACCGGACAATGAGGGAGTTCGGTTCGAGGTCCGCACGCCGGGCGACCTGCAGTCACTCGGGTTCGTCGCGTTTGATCGGGTGGCCCCCGGGCCGGGACAGATCGAAGTCTCGGTCACGGCCACCAGCATCAACTTCGCCGACGTGCTGAACGTGTACGGCCGGTACTCGAGTTTCGAAGGCCGGCAGGAGCTCGGCGTCGACTTCGCGGGCGTGGTGACGGCCGTCGGTGAGGGCGTCACCCAGCATCAGGTGGGTGACCGCGTGGGCGGCATGACGCCGACCGGCGCCTGGAGAAGCTTCGTCGTGGTCGATGCCAACCTTGCCGCGACGCTCCCGGCCGAGGTGCCCGATAGAGAGGCAGCAGCCGTCCCGGGCGCTCATGTCACCGCCTGGTACGGGCTCCATGAACTCGCCAGGATCTCCGCGGAGGACAAGGTGTTGATCCATTCCGGTACCGGTGGTGTGGGACAGGCAGCGATTGCCATCGCCCGTGCCGCTGGGGCCGAGATTTACGCCACCGCGGGCAGCGAAGAGCGGCGAGAATTGTTGCGCAGCTGGGGTATCAAGCACGTATACGACTCGCGCAGTACAGAATTCGCAGACCTGATCCGTCGTGACACCGACGGCTACGGCGTGGACATCGTGCTCAACTCGCTCACCGGTGCCGCGCAACGGGCCGGAGTGGAACTGCTGACCTTCGGTGGCCGCTTCATCGAAATCGGCAAGCGTGACATCTACGGCGACACCCGGCTGGGGCTGTTTCCCTTCCGGCGGAACCTGTCGTTCCACGCCGTCGACCTTGTCCTGGTATCGAAGACACGGCCACAAGCGATCTACCGCACCCTGACAGCGCTGTACGGGCAGATGGCAGAGGGCGTGCTGCCGTTGCCGGAGATCTCGTCCTCTCCATTACAAGAGGCGGCGGAGTCGATCCGTGTGATGGGTGCTGCGGGGCATACCGGAAAGCTCGTTCTGGACCTGCCTAAGGCGGGCGAGGTCGACGCGGTGATCCCGGCGTCGCATGCGCCAGCGTTCCGGCGAGAGGGTGCGTACGTGATCACCGGTGGCCTCGGCGGGCTGGGCTTGTTCCTGGCGAAGAAGCTGGCGGCTGCCGGGGTCGGCCGGATCATCCTGAACGGTCGCAGCGCTCCGAAGCCCGAGGCCGTAGAGGCCATTGAGCAGATCCGGCACGCCGGCATCGAAATCGATGTGGTGCTCGGCGATATCGCCGAACCGGAGACGTCACAACGTCTGGTGGCGGCAGCCACGGAGACTGGGAAGCCTGTGCGCGGCGTGCTGCATGCCGCCGCCCTGGTGCACGATGCCACGCTCGCCAACATCACCGACGAACTGATCGACCGTGGAGACTGGCGGCCCAAGGTGCATGGCGCCTGGAATCTGCACGAGGCCACCGCGGAGCAACCGCTGGACTGGTTCTGCTCGTTCTCGTCGATTGCGGCGCTGGTGGGCTCTCCGGGGCAGGGTGCCTACGCGGCGGCCAACAGCTGGCTGGACGGATTCACGCACTGGCGGCGTGCCCAGGGTTTACCGGCAACCGTCATCGCCTGGGGTGCCTGGTCGGAGATCGGGCAGGGCACGCATCTGGCGAACGCGGACGCGGCAATCCTCCCGGACGAGGGTGCCTACGCCTTCGACACCGTGCTTCGGCACAACCGGGCATACACCGCCTATGCGCCGATGGCAGGCATATCGTGGCTGGCCGACTTCGTCGAGCGCAGTCCGTTTGCCCAGGCATTCCGTGATGCGGGTCAATCTCAAACGGAGACAAACAAGTTCCTCGATGAGCTCAACGCGCTGCCGCGTGAGGAGTGGCCGACCCGACTCCGGAAACTGGTCGCCGAGCAGGTAGGCCTGGTGCTCCGGCGATCGATCGATCCCGACCGATCCCTCCCGGATTATGGCCTGGACTCGTTGGGCAACCTCGAAATTCGTACCCGTATCCAAGCGGACACCGGCGTCCGTATCGGTCCGGCTGATGTATCGACAGTGCGGTCTTTGGCGTCGCATCTGTACGACAAGCTGGCCGATCAGGAATCCGAAGTCGCTTCGTCTTAAGGGGATTGAAATGCGTGGTGGACCAGTAACGGTGTCGTTGACCGACAAGTGGGAGCCGTCTGCAGGATCGGTGATCACCTGGCAGCCTTCACCGGCCTCGTACGCGAAGGCCCTTGAAGCGCCGGTGAGTGAGGTTCCCCCGAGCTTCATGCAGGTGCAGCATCTCCGCACATATCTGCGGCAGGCCGCCAAGGGTCTGGACTTCTCGCGCGTGCTCGTCTTCACCTTGGATATGCCGGGGCGGTGCGACAAGCGGGCCATGGGTCATGTGATCAATGCCCACCTGAGGAGACACGACACGTATCGGAGCTGGTTCTCGCTCGACGATGATCAGAACATCGTTCGGCGCACCATCGCCGACCCCGCCGACGTGGAGTTCGTCCAGGTCAAGTTAGGCGAGATGACCTCCGATGAGGTGCGGGAGATGGTGGTCTCGGAGACCCCGGACCCCTTCCGATGGGACTGCTTCCGATTCGGAATCGTCCAGAGCTCGGGGCATTTCACCTTCTATTTCAGTGTCGACCACCTGCACCTGGATGCGACTTTTGCGCGCTTGCTGATCATGGAAATCCTCATGGGATACAAGGCGCTGGTTCAGGGCGGCGCCCCGATCGAGCTTCCGCCGGCGGGCAGTTACGGCGACTACTGCATCAGGCAGCATGAGTTCCTTTCCGGGCTGACCCCTGATTCCGAACCGGTGCGCGAGTGGACTCAGTTCGCCGAGAACAACCGCGGCAGCCTCCCGGATTTCCCGCTGCCGCTGGGCGATCACGGTGTGCCCTGCGGTACCGCGATCGTCACCGAGCAGCTGCTCGATGAGCAGCAGGCACTGAAGTTCGAGTCGCGCTGCATCGATGCGGGGGCGCGATTCATCGGTGGCGTGATGGCCGCTCTCGGATTCGCCGAACGTGAATTGACCGGTACCGACACCTATTACGGCATCACCCCGAGCGACGCCCGCGACGAGGCGGATATGTTCACGACGGGATGGTTCACAGGGCTGGTGCCGATAACAGCCCCCGTTGACGGGACCTTTGGTGCGGCAGCCGTCGCGGCGCAGGAATCGTTTGACCGTGGCAGGCAGCTGGTGAATGTCCCCTTCTACCGGGTCCTGGAATTGGTGCCGGAGCTGAACTGGCCACGGCCGTACCACCCCATGATCAACTTCTTCGACGGTGGTGCTCCGCCACTTTCGCAGTTGTTCACCAACCCGCTGCTGGTGAGCAATCCCATCGGTCTGTATGCCGAAAGCAAGTCGGTGTACCAGCTGACGATCTTCATCTCGCGATTCCCGACGGAGACGACGCTGATGATCGCGTACCCGGACAATCCCATCGCGCGAGAGTCGATCACCCGCTACGTAGACCTCGTGAAGTCCACGTTCGCAGGGGTTTGCGAGCAGAATGACGCTGTGCACGCGCGGTAGTCATGTGGACCATCGTGTTATTGATGGCACTTGGTGTGAGCGTTGAGCCCACCCGACTGGGACTGACAGTCCTGATGTTGAACAGGCCGCGACCGCTGCTGCAGCTGTTCGTGTTCCTGTGCGGTGCATTCGTCATGGGGTTGAGCCTCGGACTGACGCTGTTGTTTGTCCTTCGGGTGTCTCCGATGGGACAGGCCGATGTTTCGGGGCCCTACATCCAAGTCGCGCTTGGCGTTCTGGCCCTGTTGGTAGCGGCGGTGCTGGCCATCACGGCCTCGATCCGTCGACCTGCCGCCGCTCCGCGCGCACCGCGGGCGGGCTTGGCCGACAAGGTCGCGAGGCGAGTGCGAGGGTTCATGCAGAACAACTCGTTGTGGGTGGCGGGGGTCAGTGGACTGGGAATTGCCTTGCCGTCGGCGGACTTCCTTGCGGTTATCGCCCTCATCCACGCCTCAGGTGCCACACAGCCCATTCAGTCCATGGCGCTGCTCTTCTTCAACGCGGTGGCTTTCTCGATGGTGGCGCTGCCGTTGTTGAGTTACGCGGCCATGCCGGCGCGGACGTACGAGATGGTGTCGGCCTTGCACACCTGGGTTCGGTCCCGCCGGCGGATCGATGTCGCGCTGATCGTCGCAATCCTCGGCCTGATCATTCTCAGTCTGGGGACCATCGGCATTCTGCGGGCGTGATGCCGCCGTGGTGGTCCGTGACCTCATTGGCGCGCTTGCGCTACGCCGGAGTGGGCATCGGGGCACAATCGCTGGGTGACTCACAAGTCGGCCGTATCGCCGGGGGACCGTAAGGCTTTGGCGGTGGCCAACTTCTTTGTGGCAGACGTCCAGGCAGGTGTTGGCCCGTTCCTGGGGGTGTTACTGGCCAGCCGTGGCTGGGGAACAGCTGCCATCGGGGCGGTCACCGCACTGGGCAATGCCGTCGGACTGGCATCGACCACACCGGCGGGCGCTCTCATTGATGCCACCCGCCGAAAACGGTTCTGGGTTGCCGCGGCGGCGATATGCACGGTTGCGGCCTCCGCCTTGGTCTTGGTTTCCCGAGATTTCTGGGTGGTTGCCGCTGCCCAAGCAGCCGCCGCAGTCGCTGCCGCTGTCCTTGGTCCCGCAATCATCGGGATCACCCTCGGCGTGGTACGCCAGTCCGGCTTCGTAGCCCAGAACGGCCGTAACCAAGCCTATAACCACGCCGGCAACATGGTGGGTGCTGCTCTCTCAGGTTGTCTTGGTTGGTATTTCGGATTCGCTGCAGTCTTTGTGCTGGCTGCGGCGTTCGCGATCGTCGCGGTAGTGGCCACCCTGTCGATACCTGCTCGCCATATCGACGACCAAGCAGCACGCGGGGCCGCCGATGTGCATGACTGTGTCGCCGCAAGTGGACTGCAGATCCTGGCGCGCTCTCCTGCGCTTCGGGCTCTGGCCGCGGCGGTCCTGCTCTTCCACCTGGGAAACGCGGCAATGCTGCCGCTTTACGGACTGGCCGTAGTCGCCCACAAGGCTGATCCATTCATCACCGTTGCTGCCACTGTCGTCGTTGCCCAAGCGGTGATGGTGATCGCCTCACTGGCCGCCACCCGCATTGCCCGCAGACGCGGCTACTGGACGGTTTTCACCATCGCGTTCATCGCGCTGCCGGTGCGTGGCCTCGTTGCCGCGAGCATCATCACCACATGGGGCATAGTGCCCGTACAGATCCTCGACGGCATAGGTGCAGGCATGCTCTCCGTGGCCGTTCCCGGGCTGGTGGCACAGCTTCTGGAAGGCACCGGGCACATCAATATTGGGCAGGGGGCGCTAATGACCGCCCAAAGTTTGGGGGCATGCCTAAGTCCCCTGCTCGGCGGATACATCGCCCAGGAGTTCGGGTTCCGGGTTGCCTTCGCATGCCTCGGTGCGCTCTCCGTCGGATCGCTTCTCATCTGGCACAAATGCGCATCAGCAATACGCGCCGCAGAAGCCCCTGCAGCACAGGAACATTAGAAAGCACTCAGCGGGCGCTTTCCTAGCTCGGCCTCATTCTCCCTTCGGGCAGCGCAGTGACGACAGCGGCGCAGTAGGTTATCGCCGTGACAGAAGCCACTGTGACAATAGGGTTTTTGAGCCCGTCTCACCCGAACAGCAGTGCGAGCACGACAACGCCGACAAGCACGGCCGCGGCAAGAGCATCACGCCATCCCGGATAGATGGGGTGTGCCGAGATCCGTCCGGCGCCGCCTCGTGCGGTGATGGCATCGCCCATCTCGGTGGCGCGCCGCAGCGAGACGACCATCGCGGCGGTACATAGATCGACGACTTCCGCACGCCGCGAGGGCTTCTCCGGTTGCGGCGGTTGAAGCCTGCGCGCGGCCGCCAACAACCGGAATTCCTCGGAGAGCATGGGAAACATCCGGAACGCCAGCGAGATGGTGATTGCCCAATCGTCGACGGGCGCCCGCAGGATGCGCAGGGGGCGACACAAAAGTGCTACTGCGGGAGCGATATCGGCGACCTGCGTCGTCCATGAGATCACCGCGCCGAGCCCGATCAGAACCAGCCCCAGCGACGTGACGCGCAGGAAATCCAGGAAGCCGCCGACGCCGATGGTGACCGGTCCGAATGTCAGCTCGGGCGCGCCACCATTCACGATGGTGAACAAGCTGCCCGCTACCACAAGCAGCCCCACCCACCGCGGCACGGACGGGATACATCTGGGGGAGATGCCGGCAAGACCCGCGGTCACGAAAATCAACAGAGCGACAAGCCCGATGGCGGTCCACGACGGCATGACGGTCAGCAACACCGATATTGCCAGCGCGGCCAGGAGTTTGGTGCCGGCCCACAGCGCGTGGATGGGTGACGGCCCGGGAACGGGCCGCATCAGCATCAATGGACGTCGTTGACTCATCCGGCGTTCACCAACTCACCCTGTTCCAGACGGATGGTGCGGGGACACAACGGAGCGAGGCTGTCGGTGTCGTGGGAGATCACGACGACGGCTTGACCACCGCCACGGATGCGTACCAGCAGATCGATGAGATCGGTTTGGGCATCAACGTCCAGACCCGCCAGCGGCTCATCAAGAATCAGCAGGCGCGGCGAGCGGGCGAGCAGTCCAGCCAGGGCGACTCGCCGCAGCTGCCCGCCACTGAGCCGATCGATAAGCACCCCACCGATACTCGGGTCCAGGCTGACCGAGGTTAGCGCGCGATCAATACTCTCGGTATCGGCGACCGAGTACCCGGCGAGTGCGGCCACCGCGGCACCGGCGTGCCCCCGCAGCAGCTGTAGTCGCGCGGCCTGGAAGCACAACGCAACCGCGCCAACCTGTTCGGCGGTGGGGCGGCCATCGAGAAGGCATTGGCCCGCTGACGGTTCCAGGAGGCCCGCCATGATCCACGCCAGGGTGGATTTGCCGGAACCGTTGCCGCCGCAGAGCAGTATTCCGTCGCCGGAACGAACCTGCAGTGACACATCACGCAGCACCGGTTGTGACCACGGCGTGCCGACCGCATAGTCGAACGAGACTCCTTGCACGTCGAGAATCGTTTCCCCACCAAGAGATTCGGTAGGGGATGGGCGTTCGGCGCCTTCCCGATCTTCTCGTACCTCAATACCGCCCAACGCCACCACACGATCGGCGGCGTCGGCCTCCTGCGGGTAGTGGGTGATGTGCACCAGCCCTAGACGGTGATGGGTGGTGAGTCCGTCGAGCACGTTGATGAGCGTCTGCCGGCCGTCGTGGTCGACCATGGTGGTCACCTCATCGGCGATGAGCAGCGCGGGTTCGCGCGCGAGCGCCGACGCGACCGCCAGCCGCTGCAGTTCTCCGCCGGACAGACCCGCGGTGTCCCGGTCGCTCATCTCACCCAGACCCACTTCGGCGAGCAGACCGTCGATATCGATCTCGCGGTCGTGCGGCAGCCCCCACACGATGTCGTCGGCCACACGCAAACCCAGCACCTGGCTTTCCGGATGCTGCAAGACCAGCGCGGTCCCACCCACCTGGCCCAGGCCCACGCCGCCGGGGCGCTCGATGGTGCCGGCAGTCGGAGGAACACCCGCGAGAAGACGCATGAGGGTGGACTTGCCGGAGCCGTTGGCGCCGGTCACCGCGATGTGCTCGCCGACGTCGACGCGCATGGTTACCGCGGTCAGGGCATCCCGGTCGGCTCCGGCGTACCGGTAACCGGCGCCGGTGAGAACGGTTGGCAGTGGGCCGGGCGGGGTGGTGTCGTGCCCCGCGGGCAGCGTCCCCACCGAGGACAGGTCGGTGACTTCCTCCAGTCTGCGCAGCACCGGCGTCAGCACCCGCCAACCGAAGGAGGTGCCGAAGATGACGATGAGCCACACCGAGACCCCGAAGAACCAGGGCCAGTGCACGATCCAGCCCTGCACGGCGTGATCCAATCCCGCTGCGGCGCGGCCGAGTAGCGGCACGCCGCTCAACAGCGTCGCGAACCCGCCGACGTTGGCGGACACCGCGCCCAGGACAACCTCGCGCAGATTCCGCAAAGCCGCGAACACCCCGACGCAGAAGGACGAGACCAGCACGCCCCACAGCGCGGCGACAGCCAACATTGTTGCCGCGCCGCGATTCCGGCGCCGCACCTGACCGGCGATCGCACCCATGTACGCACATGTGAGCGCCGAGACCAGCCCCCCGAATCCGGCGATCAGAAAGCTGATGAGGCCGGCGGCGACACAGGCGGCCAACGCCACCCGGATGCGATGCCGGTAACACAGCACTCCCATCGGGACCGCTCCCAACCAGGCGAACACCACTGCGCCGGGCAGCACGATAGAGACCACAGCGATCGCCCCCATGAGGGCAGCAGTCATCGCGGCCTGGGCCAACTCCGCTGGTTGCATACGATTCGGTTGCACTGGGACCGATTAGAGCACGGCTAACCCAGCCGCGTGATTCACGTCCACGTAAACTCGCGCGGTGACTCATGACGCCTACCTCGTCGGCCTCCGCCTCACCGGACGCAAGGTCGTGGTCGTCGGCGCCGGATCCGTCGCGCAGCGGCGTCTCGGGCTGCTGATCGCCAGCGGTGCCGATGTCCACGTGATCGCGCCCAGCGCGACACCGGCCGTTGAAGGCATGGCCTCGATCACCCTCAGTCTGAGGCCGTACCAGGACGGCGACCTCGAAGACGCGTGGTACGCCATCGCCTGCACCGATGACCCAGCCGTCAACGCCGCGGTGGTGTCGGAAGCCGAACGGCGTCACATCTTCTGCGTCCGGGCCGATTCCGCCCGGGAGGGCACCGCGGTCACCCCCGCGTCCTTCAATCACGACGGCATCGCTGTCGGTGTCCTGACCGGTGGACAGCACAAGCGCTCGGCGGCGCTGCGATCAGCCATCCACGAGGCGCTGCAGCGTGGGCTCATCACCGAGACCGCGGAGGTGAAGCCCGAAGGCGTCGCGCTTGTCGGCGGGGGACCGGGTGACCCTGATCTCATTACCGTTCGCGGACGCAGGCTCCTCGCGCAGGCCGATGTGGTCGTCGCCGACCGGCTCGCGCCCGCCGAGCTTCTTGCCGATCTGGGCCCCCATGTCGAGGTCATCGATGCCGCCAAGATCCCGTACGGCCGCGCGATGGCCCAGCAGGAGATCAACCGGGTGCTCATCGAACGGGCGCAGGAAGGCAAGTTCGTCGTCCGCCTCAAGGGCGGTGACCCCTTTGTCTTCGCCCGTGGCTACGAGGAAGTCCTGGCCTGCGCCGAAGCAGGTGTGCAGGTGACCGTCGTACCAGGTGTGACCAGCGCGATCTCCGTTCCTGCGGCGGCCGGAGTGCCGGTCACGCATCGTGCGGTCAACCATGAGTTCGTGGTCGTCAGCGGACACGTCGCACCCGGACATCCGGAATCGTTAGTGAATTGGGACGCGCTTGCCGCCTTGAAGGGGACCATCGTGTTGCTGATGGCCGTCGAGCGCATCGAGCAGTTTGCGAAGGTCCTCATCGAGGGTGGCCGACCTGCGGATACTCCCGTCCTGGTGGTGCAACATGGCACCACTGACGAGCAACGCGTGCTGCGCGCGGACCTTGCTACTGCGCCTGAGCGGATTCGCTCGCAGGGCATCAGGCCGCCCGCGATCATCGTGATCGGCCCCGTTGCTGCGTATGGCGCCTCTTCGTGACCTAAGGGCACGTTAAGAGGACGGTAAGGTGTCCTGCATGCCTGCCCTCAGCGTCGAGCAGCTCACTCAAAAGGCGCGAGAACTCCTGCCGTCCCGGCACTACTTGTATGCCGTCATCGCGATCGCCGGTATGCAGTTTCTGGCCACCATGGACGGCACCATAGCGGTGGTCACGCTGCCCAAGATCCAGGCCGAGCTGCACCTCAACGATGCCACCCGCAGCTGGGTCATCACCGCGTACATGCTGTCCTTCGGTGGACTGATGTTGCTCGGTGGACGCCTCGGTGACACCTTCGGCCGTAAGCGCGTCTTCATCGGCGGCATCGCGTTGTTCACCCTCGCCTCCATCGGGGTGGGCCTCGCGCAAGAGGACATCGGTCTGGCTGTTTTCCGTCTCATCCAGGGAGTCGGCGCGGCTGTCGCCTCGCCGACAGCGCTGGCGTTGGTGGCCACCACCTTCCCCAAGGGGCCGCTGCGTACCGCAGCCGTCGCGGTGTTCGGTGCCATGACCGGGGTGGGCTCCATCGCCGGACTGATTGTCGGCGGTGCCCTGGCCGAGGTGTCCTGGCGTCTGGCCTTCCTTATCAATGTGCCCGCCGGTGCGCTGATGATCTACCTGGCCGTGCGGTCACTGACCGAGACCGAACGCGAACCGATGAAGCTGGACGTCACGGGATCGGTGTTGGCGACCGTCGGCTGTACCGCTGCGGTGTTCGGCTTCACCCAGGGGCCAGACCGCGGATGGGACTCGCCCTACACGATCGTGTCGCTGGTCGTCGCCGCCGTGCTCCTGATCGCCTTCCTGCTCGTGGAACGCACCGCGGAAAACCCGGTGCTGCCGCTCAGCCTGTTTAAGGACCGCAACAGGGTCGCCACCTTCGCGGCGATCTTCCTGGCCGGCGGCGTGCTGTTCACGCTGACCATCACCATCGGCCTGTACATGCAGGATCTGATGAAATACAGCCCGCTGCGAACCGGAATCTCTGCCATTCCATTCGTTGTCGGCATGGGAATCGGCTTGGCTCTGTCGTCCCAACTTGTCACGCGAATGGCGCCCCGGGTGCTGATCCTGTGCGGTGGAGTCGTGGTGTTCGCCGCGATGCTCTACGGCTCAACGATCGACCGGACCATCGCCTACTTCCCGAACTTCTCCATGGCCATCTTCGTGGGCGGACTCGGCATCGGCACCATCGTGGTGCCGGTGATCCTTTCGGCCATCACCGGGGTGGATGCCGACCGCATCGGGCCGCTATCGGCGATCTCCCTCATGCTGCAAAACCTCGGCGGCCCAATCGTTCTGGTGATCATTCAGGCCATCATCACCTCGCGCACGCTGTACCTGGGCGGCGCCAAGGGGCCGGTGCAGAACATGAACCAGGCGCAGCTGCACGCCCTCGATCACGGTTACACCTACGGGCTGCTGTGGATCGCCGGAACCGCTGTGCTGGTCGGGGTGGCGGCGCTGTTCATCAGCTACACCGCCGCCGACGTCGCGCACGCACAGAAGGCGCAGACCGCGCACGACCAGGGTCTGGACGAAGAAGAGCTGGCTTAGCAGTCTTGCGGGGTGTAGTCCCCGGCGCGGAACAGCAGTCCGTTGGTGATGGGGATGCCGTCATTGACGGTGATGTGACACGACATGCGGAAGACACTCGGAGGTCCGGCCGCGGTCACCCGAAGAACCGGGGGTGCCCCGTTGAGATTGACCGTGCGTTCCCAGTAGTACCCGGCGAACGTGTGCCCCGACTCTTCCCGGAGCTGATTGCCGTCTTGATAGGAGACGGTGAAATCGGCATTGCCGATTCCGATCGCCGACAACGAGTACTTGACCGTGGCCGGGGCGGCATCGGCCGGTGCCGCGACTCCCAAACCGAACACCGCCACCGCCGGAATGATCGCCCACGCACGCATGCGCTCGATGCTAGCCGGAGGCCGCAACGGCGCGCCGATATGCTGTGCAACCGTAACTGACGGTCTTCGCCCGAGAGGCTCAACGAAAAACATGGTCTTCGCCCGAGAGGCTCATCAATGATCACCCGGCTCTCCGAGCTATTCGTACGCACCCTGCGCGACGACCCGGCGGATGCCGAGGTCCCCAGCCACAAGCTGCTCATCCGCGCGGGCTATGTGCGCCCTATTGCCCCGGGTGTCTATAGCTGGCTGCCGCTCGGTCTTCGGGTCCTTCGCAAGATCGAGAACATCGTCCGTGAAGAGATGAATGCCATTGGTGGTCAGGAGATCCTGCTGCCCGCTTTGCTTCCGCGCGCACCGTACGAGACCACCAACCGGTGGACCGAGTACGGCGACTCGCTGTTCCGGCTCAAGGACCGCCGCGATAACGACATGATGCTCGGCCCTACCCACGAGGAGTTGTTCGCGCTCACCGTGAAGGGGGAGTACAGCTCCTACAAGGATTTTCCGGTCATCCTCTACCAGGTTCAGACCAAGTATCGCGACGAGGCGCGTCCCCGCGCGGGCATTCTGCGCGGTCGCGAATTCGTCATGAAGGACTCGTACTCCTTTGATACCTCCGACGACGGCCTCAAGACGGCCTACCACGCACACCGCGAGGCTTACCAACGGATCTTCGGCAGGCTGGGCCTGGACTACGTGATTGTCGCGGCCACCTCGGGAGCGATGGGTGGTAGCGCGTCCGAGGAGTTCCTGGCTGAAAGCCCCACCGGGGAAGACACTTTCGTGCGGTGCGTGGAATCCGGCTATGCCGCCAACGTAGAGGCCGTCATCACTCCGGCACCGCCTGCGCGGTCTGTGGACGGACTCCCTGCGGCCGTCGTGCACGAGACGGGCGATACCCCGACCATCGCGACGCTGGTGGACTGGGCGAATTCGGCTGATCTCGGCGCGACCGTCACGGCGGCCGACACCCTCAAGAACATTCTGCTGAAGGTGCGCCAGCCCGGCGGCGAGTGGGAGCTGCTGGCTGTCGGAGTGCCCGGGGACCGCGAGGTCGACGACAAGCGACTCGGTGCCGCGCTGGAGCCTGCCGAATACGAGCTGCTCGGTGATGCGGACTTCGCCAAACACCCGTTCCTGGTGCGCGGCTACATCGGGCCGAAGGGGTTGATCGCCAACGGTGTTCGCTACCTCGTCGATCCACGGGTCGTGGAGGGCACCAGCTGGATCACCGGCGCCGACGAACCCGGAAAACATGTGGTCAACCTCGTCGCGGGGCGTGACTTCACCCCCGACGGCACCATCGAGGCCGCCGAGGTTCGCGATGGCGATCCGTCACCCGATGGCGCAGGTCAGCTGGTGTCGGCACGCGGAATCGAAATCGGCCACATCTTCCAGTTGGGCCGCAAGTACACCGACGCGTTCACCGTGGATGTGCTCGGAGAGAACGGCAAGCCCGTGCGGCTCACCCAGGGTTCCTACGGCATCGGTGTCTCGCGGCTGGTGGCCGTCGTCGCCGAGCAGCAGCACGACGAGCTTGGACTGCGGTGGCCGGCCGCGGTATCGCCATTCGACGTGCACGTGGTTATCGCGAACAAGGACGAGGCCGCGCGAGCCGGTGCCGAAGCGCTGGCCGCCGATCTGGACCGGCTGGGTCACGAGGTGCTGCTCGACGATCGGACGGCCTCGCCGGGCGTGAAATTCAAGGACGCCGAGCTGCTCGGTGTGCCCTGGATTGTGGTGATCGGCCGCGGCTGGGCCGACGGCACCATCGAGCTGCGCAACCGATTCACGGGGGAGGCGCAGTCCATTGCGGTGGCCGATGCAGTGACGTCCGTCACGGCGGCGATTCGGTAGGCGATATTGTAATAGTCATGCCGTCCTTCAAGCTCGCCCCGCTGGTTGAAAGTGATTTCAACACAAGCGATTTCGTGTACACGTTCTCCACGCCCCTGCCCAAGGATGCGGCAACGGTGTGGGCCGAACTCAATGGCGAAAGCCCGCTGCATTGGTGCAAGGCGATCAACAAGATCAGCTGGACTTCACCGGAGCCGCGTGGCGTGGGTTCCACCCGCACCGCCAAGCTCGCGCTTCCCGGTGCGGCAGTGCACGAGCGGTTCATTGTGTGGGAGGAGAGCCCCGAGCGATATCGCAACGCGTTCACGGTCGAGACGGCGACCTTTCCGGGCACCAAGCGTTTCGGCGAGCTTTATGAGGTGGTGGGCACCGCGACGGGATCGTTGTTTACCTGGAGCTTCTTCATCGAGCCCTCGCTCGGGTTCACCCGCTACCTCAAGCCGGTGATCCGTCGTGGGTTGTCCGGACTGATCAGCGACACCCAGAAGCACTTCGCTTAGTTTTCGTTCCCTCCCGGGAACGCCACACTGGCAGGCGTGATGCCGGAAGCCACTCGCCACCGCGCCGCGCGAATCGCGCTCTCGGTGAGCATTCGCACCGCGAATCCACGATCGTCACTGTTGTCGGCCTGCTCGGCGACGGCCCGCCAGCGCGCCGCGGTGTCCGCCTCGAGCTGCAGCGCCAGCTTCGTGGCATCGGCGGGGTTTGTCACCGGGAACGGCACCTTGTAACCGGCGGCAGCTACCGGTGCGGCCACCGAACGGGCGCGCAATTTGGCGATGCACTCCTCACGGCACTGTCGATGCTCGATCAGGCACTCGGTGACCAGCCAATTGTTGTCGGGCACCGAGTGCGCGGACACCAGTCCGTACGCGTAGATGGCCGCGTGCTCGTTGGCCAGGGCGTCGGCCAGCGCAGTGTCGTCGGAGGAGGAGGCCGGCTGCGGGGTGGGCTCGGTCGTGGTCATGGCAGATCGACCTCGGCTGCCGAGGCGCATGCCGCGCTGATCGAGGCCAGCAGGCCGGCGCGGTATCCGCTGTGTTTGGTGGCCAGGTCCATCGCCGATCGCGATGAGTCCTTGAGTTGGGTCTTGACCTGATCGACCTGCGGAGGTGATACCGGTGCGGTGGTGGTGCTGGAAGTCGGTGTGTTCGTGGTCGCGCCTGGGACGCGCGCGAGCTCCTTGGTCAGCGCGACGCCGTGCGCGCGGCGGATTGTCGCCACAGCCATCAATGCGGCTGCCGCATCTGGATTGGCGGTGGCCGCCGCGGACGCCGATGCCGCATCACGCTGCGCAAGGTCGATCTGGGTGAGCAGGTCGTCCACCTCGGGTTTGGTGTCGGGTGCCTGCTGGCACGCGGCGGCCACGACGGCGATGCCGAGTGCGGCCCCCCCGATCAACAGGTCGCGGCGCGACAGGCTTCTGGGCATTCGCCCATCCTGCCAGTGCGCGCGGTTGGCGCATGACAGCCCTCGCCGGGCGTAAGGTGGAGTGCTGGTCAGGACGAGAGTCCGACTAGTGTGTGCAAGCTGAACCGCCCGACAACTCAAGATGAGGAGCCACAATCGCCATGGGGCTGCCATCCGATGACCAGGTGATCGAGCTGCTGGGTCCCGAGTTCTCCCGGTCAGCGGTCGAGATCGAGAGCGTTGTCGTCAACGAAGCCACGGTTCCCGCCCGCATCACGGTGGTGGTCGACTCGGATTCTCCCGTGGACTTGGACGCGGTCGCCGCACTGAGCCGGACCGCATCGGGATTGTTGGACGAGGCGGACACCGGCTGGGAGGCGTACGACCTGGAGATCACTACGCCCGGCGTCGACCGGCCGCTGACCACTCCCACGCATTTTCGGCGTGCACATGGTCGGCTGGCGCAGATTCGCCTCACCGATGGCGAAGACTTACTCGGCCGCATCGGCATCGCGAACGATGACGGGATACAGGTGGTGCTGCGTAAGCCCGTCAAGGGCACCGGCTGGACCGTGCGTGATCTTGCGTTCTCCGACATCGAGAGCGCGGTTGTGCAGGTGGAGTTCACAACACCCAACCCGCAGGAACTCAATCTGGCTGGGGCAGCCGAAACTGGAGGTGGCGCATGAATATCGATCCCGCGGCGGTAAACCTGATGGCTGCCGATAAGGGCATCACGGTTGACGAGGCGATTGACATCATCAAGTCGGCGCTCCTGACGGCCTACCGGCATACCGACGGCCACGAACCCAATGCGCGTATCGAACTCGATCGCAAGACGGGTGTGGTCCGCGTGCTGGCTCGCGAGACCGACGAGGACGGCAATCTCATCACCGAATGGGATGCCACGCCAGAAGGATTCGGCCGCATCGCGGCCACCACCGCCCGGCAGGTGTTCCAGCAGGGTGTGCGCGATGCGGAGAACGAGCACAAGTTCGGCGAGTTCTCCACGCGTGAGGGCGAGATTGTCGGCGGTGTGATCCAGCGCGACGCCCGGGCCAACGCGCGTGGTCTTGTCGTGGTTCGCATGGGCAGTGAGACGAAGGGCTCCGAAGGTGTGATCCCGGCGGCCGAACAAGTGCCGGGCGAGGAGTACCGCCACGGAGATCGGTTGCGCTGCTACGTCGTCGGGGTGTCTCGCGGTGCGCGTGAGCCGTTGATCACCTTGTCCAGGACACACCCGAATCTGGTGCGTAAGCTGTTCTCGCTCGAGGTCCCGGAGATCAGCGACGGTTCCGTGGAGATCGTCGCGGTGGCCCGCGAGGCGGGGCACCGGTCCAAGATCGCGGTGGCTTCGAAGGTATCCGGGCTCAACGCTAAGGGGGCCTGCATCGGCCCCATGGGCCAGCGCGTGCGCAATGTGATGAGCGAGCTTGCTGGCGAGAAGATCGACATCATCGATTACGACCCGGATCCCGCGCGGTTCGTCGCGAATGCGCTCTCGCCCGCCAAGGTGGTGTCGGTCTCGGTCATCGATGAGGCGGGTAAGGCTGCGCGCGTGATCGTCCCCGACTTCCAGCTTTCTTTGGCCATCGGTAAAGAAGGGCAGAACGCAAGGCTCGCTGCGCGTCTGACCGGGTGGCGTATCGACATCAGAAGCGACGCAGACGCCGAAAACTAGCGCCAGTAGTACTCAGTAGCCCGTAGGTACTGACCAAAGTCCCTATCGGCACATAACTTGCATCTCATATACAAGTTATGTGCAACTAACGCGGTTCACCGACCTGGGTCTGCGCATCGTGATGCGGCTGGCCAATGCAGGGCCGGGCGTTCAATTGCGCACCGATGATCTTGCCGCCCAACTCTGTGTGTCCTATACGCACGCCACGAAAGTTGTTGCCCGACTTTCGGAAATGGGCGCGATCGAGTCCACGCGTGGCCGCCATGGGGGAGTCTGCATCACGCAGGGCGGGCTCGACCGTCGAGTCGGATCATTGGCCCGGAAGTTGGAGCGCGAGGGCGAGGTCATCGACTGCGAGGGAGGGGTGCCCTGCCCCCTTCGGCACAACTGTCGCCTGCGCGACGCGCTTCGCTCGGCGCAAGAGGCATTCTTCGCCGAGCTCGATCAGTGGACTGTGGCCGAAATCGCCCGTCCAACAATGGAAAGGAAGTAGTCACGTGCTATCAGCAGAGTCGCTGGCAGTCATCCGTCAAACTCTCCCCGCGGTTGCCGGGGCCATTGACGAGATCACACCGTTGTTCTACTCCAAGATGTTCGCGGCGCACCCCGAATTGCTTCGCGATCTGTTCAACCGCGGCAACCAGGCGGCGGGGGAGCAGCCGAAGGCGCTGGCCGCGTCGATCGCGTCGTTCGCCGGCATGGTATTGGAAGGCAATGGTGCCCAATATGATTCGGTGCTAGACAGGATCGCGCACAAGCATGCCTCGCTGGGAATTGTCGCCGAGCAGTATCCGATCGTCTACGAGCACCTGTTCGCCGCGATAGCCGAAGTGTTGGGGGACGCGGTGACCGCAGAGGTCGCGGCGGCCTGGAGCGAGTTCTACTGGCTCATGGCCAATGAGTTGATCGCGCGGGAGAAGGCCCTGTACGGCGCTGCCGGGGTCGCGCCGGGCGATGTGTGGCGGCAGGTTGTGGTGGTACGCCGCCAGCTGGAATCGGCGGATGTGGCTGGATTCGAGTTACGCGCGGTATTCGGCGAACTGCCGAGCTTCCTGCCAGGGCAGTACATATCGGTGCAAGTTACCTTGCCGGACGGGGCCAGGCAGATTCGTCAATACAGTTTGTCCCGGGGCGCTCATGAGGGTGGCTGGCGTATTGCCGTCAAGCGAATCAGCGCCGGTGGCACCCCTGCTGGTGAGGTGTCGAACTTCATCTACGACAACATCTTCGAGGGGCAACAGCTGCGGGTCTCGGTGCCCATGGGCGAATTCACCCTGGACGATTCGGCCGATCCGCTGGTCCTGGTATCCGCCGGTATCGGCTGCACGCCCATCATGGGGATGCTGCAGGAGCTCGTGGCCACGCAATCGCCGCGAGAGGTTGTGGTCCTGCACGCCGATCAGTCGGCGGCCGCCCACGCCTACCGGCACGAGTTGGCGGATCTAGTCGGCCGACTGCCCGCCGGCCAGCTGCACACGTGGTACGAACGGGCACATGTGGAGCACCCCGAGCACGGTGTCGGCCGCATGAGCCTGCACCGACTGCCACTCAATCGACTGTCCACGGTGTTCGTCTGCGGCCCGCGGCCGTTCATGTCGGCCATCAACGAAGACCTGGTGTCTTTGGGGATTCCGCAGGAGCAGATCAACCACGAATTGTTTGGGCCCTTGGCGTCGGCCATGGCATGACACGCATCGACGTCGCGGTGGCCGCATTGGCCGCATTCTGGTTGGGCTTGGTGGTGGCGATCTCGTTCATCGAGGCGCCACTGAAATTCCGGGCCCCAGGCGTCACCGTTCAGATAGGGCTCGGGATAGGCCGCCTGGTGTTCGGTGCGCTGAACGCGGTGGAGGGTGTGGTGGCCTTGGCCCTGGTGTTACTGGTGGTGGCGGGCGACCTCTCCTCGGCCGCGGTCGCCGCGGTCCTTGCGACATGCGGCTGTCTTCCGGTTCAGCTGGTGGTTGTGCGGCCAGCCATGATGAGGCGAACCAACGCGATTCGCGACGGGGGCGAGTATGCCGGGCGCAGTCGCCTGCACCTGGCATACGTCGCGGTCGAGTGCATCAAGGCGGTGGCGTTAATCGGTGTCGTGATGCTCATCGTGGCAGGGGTTCGGTGACCGGAATACACCCGTGTCATTCGAGGCTGTAGCCCGATTCATAAATAAGGTGTCGCGGACGGTAGACTAAGCCGTGATCCAGCGCGAGACTTCGGCGTTCGCACATGCCCCGACCGGTGAACCGGTACGGACATGCATCGGATGCCGGGGGCGAGAGTTGGCTGCAGATCTGCTTCGTGTGGTTGCTGCGGATGATCGGCATGTTGTTGTCGATACCCGCCGCAGACTGCCCGGCCGAGGTGCGTGGTTGCACAGGTCGGCGCAGTGTTACCACCTGGCGGTGAAGCGGCGGGCTTTCGCTCGAGCGCTCCGGATCGGCGGAACCCCGGATACCTCCGTGGTCTTCGAACATGTTGAGCAATACCAAGAGATTGGCAACGACAAACAATGAGCACACCGTGAAGCGTCGATGATGATCGTCCATCACAGCTAACACGAGGCACGGCGCCTGAAGCCGCTGCCTCGCAGACAGGAGAGCAGTGGCAGGCAAGGCCCGGGTACACGAGTTAGCTAAAGAGCTCGGTGTGACCAGTAAAGAAGTTCTCGCCCGACTGAGTGATCAGGGCGAATTTGTGAAGTCCGCGTCCTCGACGGTGGAGGCCCCCGTCGCGCGGCGTCTTCGTGAGGCATTCGGCGGTGGCGATAAGCCCGCCGCGTCCAATGGCGCGCCCGCTGAGGCGGCGGCTCCACCCAAGAAGGCCGGTCCTAAGCCGGGAGCTCCCAAGCCGGCGCCGAAGAAGGTTGCTGAGCCAGTTGTCGAGGCCCCCCCTGCGCCGCAGCCCGCGGCCGCACCGGTGCCCGCACCCACACCCGCTGCGCCCGCGGCTCCCAAGCCGAACGCTGCGCCGGCGCCCGCTGCGGAAGCAGCCGCACCCGCGCCTGCCACGCCGGCACCCCGTCCGGGCGCCACGCCCGGCCCCAAGCCCGGTGCTCCCCGAGTACCGCGCGTGGGTAACAACCCGTTCTCGTCGGCACAGCCGGTCGAACGTCCCGCTGTGCCGCGGCCGCAAGCGCCGCGTCCCGGAGCTCCTCGCCCCGGGGGAGCTTCCCCGAGCAATATGCCTCCGCGACCGTCGCCCGGATCCATGGGCCCGCGTCCGCCGCGTCCCGGCGGTGGCCCGCGTCCCGGTGGCGGACGTCCCGGTGGTCCCGGTGGCGGACGTCCGGGCGGTCCCGGTGGTGGCGGCGGCGGTAACTACCGCGGTGGCGGTGCCGGTGGCGGCGCTCCCGCTGGTGGTCCCCCCGGCGCTGGTGCCGGCGGTTTCCGCGGTCGCCCCGGTGGCGGCGGCGGAGGTGGCCGTCCCGGTCAGCGCGGTGGCGCGGCCGGTGCCTTCGGCCGTCCCGGCGGTGCCCCGAAGCGCGGTCGCAAGTCGAAGCGGGCAAAACGCGCCGAGTACGAGAACATGCAGGCGCCGGTCGTCGGTGGCGTGCGGTTGCCGCATGGCAACGGTGAGGTCATCCGGCTCGCTCGCGGTGCTTCGCTGAGCGACTTCGCGGAGAAGATCGATGCCAACCCGGCCTCGCTGGTGCAGGCGCTGTTCAACCTCGGCGAGATGGTGACCGCCACCCAGTCTGTGGGTGACGAGACCCTCGAGCTGCTGGGCAGCGAGATGAACTACAACGTTCAGGTCGTCAGCCCCGAGGACGAAGACCGCGAACTGCTGCAGTCCTTCGACCTCACCTACGGCGAGGACGAGGGCGGCGAAGACGATCTGGAGGTCCGCCCGCCGGTCGTCACCGTTATGGGTCACGTCGACCACGGCAAGACCCGCCTGCTCGACACCATCCGGCAGGCCAACGTCCGTGAGGGCGAGGCCGGTGGCATCACCCAGCACATCGGTGCCTACCAGGTCCTCACTCAGCTGGACGGCAACGAGCGACTGGTCACCTTCATCGACACCCCGGGTCACGAGGCGTTCACCGCCATGCGTGCGCGTGGTGCCAAGGCCACCGATATCGCGATCCTGGTGGTCGCCGCCGATGACGGCGTCATGCCGCAGACGGTGGAAGCCATCAACCACGCCCAGGCAGCCGACGTGCCGATCGTGGTCGCGGTCAACAAGATCGACAAGGAAGGTGCCGACCCGGCCAAGATCCGGGCGCAGCTCACCGAGTACAACCTGGTGGCCGAGGACTTCGGTGGCGACACCATGTTCGTCGACATCTCCGCCAAGCAGGGCACCAACATCGACGCGCTGCTGGAGGCGGTCCTGCTGACCGCCGACGCAGCGCTGGACCTGCGGGCCAACCCCGATATGGAGGCCCAGGGTGTGGCTATCGAGGCGCACCTGGACCGCGGTCGCGGTCCGGTGGCCACGGTGCTCATCCAGCGCGGCACCCTGCGGGTCGGCGACTCGATCGTCGCCGGAGACGCATACGGCCGTGTGCGCCGCATGGTGGACGAGCATGGCGAAGACGTCGAAGAGGCACTGCCATCACGTCCGGTTCAGGTCATCGGTTTCACCTCGGTGCCCGGCGCCGGCGACAACCTGCTTGTCGTCGACGAAGACCGCATCGCCCGGCAGATCGCCGACCGTCGCAGCGCGCGCAAGCGCAACGCGCTGGCTGCTCGTAGCCGCAAGCGGATCAGCCTGGACGACCTGGATGCCGCGCTGAAGGAAACCAGCCAGCTGAACCTGATCCTGAAGGGCGACAACGCAGGTACGGTCGAAGCCCTGGAAGAGGCGCTGCTCGGTATCGCGATCGACGACGAGGTGCAGCTGCGGGTCATCGACCGCGGTGTCGGTGGTGTCACCGAAACCAACGTCAACCTGGCGTCGGCCTCGGATGCCATCATCATCGGCTTCAATGTGCGGGCCGAGGGCAAGGCGACAGAGCTGGCCAACCGCGAGGGTGTCGACATTCGGTACTACTCGGTGATCTACCAGGCCATCGACGAGATCGAGAGCGCGCTCAAGGGCATGCTCAAGCCGGTCTACGAAGAGGTCGAGCTGGGTCGCGCCGAGATTCGTGCCATGTTCCGGTCTTCCAAGGTCGGCAATATCGCCGGTTGCCTGGTCACCTCGGGCATCATCCGTCGCAACGCCAAGGCACGACTGTTGCGCGACAACATCGTGGTCGCCGAGACGGTCACCATCTCATCGCTGCGGCGTGAGAAGGATGACGTCGTCGAGGTCCGCGACGGTTACGAGTGCGGTCTGACGCTGACCTATAACGACATCAAGGAAGGCGACGTCATCGAGGCGTACGAACTCCGCGAGAAGGAACGGGTCTAACGTGGCCGATCCGGCTCGCGCGCGGCGACTGGCCAAGAGGATCGGAGCCATCGTCGCCTCGGCGATCGAGTACGAAATCAAGGACCCGAGGCTGACGATGGTCACGGTCACCGATACCCGGGTGACCAACGATCTTCACGATGCGACCGTGTACTACACCGTGATGGGGCAGACTCTGTCCGACGAGCCGGATCTCGCCGGCGCGGCGGCTGCGCTAGAAAAGGCAAAGGGTGTGCTTCGAACCAAGGTGGGTGCCGGGACCGGAGTGAGGTTCACGCCCACCCTGACCTTCGTGCTCGACACGATGGCCGATTCCGCCCGGCACATGGAGGAACTGCTGGACCGGACGCGCGCGGCAGATGCCGCGCTCGCCGAGGTCCGCCAGGGAGCCGTCCATGCCGGTGACGCCGATCCCTACAAGGCGTCTCCCGACGAGGAATCTGCACCCGACGAGGACGATGAGCGCCGTCCCGATTGAGACGGGTGCCGTGGGGGCACGCGTAGACGTAGAGGGTGCGGTGGAGCTCCTGGCCAAGGCCAGGAGAGTGGTGATCATCTGCCATGTGCATCCCGACGCCGACACCGTGGGCAGCGGGTTGGCCCTTGGCCAGGTGCTGGTGGCCAAGGGCGTCGATGTTCAGGTGAGTTTTGGGGCACCGGCAACGCCTCCGGAGTCGGTGGGAACGCTGCCGGGCGCGGAGCTACTGGTCCCACCGCATGAGCTGCGTCGCGACCCCGATCTGGTGGTCACGGTCGACAGCCCGAGCGTGCGGCGGCTTGGTCAACTCGGCGAGCTGGTCGAGGGCTCCGCACCGGTGTTGGTGATCGATCACCACGTGTCCAATGAGCTCTTCGGTACGGCGAATTACGTTGACATCGAAGCTGATTCGACCACGATGATGGTGGCGCGGCTGCTCGACGCGTGGCGGGTGGACATCACCCCCGAGATGGCCCATTGTCTGTACGCCGGTTTGGTCACCGACAGTGGATCGTTCCGTTGGGCCACCGCGCAGGGGCACCGGTTGGCCGCGCGGTTGTTGGACTTGGGTGCCGACGGTGTGAACATCACCCGTACGTTCATGGATTCACATCCGTTTGTGTGGCTGCCGATCTTGTCGCGTGTGCTGGGCACCGCGGAGCTGATTCCCGATGCGGTCGGGGGTGCCGGATTGGTGTATGCCGTTGTCACCCACGATGTCTGGTCTTGCGCGCGCACCGAGGAAGTCGAGTCGATCGTCGATATCGTCCGCACCACCACCGAGGCCGAGGTTGCGGTGGTGTTCAAGGAGATCGAGCCCGACCATTGGTCGATATCGATGCGGGCCCGCTCTGCGGTGGACCTTTCCGCGGTAGCGGGCACCTTCGGCGGCGGTGGACATCGGCTGGCCGCCGGGTTCTCGGCGACCGGCCCGGTCGACGAGGTGGTGGCGGCGCTGGTCCGCGCCCTTGACTGACGCCACCGGCACGACCGGCCTGTCCGGGCTGGCCCGCCGGATCATCGCTTTGGCGGTGCCCGCGCTGGGAGTGCTGGCGGCCGAACCGCTGTATTTGCTGTTCGATATCGCCATGGTGGGTCGGCTGGGCGCGGTGCCGCTGGCGGGCTTGGCCGTCGGGGGACTGGTGCTTTCGCTTGTCGGGACGCAACTGACTTTCCTGTCGTACGGCACCACGGCCCGTGCCGCACGGCGTTTCGGCTCCGGTGATCGTCCTGGGGCGGTTCATGAGGGAGTGCAGGCGACCTGGCTGGCGCTCATCATCGGGGCCGCCGTGGTGCTCGTGGTTAATGTGGTGGCCTCGCCGGTGGTCCGGGTTATCGCTGCATCGCCCGATGTCGCCGCTCAAGGCCTCACGTGGGTGCGTATCGCGATCTTCGCGGCGCCCGCGATCCTGATCTCACTC
Source organism: Mycobacteroides sp. H001 (assembly GCF_001440005.1). Classification (NCBI taxonomy): domain Bacteria; kingdom Bacillati; phylum Actinomycetota; class Actinomycetes; order Mycobacteriales; family Mycobacteriaceae; genus Mycobacteroides; species Mycobacteroides sp. H001. Next base: position 86,298 of record NZ_LJYH01000033.1, read on the forward strand.
GCAGGCAATGGGTGGATGCGGGGAGTGCAGAACACAGTCAGGCCGTTGCGGTATGTGATTGTCGGCTTTGCGGTTTCGGCAGTGCTGTGTCCGGTACTGATCTACGGGTTGCTGAGTGCGCCCCGGATGGGTTTGGCGGGGTCCGCCATCGCCAATCTGGTGGGGCAGTGGCTGGCCGCGATCCTCTTCTTACGGGCCCTGCACGCCGAGCAGGTTCGACTTCGGATGGATCCGCCGGTGTTGCGTGCGCAGCTGGTGCTGGCGCGTGATCTGCTGGTGCGCAGTCTGGCGTTTCAGGCCTGCTTCATCAGTGCCGCGGCGGTGGCCGCGCGGTTCGGGGCGGCAGCACTGGCGGCGCACCAGGTGGTCCTGCAGATGTGGAGTTTTCTTGCGCTGGTTCTTGATTCGCTTGCCATCGCGGCGCAAACCCTTGTTGGCGCCGCGCTGGGAGCCGGCCGGGTGCCGCAGGCCAAGTCTGTGGCGCGAAGGGTGACGGTGTTCTCACTGGGCTTCGCGGTGGTGTTGGCGGCGCTTCTGGCGCTCGGTGCGCCGGTGTTGCCTGGGCTGTTCACCTCCGATGTCGCGGTGCTGCATCAGATGCGGGTGCCGTGGTGGTTCCTGGTGTGCCAGTTGCCGATTTCGGGTGTGGTGTTCGCGCTGGACGGAGTGCTGCTGGGTGCCGCCGACGCCCGGTTCATGCGCAACGCCACCATGATCAGCGCATTGTGTGGATTCCTGCCGCTGGTGTGGTTATCGCTGGCGTACGGATGGGGACTGGCCGGAATCTGGTCCGGCCTTACCCTTTTCCTGGTGCTGCGGCTGATGTTGGTTGGTTGGCGCGCGTTGTCCGGACGCTGGGCGGTGCCGGGGTCCGGCTCGTGATCACTGCGCAGGTGGGTACTGCGGATACGGATATCCGGCCGGTGGCGGTGGGTATCCCGACGGCGGGTAGCTCTGGTAGACCGGTGGCTGTGCGGCCAAATGCCGAATCTGCCTGATCTGCCCCATGTTTCCGAAGATCGCGATCCAGTTCATGACCAGGATGGACAGAAAGCTCCACCACCCGGCTGCCAGATTGTGGGTCTGTGCGTCGCGGTAGGCGGCCTCGCACTGCTCAAGTGTGCCGGTGATGGTGTAGGACCGGGTGCTGAACATGATCAGCATCCCGGTGTGTTTGGTGAGCCGCACCTGGAAGTACCTGGGTGCTGCTGTCGGATAGTGCTGCGGGTACGACATGAACTCTCCCCCTGATCGTGTAGCTCACTTGATGATATCGGGGGTTTGCCAGGCTGCACCTATGTGATCCAGGTCACTTGCGGGGTATTCTGGGAAACGCTGGATGAGGAGGTGTTTCGAAATGAACCTTGATCGATTTGCCGTGTGGACCGGCTACTTCCTCGGGCTGGTGTCGGTCACGATCACCGCGCTGGGGCTGGCGGCGTTGGCCTCCGGGCATCACGGCTGGGGAATGGTCGCGGCCATTGCGTTACTGGTCGCCGCAGGGCTCGGATTCGCGGTAGTCGGCGGCACGGTGCACCACGACCACAAAGTCCACAAGGACACGCCGCACCTGATGTAGGGGTTTGAAAGATTGCCTCGATAGATGCTCCTAGAATGTAGCCTTACCTAAGTTAGGTCCATCGATCGAACGGAGCCACTCGCGCCGATGAACAGTTCCACCGGTTATCGAATCGGGCGAGAGATCACCGACGTGGCTACTGAGGTCGTCGATGCGGGTCCTCCGCCATTGCCCTTATTTGAGGGCACCCGCTACGGACTGCGGCCGGTGGATCCGGAAAGTGCGGACCCGGACATGCTCAGCGAGTGGTTTGCTCGTCCACATCTGCTCGAGACGTGGGAGCAGCCCTGGTCGGCTGTGCGATGGCGCGAAGATTCCTCGTATCGACTGGCCGGGCATTACTCGCTGCCTTGCATCCTCTCGGTAGATGGCGTCGAGGCAGGCTATGTGGAGATGTATCGATCTGCCCGGGATGAGATCGCCCGGATCTACGACGTTCATCCGCACGACACGGGGTTTCACATAGCGACTGCTGCCACCGAGCATCTGGGCCGGGGGGTCATTTCCGAGTGGATCCGGTTACTCCCGTTCGCCGTGTTCGAGGCCGACCCTGCATGTCGCCGGATGATGGGTGATCCAGCGGTCGACAATCCGTCGATCCTGAAGGTGCTCGCCCGCCTCGGTTGGACCGCGATGGGTGAGTTCGATGTTCGGCCGGACCGCCGGATTGCCCTGTACCGGTTCGACCGCTAGGAGTTCTGGCTACGCCCGCGCGCCATGATCGCGGCGCGGCGTTCCTCGACACCCTCGGCGATGGAATTCTGCTCGATCCACCGATGCGCGTCGTCCAGGGCCACCTGCAGGCCGTTGCCGACAAGCTCGGACTCGATGCGCCGGTAGGAGGCCAGGAGCTCACGTACCGCGGGCTGGTTGTTCCCGGCGATGGTCGCCGCGAGCCGCTTGGCCGCCGGCAGCAGGTCCTCGTGGGCAACCACCTCGGTGACCAGGCCGGCTCGTAACGCGTCCTCGGCCGAGAGGTAGTCGCCGGTGAGGCTCATGCGCCGCGCCAGGCCACGTCCGACCGACAGCGGCAGCAGCGTGGTCAGCCCCCAGGTGGGCAGGATGCCAACGCGCGCATGGGTATCGGCGAAACGAGCCTTTTCGGAGGCGATCAGGATGTCGCAGGCCAACGCCAGCTCCAGGCCGCCGGTAACGGCGGCGCCGTTGATGGCACCGATGACCGGCTTGGACAGCTCCGGCCACCACGGGTCCAGGGTGTCGGCCCGATCGCCGCTGCCCAACTCCTTGAGGTCGACGCCTGCACAGAACACCGGGTCGGCGGCGGTCAGGATCATCACGTCGACGTTATCGTCAGCGTCGGCAGCGGTGACGGCCTTGACGATCTCGTCGCCGAGCGCCTTGCTCAGCGCATTGCGGGCCTGCGGACGGTTGAGCGTGATGGTGCAGATCCGGTCTTCGGTCTGCGTCAAGAGAATTTGTTCGGTCATGCGTCGATAACCTCCTTGGCGATACGTTCGGCGTGGACGGCGCGGCCTCCGAAGAGTGCCGAATTGCTGACTGCCCGTTTGTAATACAGGTGGGCCGGGTGTTCCCAGGTAAATCCGATGCCGCCATGGCTCTGAATGGCCTTGGCGGTTACCTCTACCGCTCCCGCGGACGCTACCTGCTGGGCGATGCTCGTGGCCAGCGCAGGGTCGTCAAGGCTTGGGTCGTCATGTGACCATGCCGCATGATAGGCGGCGCCACGCACATTCCCGGCGGCCGCGGCCATGTCGGCAAGGCGGTGCTTGACGGCCTGGAACGACCCGATGATCCGTCCGAACTGAATTCGGGACTTGGCGTATTCGGTTGTCACGTCCAGCATGTGGGCAGCGATACCGGCCTGTTCGGCCGCCAGCGCGGTGGCGGCAACGTCCAGCGCATGCGATACGGCCGAGGCGCCGTTTCCGGCTTCGCCGATCACCCGTGCGGGAGTCGAGTCGAAGTGGATGTTGGCCTGGCGCCGGGTCAGATCCAGGGTGGCCAGGGCATGCCGATCAACGCCAGGCGCGTTCCCGTCGACCGCGAAAAGTGTTGGGCCAGAGTCGGCATCGGCCAGCACCAGAATCACGTCCGCGGTGGCGCCGTCTGGAACGTGCTCGGCGTCGCCGGTGAGCTTCCATCCGTCGTCGTCGAATTCAGCGGACACTGTGATGGCGTCGGCGAGCCGGGTTCGCCCTCCGGCCAGCGTGATCGTCTTGGCGCCGGAGGCCAATGCGGGTACCCATTCGGTAAGGGCGTCGCCGTCGCCGCTGGCCACCAGCGCGGCGGCGCCGAGTGCTGCGCTCGATATCCACGGTAGACACGCCAGCGCTCGCCCCAATTCCTCTGCGACGATGGCTAATTCGATTACGCCCAGGCCTCCGCCGCCATATTCTTCGGGCAGGCTCAGTCCCACGACACCCAGCTCGGACCCGAGGGCGTGCCAGGCCTCCAGGTCGATGGTTCCGGCATCGGCGATCTGGCGTACATGCTCGGGTGTCCAGACCCGTTCGCACCAACTACGCACCAGCGAACGCAGGTCGCCGTGCTCTTCGGTGAACTCGAATTCAGCCACGGGGCACCTCTTTCCATGCTTTGTCGGTGTCGACCCGGATATCGCCCGGTAACCCGAGAACGCGCTCCCCGATGATGTTGCGCATCACGTCGGAGGTGCCGCCCTCGATGGTGTTGGCTTTGGACCGCAGGAAGGCCCACATGGTGTCGGCGCGGCGGTCATCCTCGACGACGCGCCGCATATCGTAAGAGGCGTACAGAGTCGCCTCGATGCCTAGCAGTTCGACACAGAAGTCGTAGATCTGCTGGTTGAGCTCCGCGCCCATCAGCTTGCCGATCGACCCCTCCGGACCCATGGGCGCATCGCCCTGGGCGGCGATCCTCATCTGGGTGCCATAGCGGTTTCCCTCTGAGCGCACGAACAGGTTGGTCAGCTTGGCCCGCAGCTCGGGGGTGTGTAGGTCGGGGCGTTGCTTCCACAGATTCAGTGCGTTGCCGATCGATCCGCCGGCGCGACCGTGGTCGAACGCACCGCCCAGCGCGCTGCGCTCGTTCATCAGCGTTGTCATCGAGACTCGCCAGCCGTCGCCCTCATTGCCCAGCCGATGTGCATCCGGGATGCGGACATCGGTGAGGTACACCTCGTTGAACTCGGCATCTCCGGTCATTTGGCGCAGCGGACGGACCTCGACGCCCGGATCGGTCATATCGACCACGAAATAAGTCAGGCCGCGGTGCTTGGGCACGTCGGGATTGCTGCGGGCCACCAACAGTGCCCAGCGTGCCTGATGGGCGCCAGAGGTCCACACCTTCTGGCCGTTGATGACCCATTCGTCGCCGTCGCGTATCGCGCGGGTGGCCAGGCCCGCGAGGTCGGAACCGGCCCCGGGCTCACTGAACAGCTGACACCAGAGCTCCTCACCGGTGAACAGCGGACGCAGAATCCGCTGGGTGAGCTCGGGTTGCCCGTGCGCGAGCACCGTGGGTGCCGCCATGCCGTAGCCGATCACGTTGATAAACAACGGGTCTGGCATGCCCGCCGCGCGCAGGATGGTGTCGGAAACGGACTGGAGCGCAGGAGGCGCGTCGAGGCCGCCGAGGCCGACCGGGAACTGAACCCAGGCCAGGCCCGCGTCATAGACGGCGCCCAGCAGCTCGGTAACAGGGGTGGAAGTGGGGGGATGGCTGGCGAGAACCTCGTGCGCGGCGGCCGCGATGCGTTCGCGTAGCGCGCTAGACGGCTCCGATGACGTCACTGGCATGACTTACGTATACACGCGCATGTGAACTAACCGGTGGGTGGGGCATGGCGTCATCGGAATTGTCTTTCTACTGTCGTAGGTATGTGCAGGAACATCACCGAACTACGCGGGTTGGAACCTGCCGCGACCGACCAGGAGATCGAGGCGGCGGCGCGGCAGTACATCCGCAAGATCAGCGGGATTCAGAAGACCTCCGATGCCAACCGGGAAGCGTTCGAGCATGCGGTGGCGGAGGTGACGGCCACGACGATGCGGCTGCTCGCCGTGCTGCCTGCGCGGCGTCAGCCACCCAAGACGGTGCCCCCGTTGCGGCGACCCGAGGTACAGGCGCGCATCGCGGCTCGCGGCTGACCGATCTGATCTCAGAACTTGTAGGCGGGCGCGAGAATGTTTGCGACCCGGCGATTTTCCACGAGGCAACCGGGGCCGTCGGGGGAGTACTTCTGCGATGCGTAGTACAGCGACTGCTGGACCACGCCATAGCTGGTCTTGAAGGTGATCATGCAGGACACCCACCACTGGTTGTTCCAGTCTGTGGGTTTCATGATGTTGTACTCGGCAGCGCGGTGACCCTGAATGGTTGTCTCCACGCCGTCGGCCGGCAGTGAGTCCTCATATGTGCGCCACACGACCGCCTCGACGGCCAATTGATAGTTGTTGCGCGAGTCGTACCGGCAGCGCAGTCCCTCTTCGGGCGCGGGTGGCGTCTGGTCAAGGCCCGCGGCCGCGATGACCGAGCTGGGGATCTCGTAACAGGGATCAAAGGGGCGCGGATCGGTGACCGGGACAACCGGCCATTTGATCGTGGTGGTAGCGGCCCCCGTGCTCGCGGGTCCGGTCATCGGTGCCGTGGAGAACCGCAGCTGGAAGGGTGCGCTGGTGGTGTGCTCTGACGGTGCGGTACGCCAGACCACGAAGCCGCCCAGCGTCAGCGCCATCAGGGCAACGCAGAATCCAGCTCGGACTACGCCTGCCCGTTGGGCCATGCGAATTCACCTCAATCTGATCGGCCGCGGTGCGCCGAAGTCTAGCCGCGTGTCTATCTCATACGGAACATCGAAAACACTAGAACACGTTCTAGTCCGGGAGTATCGTGACGCCATGGCACGAATTGGGAATTACGCGGACGACGATGTGGCCGGCTGGTTGATGGGTTCGCCCGAGATGGCGCCCGGCTTCGCCGGATTTTCGGATGCGGTCTACAACCGCAGCCGGCTTCCGATCGGGGTACGAGAACTCGCACGTATGGCTGTGGCCTTTGCGAACGAATGCTCCGTCTGCCAGAACACCCGTTTCGTTCAGAGCGGAGAGTTGGACGCCGACTTCTATGCGGACGCCGACCAGTGGCGCACTTCGCCGCGATACAGCGACGCCGAGCGGATCGCGGCCGAATTCGCGCATCGCTTCGCGACCGATCATGTCGGATTACGGGAGGACGACGAGTTCTGGGCGCGAGCCCACGAGCACCTCGATGACGGGCTCTTGACGGACCTGGCGCTGTCCTGCGCATTCTGGGTGGGAAGCGGACGTGCGTTGCGAGTTCTCGACGTGGGACAGAGTTGCAAGATAAACCTGTAGGTACATTGGCCGGATGACGCAGGAACGGGAGCCCAGGCTGTGGGCGATCAGCGACCTGCATGTCGGGCAGTCGGCCAACAAGTCTGTTCTCGAGGAACTGCATCCGGCCTCGCCTGAGGACTGGCTGATCGTCGCCGGTGATGTGGCCGAGCGTAGTGATGACATCCGGGGCGCGCTGGATCTGTTGCGGCGCAGGTTCGCCAAGGTGATCTGGGTGCCGGGTAACCATGAACTATGGACGACTGCGCGTGATCCCATGCAGATCTTCGGGCAGTCTCGCTATGACTATCTGGTCAATATGTGCGATGAGATGGGTGTCGTCACCCCCGAGCATCCGTATCCGGTGTGGGTGGAACAAGGTGGTCCCGCGACCATCGTGCCGATGTTCGTGTTGTACGACTACACGTTTCTGCCGGAGGGGGCCAACTCCAAGGCCGAGGGTCTCAAGATCGCCCGCGATCGCAATGTCGTGGCGACCGACGAGTTCCTGCTCTCCAGTGAGCCTTTCGCGACGCGCGATGCATGGTGCCGGGATCGGTTGCGGTACACCAGGAAGCGACTGGAAGATCTGGACTGGATGACGCCGACAGTCTTGGTGAACCATTTTCCTCTGGTGCGTGAACCCTGTGATGCACTGTTCTATCCGGAGTTTTCGTTGTGGTGCGGAACCACCGAGACCGCGGACTGGCATACCCGCTACAACGCGGTGTGCTCGGTGTACGGACATCTGCACATCCCGCGGACCACCTGGTATGACGATGTCCGGTTCGAGGAGGTATCGGTTGGCTATCCGCGGGAATGGGCGCAGCGCAAACCGTATTCGTGGCTCAGGCAGATTCTTCCCGCCCCGCACTATCCACCCGGATACCTCAACGAGTTCGGCGGTCATTTTGAGATCACCGAACAGATGAGGGTGTCGGCCAAGCGATTCCGTGAACGGCTTGCCAAGGAGCGCGCCAGTGACTGATGAGTTGATCGCCTCGGTGGTTCCCGATGTGCTGTCCTCGGCCGAGTTGTACGAGGATCCACCGGGGTTGACACCGCTGCCGGAGGAGGAACCGCTGATCGCCAAGTCGGTGGCCAAGCGGCGCAATGAATTCATCACCGTGCGGTACTGCGCGCGGCAGGCCCTGTCCGTCCTTGGCGTACCCGAGGTCCCGATCCTCAAGGGGGACAAGGGGCAGCCATTGTGGCCCCACGGTGTGGTGGGCAGCATGACGCACACCGAGGGATTTCGCGGCGCGGTAGTGGGCCGCGTAGGCGAAGTGCGTTCGGTGGGGATCGATGCCGAACCGCATGACGTCTTGCCTAACGGAGTGCTCAAATCGATCACCCTTCCGGTCGAACGCGATGAACTCGCTGCCTTGCCTGGGGGCACGCATTGGGATCGATTGCTGTTCTGCGCCAAGGAGACGACGTATAAGGCGTGGTTCCCGCTGACAACGCGGTGGCTCGGTTTCGAGGACGCCCACATCACGCTCGACCCGGACGGGACCTTCACCTCACGAATCCTGGTGGACGGCAAGGCTAACGACGGCAGCGTGCTCTCGACGTTCGACGGCCGGTGGATCATCGACAAGGGTCTGATCTTGACCGCCATCGTGGTGCCGTGACCGATCCCTTGAGTCGTGCGGGCCTCGTAATTGTCGATAAGCCCGCCGGGATGACGAGCCATGACGTGGTTTCCCGCTGCCGAAGGCTGTTTTCCACGCGCAAGGTCGGGCATGCGGGCACTCTCGATCCGATGGCCACTGGGGTCCTCGTGATCGGTATCGAACGAGCCACCAAGATCATGGGACTGCTGACGCTGACCACCAAGTCGTACGCGGCCACCATCCGTTTTGGGCAGGGCACCAGCACCGATGACGCCGAAGGTGAGGTGCTGCAAACGGTATCGGCTTCTCATCTGACCGATGGGGATATCGAGGCGGCCGTTGCCCGGCTGCGCGGGGATATCGAACAGGTGCCGTCCTCGGTGAGCGCTATCAAAGTGGATGGGCAACGCGCGTACAAGCTCGCGCGGGAGGGGCAGTCGGTCGAGCTGGCGGCGCGTCCCGTGAGCATCTCGCGGTTCGAGGTACTGGCGGTGCGGCGCCCGGGCGATGGCTATGTCGATGTGGACGTGGAAGTCGACTGCTCCTCGGGGACCTACATTCGGGCGCTGGCCCGTGACGCGGGGGCCGCGCTGGGTGTTGGTGGGCATCTGACGGCGTTGCGGCGCACCAGGGTTGGTGATTTCTCGCTCGAGAGGGCGCGCACACTCGACGAACTCGCCGACGATGCGACGTTGACACTGGATCTGGACACCGCTTGCCGGGATGGATTCCCCCGACGTGACTTGGATGCGGCGGAGGTTGATTCGGTGCGCAATGGGCGTCCGTTAGCGGCGGCCGGCATCGAGGGGACCTACGCGGCGGTGGATGCCGATAATCGCGTCATCGCGTTGCTGGCCGATAAGGGTTCTCGCACCACGTCGGTGGTGGTGCTGCGTCCGGCGAATTTGTAACGACTATCCGAAAACCGCCTTGTGCCACCACCATTTGGGATCGCTGAACCACGAGCCGAACCTGACGGCGGTCAACACCCGGAGTTTCGTCATGTCGATGTCGTAACGTGCGTAGAGCGCGGCGAGTTCGGCTAGGTCCCATTCGTCGCCGTCACTGTTGATGTCCACATTGATATAGAGGGTCTCTAGTTGTCCCTGGTATGACGAGACGACGGGAATTTTGTCCAACCTTTCGAAGAAAGCGTTTTCGTCGAAGGTTGAGTAGTAGAGAACACCGGTGGCCTCGAGAACGACGTGATCAGGAGCCTCGATCACGTCGACGTCTGCGGGCCAGACGTTCCTATGTGTGCCGACTGTGGGCTTGATGCTCCAGATGTGCTCGCCCGAGAACAGCGGGCCCTTCCGACGGTCCTCAGCTGGTGGTGGGCGGTCGAAAATTTCCTTATGCCAGAATCGATCTGGGGCGCTGAACCAAGAACCCAGGCGATGGTCTGCGAAGACTTGCAATTCTGCCGGATCCATGTGATATCTGCGATAAAGCGCAACAAATTCAGATAGTGCATCTTCATCAATAGCGGAAGGGGCGATCGCTATCTCCAGAGTTCTGTCGTAGCCACTGTACGACAGGACTGCAGGTATCTTATCGAGCCACTCAAAGAACGCCGCTTCGTCTAAAGGTAGTTGGTACTGAACTCCGGTCGCCTCCAGTATTAGCGCCTTGTCGTCACTCACTCACCTTCTCCTTCGGTACGAGGCGGGAATACATTTTCGTGTCTACCTGTTTTGGGATTCTGAACGTCCCATTGCGGGCCTCCGTGCGCGCCTCCTGGTCGCGCTGGCGAACCGGGCCCAGTAGGAACCCAGACCTTGCCGTCGGCAGCTTCCCAGCCGAATCCTCTACCGTTTGGGTTCGGTACCCATCTGGGGCCGCCCTTTGGTGGCACATATTCTTGTGACAACGATCCCGCTGGATAGTCACCCGGATAACCAGGTGCCTTTGCGCCGGTCTTGTCGAACGCGTCACCAGGTGGTTTGTAGTTCGAGTAGACGACTGTTTCCCCGGTAATCGTTGCGATCGACAACCCTATGATCGCGCCGAGGCCCGCAGCGGTGACCGCTTCTGCGCTAAAAGTGATACCGCCCAACGTCGTAAGGAATGGGCGGATGCATGCCGCAAGCGATGACGCGCAGGCGTCCACCGCCGTGGCTGCAATCTCGGCGCCACCTGCGGTAGCACGGCCACGAGTGATAACAGCGATCGCGGCGATGGCGGCCAGTCCAACACCGAGAGTGGTGGCGATGGCGAACTGCATATCTGAGCGCAGCTGATTGAGCGCCGCGTGGTGGGCGGTTGTCGAGGTCGCGAGATCGCTTGCCGCCAGCTTGATTCTGCCCGCACTTGTCGAGAGCGTCGTGAGGTGCTCGCTGAGGTTCGGGATATCCGGAGCATGAAAATTGCTCAATGCACTAGCCGCGAGCCTCAGATCGGATTCGCCCCGTGAGATCGCGTCATTATCGGCAAAGGTCTTCCACGCCTTGGCCGCACTGTCGAGCTTGTCGGTATCACCGTCCGGGATCTCACCGCCCGCCACCTGAGCAACGACCTTCTTGTACAGGTCGGGCACATCCGACTCGAGACCCGGGCCGTTGTGTTTTGACGATGCCACACCGACGACGACGTCTGCCCCATAAGGCAATTCGGACGGGATCGTCCGGGGGCAAGCCGGGCCCGTTCCCTTGTTGGGATCGCGGTTCGCTCTCCAATCGGCGATGGCCCAGTTGTAGCCCGCCGCTGTCAGGATGTCGCCCAGGCGTTGCAGCGCTCGTGCATATTCGGTGCTCGCCGTGGTGAGAGCAGCGGCACGATTGTCGTACCCCGAAGACCAGGCTTTGACGGCTTGATAGCCGCCGGCCATTCCGCTGGTTTCCAGGGTGAGAGCACGGGAAAGAGGTTTGAACGCGGCTTGGACGTCGCTCGAGAGTTTGTAGCAGGTGTTGGCGGCCGCGTAGTACGCCGCTGATTCGACGACAACGGGCATATCAACCCCGCGTCATTCGAAGATTGGCTTCTTGTGCCTCCGAGTAGGCGCCGTGAGCGGTTCGCGCGGCCTCTTCCATCTGGTTCAGCCCCTCGACAAGCTCACGCGCCGCATCCATCCATTCCTTGTGGGCTTCGGAGTAGGCGGCAGCAGCGGCACCGGTCCACTGCCCGCTTTGCACAAGTGTCTGAGCGCGCGACTCCAGCTGGTCGAGGTTCTCGGTGACAAACTCCTTGAAACCCCGAGCGCGCGACGTCACCTGCTCGATGTGGTCAAGATCGAAGGAGAACTCCGATTCCACGTGAGCGGCCATTCCCTCAGCCCGCCTGTGTCGACGTGATGGACGAGGCGGTGGAGGTCTCCTGCGCGTGGAATGCCGCAGCATTTGAGTCCAGCGTAGAGGCGATATCCGTCAGCGCGTTCCATACTTTCGTTGCGCCCTCCTGCATTTCGTCCCATCCGGACCGGTAGGCATCGGCGGCGCTGCCCTTCCAGACACCGAACAACGACTGGACGTCGCGATCCAGTGAACTTGACCCCGCTCTCATTTGGTCGGCAAGGCCCGCGGCGAACTTACTGAGCGCACCGACCTCGTCGATTACCACCTGCAGCGGCGGATTGCCGGCTGATGTCATTGCCTCGCCCTCCCTGGGTTCGATGCGGTCTTTTATGGGTCTGACGCGGCCGGCGGCGATTCGGTTCCGCCTTTTTCACGGATGTTCATACCCCCAAAAGACAGGTCAGTCGGGCGGGCGGATCCACCGGCTTGGCGGGTGCAACTCCCTGGGCATCCACATCAGCGGCTGCCGGTCGGCGAAATGCGGGTCGAGCTCGGGGTTCCCGGGGAACCGGCCCTCGCCATCGGGCCAGAGGATCTGCAGGTACCGCACGCGGTTCGTCCGGTTGAACCACAGCCCGAACCCGAACTCGTTGTCATACCAACTCGGATCGATGGGCGAGAGCTTGACCTGGTAGTCGTCCACGGCGGGCAGGGCGAGCACATCCTCGAACGTCTCGCCGACCTGCAGCACCCGGCCTTCCTGTGCCTGCTTGGCGACTGCGTTGAGAGCACGCTGCATCATGGTGATGTCGTTGACGCCGTAGATTGCCAGCTCGGGCAGGCGCATGGTGTGCCACAGTCCCACGGTGTAGGCGAACGGTGGGCTTTCCTCCGCCGAGGTGGGGCCGATTCCCAGTGCGCTCCAACCGTATTCGGTGACGCTGCCGATGATGTCGCGATCGCTGTCGTTGTAGTCGTGGCGGTCGCCGTAGTCGACACACAGGAGGCACTCACACGCCGCGTGGTCGGTCATTTCAGTCGAGTACGACCCAAATCGATTGAGCTGCAGGGTTTCCCAGCTCCAGCTTCTTCTCGCCGCTGTCTGGTCCGGCGCTGTCAATCGACACCGAGATGGTTCCGGCGAAGTCCCGTCGTTCGTCGACCGTCACCCGGGCGTCCAATGCCACGCCGACCGTGTCGAAGTAGCGCAGCATTTCAGGATCTGAGTCGGAGATCCGGGCCACTACGCCGGTGTCACCGTTGGCGCAGTCCGACAGCTGGCGAGCCGGGGGAGTGGGCACCTGCCCGTCGGGGCCGGGAATCGGGTCGCCGTGCGGATCGCGCTGCGGGTGACCGAGCTTCGCGTCGATCTTGGCCAGCAGCAGATCCGAGACGGCGTGCTCGAGCACCTCAGCCTCGTCGTGTACCTCGTCCCACCCGTAGCCGAGTTCGTTGACCAGATAGGTCTCCAGCAGCCGATGCCTGCGGACCATGAGTACCGCGGCCTTGCGGCCCTGGCTCGTCAACGTCACGGCGCCGTACTTCTCGTGATCCACCAGACCTTGGTCGGCGAGCTTGCGGATCGACTCGGAGGCGGTGCTCGCCGACACGCCCATGCGTTCGGCCAGCATCTTGGTGCTTACCTTCTCGCGCGACCACTCCTGCGCGGTCCAGATCACCTTGAGGTAATCCTGGGCAACCGTCGTCAGGTCGGTGTCGGCGGATCCGGCGGGTCGGTCGGATCGAGTGGGGCTCACGATGCTTAGCCTAACCAGGCGCCAAGGGATGCTCAGCCTAACCAGCCGCCGCGTCCCGAAAGTCAAGTCGGCCTTCTCGCATCTTCCGAAGTAGGCTTTATGCCGTGCAACGCTGGCGCGGGCAAGACGAAATCCCGTCCGATTGGGGTCGGTGCGTTCTGACGATCGGCGTATTCGATGGTGTACACCGAGGTCACGCCGAGCTGATCGGGCGTGCGGTGAAGGCGGCGCGCGAGCTCAATCTCAAGAGCGTCCTGATGACCTTCGATCCCCACCCGATGGAAGTGGTGTTCCCGGGAACCCATCCGGCCCAGCTCACAACCCTGACCCGGCGCGCCGAACTGGCCGAGGAACTGGGTGTCGATGTCTTCCTGGTGGTGCCGTTCACCCCTGAATTCATGAAGCTCTCGCCCGAGCGATACGTGCACGAGCTGCTGGTCGAGCGTCTGCACGTGGCCGAGGTGGTGGTCGGGGAGAACTTCACCTTCGGCAAGAAGGCCGCCGGGAATGTCCACATGCTCAAGAAGGCGGGCGAGCGATTCGGCTTCAAGGTCGACGCTGTCTCTCTTGTCACCGAGCATGCGGTCACGTTCTCCTCGACGTACATCAGATCCTGCGTCGATGCCGGAGACATGGTGGCGGCCACCGAAGCATTGGGCCGTCCACACCGCGTCGAGGGCGTCGTGGTCCGAGGTGACGGTCGTGGGCGGGAACTGGGCTTCCCGACGGCCAACGTGGCGCCGCCGATGTTCGCCGCCATTCCCGCCGACGGGGTGTATGCGGCCTGGTTCACGCTGCTCGGGCATGGTCCCACCATGGGAACCGTCGTGCCGGGTGAGCGCTATCAGGCGGCCGTCTCGGTGGGCAGCAACCCCACGTTCTCCGGCAAGGCGCGCACCGTCGAGGCGTTCATCATGGACACCGCAGCGGATCTCTATGGCCAGCATGTCGCCGTGGATTTCGTGGCGCGGGTCCGCAGCATGGAGAAGTTCGATTCGGTCGACGCACTCGTGGACGAGATGGGGCGCGATGCCCAGAAAGCTCGCACGATTTTGGCGCGAGGCTAGCCCGCCGGTACACTCCAACACCGGTGTGAGCTGCAGTTCGCGGTGGCCCGCCAGAAACATTCGACGCGAACCCCAGTGATGGAGAAGCTTGCCGTGGCATTGACTACCGAGCAGAAGAAAGAAATCCTCACCCAGTACGGGCTGCACGAGACCGACACCGGTTCTCCCGAGGCCCAGGTCGCGATGCTGACCAAGCGCATCGTCGATCTGACTGAGCACCTCAAGACTCATAAGCACGATCACCACAGCCGTCGTGGTCTGCTGCTGCTGGTCGGCCGTCGCCGCCGGCTGCTCAAGTACATCGCCAAGGTCGATGTCGCGCGTTACCGCTCGCTGATCGAGCGCCTGGGTCTGCGCCGCTGACTTTGTCTTCTCCTCGGCTGGGTCGTTCTGGAATCCGAGGCGCGGTTTCTGTCGCTCTTGTCGTTGCCGGTGCGGTCGTGTTGTCGGCGTGTTCGATGGCATCGGCCACCGATGGCCTGGCCGTTGGTGACTGCGTCAATCTCAGCGGCACCGATCAGCACGCCAAGCTGGTCAAGGAACCGTGCGGTAGTCCTCAGTCCAATTTCAAGGTCTTCGCGAAGGCGGCGACCGATGCGGACTGTCCACGCGACGCCGACTCCTCCTACTACGCCAAGCGCGGATTCGGTCGCAAGAGTCAGGCTCTGTGCCTGGACATCGACTGGGTGGTCGGCAGCTGCATGAGCGTCCCCGACAAATGGGACGGTGACCCGGTGCGGGTCGACTGCAACGACGTCAACGCTCAGAACAAGAAACGCGTCACCCAAGTCCTGCAGGAAGTCTCGACCGCCGACGAATGCATCACCGGGCTCGGCTATCCGTATGTCGATCGCAACTTCACCGTATGCGTGGAGGAACTGCCCTGATCAAGGTGCATGGCCGCAAACGCCGCAGGTGATAGGGTGTCTGGGTTGTCATGCTGGTCCCGCCGGGTAACGGGCGGTCTTCGGTAGTGGCTGCCGGGTTCGACGCTTGTACTCATCGATTCCCCGGCGGCTTCGATCGAACGGCCGTGGCCGATCACCTTCCGGGTCCACTTCGCGCTGGTACGTCCGCGCGCTGACCGCGTGATGGCACGCATGCCCAATGCAGCCACGTGCTGCTCACTTAGAATGTATGAGAGGTATTCCAGAACTTATGTCTGTTACAGAAATTGAAGAAGGCGTTTTCGAGTCCACCGCGACCATCGACAACGGGACCTTCGGCACCCGCACCATCCGGTTCGAGACCGGGCGACTGGCCCAGCAGGCCGCCGGCTCTGTCGTCGCCTACCTGGATGACGAGACCATGCTGCTGTCGGCCACGACCGCCAGCAAGAGCCCCAAGGATCATTTCGATTTCTTCCCGCTGACCATTGACGTCGAGGAGCGGATGTATGCCGCGGGCCGGATTCCCGGATCCTTCTTCCGCCGTGAGGGACGTCCCTCCACCGACGCCATCCTGACCTGTCGTCTCATCGACCGGCCGCTGCGCCCGACCTTCGTCAGCGGGCTGCGCAACGAAATCCAGGTCGTGGTGACGGTGCTGAGCCTGAACCCCGCCGACCTGTACGACGTGCTGGCCATCAACGCCGCGTCGGCGTCCACGCAGATCGCCGGGCTGCCCTTCACCGGCCCCGTCGGCGGTGTCCGGGTGGCCCTGATCGAGGGCCAGTGGGTCGCGTTCCCGACGATCGAGCAGCTGGAGACGGCCGTGTTCGACATGGTCGTCGCCGGCCGCAAGACCGCCGACGATGTGGCCATCATGATGGTCGAGGCCGAGGCCACCGACAACGTCATCGCGCTTGTAGAAGGCGGCGCCGGCGCTCCCACGGAAGCCGTCGTCGCCGAAGGCCTTGAGGCCGCCAAGCCGTTCATCGCCGCGCTGTGCACCGCGCAGCAGGAGCTGGCCGAGAAGGCCGCCAAGCCCGTCGGCGAGTACCCCTTGTTCCCCGACTACCAGGACGACGCATTCGCCGCCGTCGCTGCCGTGGCCACCGAGCCGCTGTCGCAGGCGCTGTCCATCGCGGGCAAGGCCGAGCGCGACGAGAAGACCGATGAAATCAAGGTCGAGGTTCTGGGTCGTCTGCAGGAGGGCTTCGATGGCCGCGAGAAGGAGATCGGCGCGGCATTCCGTTCGCTCACCAAGAAGCTGGTGCGCCAGCGCATCCTGAAGGACCAGTTCCGTATCGACGGCCGCGGTGTCACCGACATCCGCGCACTGTCGGCCGAGGTCGCTGTGATCCCGCGGGCACACGGCAGCGCGCTCTTCGAGCGTGGCGAGACTCAGATCATGGGCGTCACCACCCTCGACATGGTCAAGATGGCGCAGCAGATCGACTCGCTGGGGCCGGAGACCTCGAAGCGCTACATGCACCACTACAACTTCCCGCCGTTCTCGACCGGTGAGACCGGTCGCGTCGGCTCGCCCAAGCGTCGCGAGATCGGTCACGGCGCTCTGGCCGAGCGTGCGCTCATGCCGGTGCTGCCGAGCGTCGAGGAGTTCCCGTACGCCATCCGTCAGGTCTCCGAAGCGTTGGGCTCCAACGGATCCACCTCGATGGGTTCGGTCTGTGCCTCGACACTGTCGCTGCTGAACGCCGGTGTGCCGCTGAAGGCTCCCGTCGCCGGTATCGCCATGGGCCTGGTGTCCGATGACATCGAACTGGCCGACGGCACCACCGAGCGTCGCTTCGTTGCGCTCACCGACATCCTGGGCGCCGAAGATGCCTTCGGTGACATGGACTTCAAGGTCGCCGGCACCAAGGACTTCGTCACGGCGCTGCAGCTCGACACCAAGCTCGACGGCATCCCGTCGCAGGTGCTGGCCGCGGCCCTGTCGCAGGCCAAGGACGCCCGCGCCACCATCCTCGAGGTGATGGCAGAAGCCATCGACGCGCCCGACGAGATGAGCCCGTACGCGCCGCGCATCACGACCATCAAGGTGCCGGTCGACAAGATCGGTGAGGTGATCGGGCCCAAGGGCAAGATGATCAACTCGATCACCGAGGAGACCGGCGCCAGCATCTCCATCGAGGATGACGGCACCGTCTTCGTGGGTGCCTCCAACGGTGAGGCGGCGCAGGCCGCGATCGACAAGATCAACGCCATTGCCAACCCGCAGCTGCCCAAGATCGGTGAGCGTTTCCTCGGAACCGTGGTCAAGACAACTGATTTCGGTGCGTTCGTGTCGCTGCTTCCGGGCCGCGACGGACTGGTGCACATCAGCAAGCTCGGCAAGGGCAAGCGGATCGCCAAGGTCGAGGACGTGGTCAAGGTCGGCGACAAGATTCAGGTCGAGATCGCCGACATCGACAACCGCGGCAAGATCTCGCTGGTCCCCGTCGGCGACGACGAGGCCGCGGATGCTTCCGCCGACAGTAACGGCGCGGCCGAGGCCAAGCCGGCAGATGCCGTCGCGGAGTAGCGTTCCGAGCGCCGTACGTCGCACGGTCCTTCCAGGTGGTCTCCGAGTAGTCACCGAGGCTATGCCCTCGGTGCGCTCGGCGTCCGTCGGCGTGTGGGTCGACGTCGGCTCGCGCGATGAGGGGCGCAGTGTCGCCGGTGCGGCACACTTCCTCGAACACCTGCTGTTCAAGTCGACGCCCACGCGGTCGGCGGCCGATATCGCACAGTCGATTGACGCGGTCGGCGGTGAGCTGAACGCATTCACCGCACGCGAGCAGACCTGCTACTACGCACACGTGCTGGACTCCGATCTGGAGCTGGCGATCGACCTGGTGGCCGATGTGGTGCTGCGCGGACGATGCGCCCGTGAGGATGTCGAGGTCGAGCGCGATGTCGTGCTCGAAGAAATCGCGATGCGTGACGACGACCCCGAGGACCTGTTGGGGGAGGCATTCCTCGGGGCTCTGTTCGGAGATCATCCGATAGGCCGCAGTGTGCTCGGCAGCTCGGAATCCATATCGACGATGACGCGGTCCCAGCTGCATTCGTTTCACGTCCGCCGGTATCGGCCCGAGCGCATGGTGTTGGCCGTGGCCGGGAACATCGAGCACGATCGCGTAGTGCGCTTGGCGCGCAAGTACTTCAAGTCGCATCTGGATTCTTCGGTGAAGACGGTGGCGCCCCGTAAGGGGAGCGGTCGAGTCACCGCGACACCGGGGCTGGAGTTGGTGTCGCGGGACGGCGAGCAGGTACACCTGTCGCTGGGCGTGCGTACCCCCGGACGTGGCTGGCAGTACCGCTGGGCGTTGTCGGTGCTCAACAGTGCGTTGGGTGGCGGGCTCAGTTCCCGCCTGTTCCAAGAGATTCGCGAGCAGCGTGGACTGGTGTACGCGGTCTATTCGACGGTGGACACCTTCTCCGATACCGGAGCGTTGTCGGTGTACGCGGGCTGCTCACCGGAGCGTTTCGACGAGGTGGCCAAGGTGACCTCGCAAGTACTGGGGTCGGTCGTCGAGGGCGGATTCACCGCGGCGGAGATCGAACGGGCCAAGGGTGCGCTCTCTGGCGGACTTGTTCTAGGGCTTGAGGATTCGGCGTCTCGTATGAACAGAATGGGTCGCAGCGAACTGAACAACGGTAAGCACCGCACGATTTCGGCGACCCTGGACAAGATCGAGGCGGTGACGGTCGACGAAGTCAATGGCATCGCCCGGCAGTTGCTCAGCGGTCGAGCCGGTGCGGCCGTAGTCGGTCCGTACCGGTCCAAGCGGACGCTGCCGCGCGCACTGCGAACGATGATCGAATCCCCGAGCTAGGTGCGCGTCGGCAAGATATTCTCTTACTGATGGCCGCCAACGCGATCCAGCGCGTCAGAGAACTGGCGGCTGGCAGATACACCGGGATCGCGACCGCGATAATTCTGTTGTCGTGGTTGGGTTTCGCGTTCCTCCCGCAGCACGCCACCGCCCACGAGCGAGCGCCCATGGCCGAGCATATGCACGGCATGAATCACGCGAACATGGCGCCGATGGCCACGCCGGTGGTGCATCAGCCCGCGTTGTGGATCGCCATCGTCTCCTGGATTGTCATGACCATCGCGATGATGGGACCGGCCACACTTCCCGCGGTCCGGTACGTCGAGCAGAACGTGCCACGGGACCGCGGGCGTGCGCTGATTCTCTATGCGGCGGTCTGGCTCGCAATGTGGACGGTAGTTGGGCTGATCATCACCCTGGCGCTCCCTGCCGCCGGCAACGTCAGCCGGTGGTGGTTGTTCGCGGGCGTGCTCCTGCTGACGGCGATGTGGCAGCTCACTCCGATGAAGTGCCGGGCGCTCGGTGAATGCCACCGCTCGCTACCGCTGCCCCCGGATGGCTGGCCGGCGGCCAAGGGCCTCATGCGATTCGGAGCAATCAGCGGGTGGGCGTGCATCCGCTCCTGCTGGGCGATGATGCTGACGATGGCCGTCGCGCCCTCGGCGCACCTGGCGTGGATGGTGGGATTGACCGCCGCGGTCACCTGGGAGCGATTCACCCGGTATCCGCGCCGAACGGCATGGCTTCTCGCGGGCCTGTTCGTCGTCGCGGCTGCTGCGGTCGGGGTTTTCGCCATCCAATAGGGTTCGGGCATGGACATCAACGGCAGCGTCGCCATCGTCACGGGAGCCGGTTCGGGAATTGGACAGGCTCTCGCCTGGGGTCTGGCGGATGACGGAGCCCGGGTCGTGGCCGCGGACATCGATGCCGATGCTGTGGCGGCCACTGCCGCGGCGCGGGCGGGCCGCATCATCGGACAGCGTGCCGATGCCAGCTCGAGCACCGATATCGAGGCCCTCATCGCCTTGGCGGAGAAGGAATTTGGCCCCGTCGATCTCTACGCGGCCAACGCGGGCATTGGCTGTGGGCTGGGACTGGATATCGGCGAGGCCGCTTGGGACCTCGCCTTCGATGTGAATCTGCGCGCACATATCCGGGCGGCAACCTTGCTGACGCCGAAATGGGTGGAGCGCGGGCGCGGCTATTTTGTGTCGGTCGCTTCTGCTGCCGGGCTGCTCACCCAGCTCGGTTCGCCGGCCTATTCGGTGACCAAGCACGCGGCCGTCGGTTTTGCCGAATGGCTGTCGATCACATATGGCGACAAGGGGATCGGGGTGAGCTGTCTATGCCCGATGGGGGTGAAGACCCCCTTGCTTGACGGTCTCACGCAATCCGATGATCCCGCGACCAAGGTGGCCGGTAGCTCGATCACGGCCGCCGGGGCGGTACTGCAACCCGAGGCCGTCGCGAGGATCACGCTGGATGCGATACGTGCCGAGACCTTCCTGGTGCTACCGCACCCGCAGGTGCTCGACATGTACCGGCAGAAGGGCGCCGATTACGACCGGTGGATTGCCGGTATGCGTCGCTACCAGGGCGTACTCGAAGAGCAGGTCAAGTCCTCGTAGCCGGTGCGCCCACATGAATGTGTGACACAAATCACACATTCACGATTTGTGTGACTAACTCAGCTCTTGTCGTATCGCACCCTCGACCTGCTAGCGTTGACGTAAGTTAGCGATTCGTCAACGAAGATGAGGGTGGTAACCGCGCACATGGCAGTCGATAACCCTGTTGACGTAGTGGTCATCGGAGCCGGCATGGCCGGACTCGGGATGGCGGCTCGATTGCGCCAGGCCCGGGCGGAAAGCCTGCTGGTTCTTGAGCAGGCGTCCGAGGTGGGCGGCTACTGGAGGCGCAACACCTTCGCTTCCGTTGCCGGCGATGAGTTGGCGGTGCAGCAGTCGTATGCGTTTTCGCCCAACACATCCGCTCGTTCGGTGTGGGCCACCCGTGACAATGTCCTGTCCTATCACCGTGACCTCATCGCGCGGCATAACCTCGAGCCGGTGCTGCGACTGCGGCATCGGGTGACGGCGCTTGCGTACGAACCCGCGAAGGCCACCTGGCGGATCACGGTGGCGGGTAAGAAATCGATCTTCGCGCGACGCGTCATCGTGGCGGTTGGCGCTGGAACATCGCCGGTGCCACCACAACTCGACGGTATCGAGCAGTTCGAGGGCCCCGTGCTCAGCACGGCGGACTGGGACCCGGACTTCGATTTCACCGGCCGTAATGTGGCGGTGATCGCGGCGGGCGCCAGCACCGTGCATGTGGTGCCCGAACTGGTCAAGAAGGCGGCACGGGTGCGGGTGTTTCAGCGCACTCCGGACTGGGTGCTGCCACGCTGGGGCGGAGAATCGTCGAGCACGGCCGGGCGGCTGCTTTCGCGTGCATCGGGATCCATTGCGGGACGGGTGGCCGGCCGTTCGCATGAGGCGCTGCGCCGTGGTTTGGTGTGGCGGGGAGTGGGCACCCGGTTCGTCGAGGCGGTGGCCGAGAATAACCTCAACCGTAATGTGAAGGATCCTTGGTTACGTCGCAACCTGCTTCCGGCCTATCGTGCGGGCAGCCGCCGGATTCTGTTCTCCGATGAGTTCTATTCGGCTCTGCAGCAAGACAATTGCAAGCTCGTTCCGTGGCCCGTCACCGGAGTGAGCGCCATTGGAGTGCGATCGGCCGATGCCATGACTCACAAGGCCGACTGTCTGGTCTTCGCGCTCGATACTCCCGAGGTGCTGATCGAAGCGCCGTTCTCCATCAAGGGGGTGGACGGCTCCACGCTGGACGAGCAATGGGGTTCCCAGCCGAAGGCCTTCCGCGGCGTGAACGTGCCCGGGTTCCCCAATCTGTTTCTGCTCACCGGTCCGGGTTCCGGCTCCAACGCGCTGGCGGGCCTGTCGCATATCGAGGCGCAAATCGATTATGTGACAGCGTCACTGGCTCTGGTTGATTCGTTGGCTTTCGTCTCCATCGAGGTGCGCCGCGAGCCCCTGGAGCGTGAGCAGGCGCGCGCGATACGGCGATTCGATCGAACCACCTGGCGCGATGGTGCGTTCCGCTGGTACAAGCCAACTGAGACCGTCGGTAGTGAGCTTTTCCCTGGTACGACAAGCGAATTCCGGCGTGCGCTGGCCGATCTGGATGCCGCCGACTACAAGATTCTTACCCAGCAGGAACTCATTTCCGCCAATTCGACGAAGTTAGGGGTAGCCCAATGACCGCAGTGCTCCCGGACGAGCTGACCAGAGAGAACACCAAGGACATCTCGAAGAACGACGAGTTCTTTGAGAATGTCCTGGTCAAGATCAAGGCCAGGCAGTGGACTCTGGCGGACTTCGACTGGGACAAGCCTGGGGCCGAGACCATCAACCCGGAGCAGTTCGACGACCTCAAGCAGTTCATGTCGGATCTGGTGTGGATCGAGCACATCGGTGGCCGGATGATGGGCACGCTGGGTATTACCGCGCCCAGCGACACGTTGCGGGAGATCTACAGCTACTTTCATGCCGAGGAGCAGCGGCACGCCAATGCCGAGATCGCGCTGATGCGCCGGTGGGGCATGCTCGAGGAGGGCGAAGTTCCGCCGCAGTCCGGCGATATCAAGGCCCTGTTGCAGGCGCTGCGCGGGTTCGACAACCTCGGTGACCGCCGACTGCCATTCGTCTACATGGCCACTGTCATCCCGTTCTTCGAGGTCGGGCTCGACGGCGCCGTCCTGAAATTCTTGTCCGGCGAGGTCGAGGATCCGCTGTTCCATGAGGTGTTCGCCAAGATCAACTCCGACGAATCACGGCATTTGGCAATTGGTTTCGCGGTGATGGACATGCTGGGCACCCGCAAGTTCTCCCGGATGCTGGTGGAGGATGTGGCGCCGCTACTCAAGCCGGTGACGATCGTGCGTGCGGTTGGCTTGGCCAATCCTCACGTCATCCGCTTCGCGGGCTTTCTGACCCGCGTGGGTGACGCGATGCGAAACATGGGTATCGACACGATTCTGATTCAGCGTGCGTTCGATCGCTATGCCGAATCAGGCGGTCGTAAGAGCAGCAATGCCAGCCGGTTGCCTGTCTTCCGGGTGCTGCGTTACCCCATCGTCAACAGCACCTACTTCACCGACTTCGATCATCCTCTGCATAAGGTGGGGCGTGCGGTGAACAAGTTCAACGACAAAGTGCCGTACCGCAAGAAGATCAAGACACCGACGTGGACCAACGACCTCACCGCGGAGACCGCGGTGTAGGACGGACCCGACCGGCAGAGGAGGGGTTCTGAAGGACCAGATGAATCTGAAGTCCTTTGTTCCGGTCTTGTTCGTCCGCGACGTCTCTGCGAGTGCGGAGTACTTCGGAACGGCACTCGGATTCGCCGTCGACTTCCTGCACGGGACGCCGCCGTTCTATGGCGGTGTGTCGCGAGACCAGGTGTGCCTGCACCTACGTTTTGTTCGCCGACCGAACTTCGCCGAGCTTGCGGCCTCGGAAAACTCCTTGATCCTGGGTGGGATCGAAGTGCCAGACGTCTGGCCGCTCTTCGACGAATTCAGCAGCCGTGGTGCGCTGGTCGTCCAGGCCCCGGCCAAACAACCCTGGGGTGGAACGGATTTTCATGTTCGTGACCTGGACGGCAACGTTATCTCGTTTGTCAGCTACGAATAGGGCGAGCTGCGCTAGGCGAGGACCTCTGCGGGATCGGTGAAGGGCAGCTCGAGATCCTCGGCGACGTGGGCGTTGAGCAGGGCACCCTCGTGTGTCGAGAGCCCCTTGGCCAGTGCGGCATCCTGTCGGCAGGCCTGCTGCCAGCCCTTGTCCGCCAACGCCAAGACGTACGGCATGGTGGCGTTGGTCAAGGCGAAGGTGGATGTGCGGGGTACGGCGCCGGGCATGTTCGCCACGCAGTAGAACACGCTGTCATGCACGGAGTAGGTCGGCTCGTCGTGGGTGGTGGGCCGCGAGTCGGCGAAGCAACCGCCCTGGTCGATGGCGATGTCGACGAGTACCGAGCCGGGCTTCATCTGGGCTACAAGTGAATTCGACACGAGCTTGGGCGCCTTGGCGCCGGGGATGAGCACCGCGCCGATCACGAGGTCGGCCCGCTTGACGGCCCCCTCGAGGTCCATGGTGGACGAGTAGCGGGTCCGGATTGTGCCACCGAATTCGGCATCCAGCTCGCGCAGCTTGTTGAGGTTGACATCGAAAACCGTGACATGGGCGCCCATTCCGGCGGCAATCCGCGCGGCGTTGTACCCAGCGACACCTCCACCGATGACGACCACATCGGCGGGGCCGACGCCCGGAACGCCTCCCATCACCACGCCGCGGCCGCCCACCGGGGTCATCAGGTGGTAGGCACCGACCTGTGCGGAGAGCCGCCCCGCCACCTCACTCATCGGGGCCAACAGGGGGAGTGCGCCGTCGGCGGTCTGCACGGTCTCGTAGGCGATCGACGTGGTTTCCGACTTCAGCAGCGCCTCGGTGCAGGGCAGGGATGCGGCCAGGTGCAGGTAGGTGAAGAGAGTCTGGCCGCGACGCATCAGGGCGTACTCGGGCTCGATCGGTTCCTTGACCTTGAGGAGCAGATCGGCTTCGGCCCAGACCTGTTCGGCACCGTTGATAACCTGCGCGCCCGCGGCTTTGAAGTCCACATCGGATATCGAAGAGCCCTCACCCGCGCCGGCCTGGATGATCACCTCGTGGCCACGGCGGGTCAGCTCGGCCACACCGGCAGGGGTGGTGGCTACGCGGTACTCGTTGTTCTTGATCTCGGTAGGGATACCTACACGCATGATGCTTCTCCTGTTTCGGAACTAAGTCTCGTGTTCAAGTGTGAAGAAGCGTCGGGAAAGACGCAATAATTATGTGGAAGATTCGGTACATTCCATCAATGACCGCGAAATCACCGGAATCTCGGTACGACATGCCAACCGCGCCGAATGATGTTCGGCGCGTGGATCTTGATGACGTCGACCGCCGCATTCTGAGGGAACTGCATGACGACGCACGTATACCCAACAGTGCGCTTGCCGAGGCCGTGGGGATCGCGGCGTCGACGTGTCACGGGCGGGTCCGGCGCCTGCAGGAAACCGGGGTGATCCGTGGATTCTTCACCGATGTCGACCCGGCCGCCGTCGGACGGCCTCTGCAAGCGATGATTTCGGTCAGTCTGCAGGCCAACGCGCGCGGAAAGATCCGTACCTTCATCCGGGACATACGTCAGCTGCCACAGGTCATCGACGTGTACTTCCTGGCGGGCGCCGACGACTACATCCTGCACGTGGCGGCCCGCGACACCGAGGACCTCAGGTCCTTCGTGGTTGAGAAACTCAACGCACAGCCCGATGTCGCGGGCACGCAGACGTCATTGATCTTCGAGCACCTACGTGGGGGAGCCCCTTTGTAGGCGTCGCCGCTCAGCTGGTTGCCGGCGCAGGGTCCTCCACGATGTCGTTCGTGTTGCCGTCCTGGCCCACGATCCCGTTCTCGTCCACCTCGTAGACGTGCGCTTCGGCGATGTTGAAGAACGTGCCGACCACGCGAACCCGTCCGGACACCACGGCCCCGGCCAGAATCGGGTGGTGGATAAGGCGTTCCACCTGGATCGCCACATTCACGACACCGAGCTGGTCGACTTCGTTGAACCCGTGTGCCTCCGCGCTGGCGCGCGCGGGGTGGTGTTCTTGGAAGGCGATGAGGCTGTCGCGGGCATAGTCGAGCCAGCGTCCCACCGGAGTGGTCGGCGCATCGGTCGACTCGGACAGCAGTGCCTTCATCGCGCCACATGAGGAATGTCCGCACACCACAACCGAACTCACATTGAGTTGGTTGATAGCGAAGTCCAGCGATGCGTCTACCGAGCCATCGGCGGGATCGGTGGGCACCACATTTCCGACATTGCGGATCGTGAACAGGTCGCCCGGTCCACTGGCCGTAATGACATTGGGCAGGATGCGCGAATCACCGCAGGTGAGGAACAGTGCATCGGGATCCTGGTAGTCGGCCAGTTCCGATACGTGCGGTCGCAGCGCACCCGAGCCGCGGCTGTTGTACTCGTTGATGCCATCGATGATCGATGCGCCCACGCCGTCGTTGTCGCTGCGTCGCCACGACCGCCACGGCACCAGACCGACAGCGCGCGAAACGAAATGCCGCTGCGGCCGGGTGGTGTGGGCGTGGTGCAACTTGGCGTGGGAAGACTCCACGATCATGACGGTGCCGCCGGCAGCCTCATGGGCACGCTTCCAGTCGGAGATGGCCTCCGAGATTGCGTGGTCGACGTAGTCGGCGTTGATCGCGAGCGTGACGTGCGCGCCGGGGGGAACCGTGCTGAGCGTCTTGGTCAGTCGGGGCAGCGACAAGAAGCTCAGGGTGCCGTCGAGCTCGACATGCCACTGTCGCGATCCCTCGGTGCCGAACGGACGTGCGTCCATGTGTGCCCGCATGACCCGGCCCACCAGGATGCCGATGGCCACGACGAGTCCGATGCCCACGCCTTCGAGCAGGTTGAGGAACACGACGGACACGATGGTCACCGCGTAGACCGCCAGATCGCCTGTGCGCCAGGCCAGTTTCATGTGGGCCAACTTGACCAACTGGACGCCGATGATGATCAGCAGACCGGCCAGAGCGGCCTTCGGAATGAGCTGCACCACGCTGCTGAACAGCGAGGCGAACAGCAGTACCCATACGCCGTGCAGGATGGATGAGGCGCGAGTCTTGGCGCCCGCGGCCACGTTGGTCGAGCTGCGCACGATCACACCGGTGACAGGCAGTCCGCCCAGGAAGCCCGAGGCCACGTTGGCGCTGCCCTGGCCGATCATCTCGCGATCGAAGTTGGTGCGCGGACCGGTGTGCAGTTTGTCGACGGCGACCGCGGACAACAGCGACTCGACACTGGCGATCAAGGCGATGGTCAGCACGCCCAAAAGCACTCCGGCCCAGTCTCCGTCGGCCGGACCGATCAGCGTCGGGAAGCTGATCGCGTCAAAGAAGTCGCCCGACAGGGAGATCCGCTCGGCCGGAGAGTTGGTCAGGACCGCGAAGGCGGTCGCGGCCACGATCGCCACCAGGGCGCCGGGGATCATCCGAACCTTGGGCGGCAGCTTGGGCCAGAGCAACAGGATCGCAATGACCATGACGCCGATGATCACATCGGGGAGATGGTGATTGATGATCCCCTGGGGCAGCGCCTTCAGGTTCTGCCACGCGGAGCTGCGCGATGAGCCGCCCATGAGAACGTGGACCTGTTGCAAAGCGATGGTCACACCGATGCCGGCGAGCATGGCGTGCACCACGACCGGCGCGATGGCCAGGGCGGCGCGGGCGATCCGGCTCAGCCCGAACAGGATCTGCAGCAAGCCCGCACCAATGGTGATCAGGCAGGTCATCTGCCAGCCGAACTTGTTGATGATCTCGGCCACCACCACGGTCAGGCCGGCGGCCGGACCGCTGACCTGCAGTGGTGATCCGCCAATGGCACCGGCGACAATGCCACCGACCACGGCAGCGATCAGACCCGCCATCAGCGGGGCACCGGAGGCGATCGCAATGCCCAGAGAAAGTGGCAGCGCGACGAGGAAAACGACGAGGGAGGCGGGGAGGTCGTGCCGCAGATTCTGCAGTAACGACGGCTTCGAAGCCTGCTCGGTGACGGAAGTCGTCATGACAGTAAGCCCTATCGGGAAGAGGGGTCGCTGCAGCTGCGGCTAGATGCGCGTGCGCGACAGAGTGGATAGATGGGTGGGTGAGACGCGTATGGCGGCTTCTTTGCCGTCACGGCGACTGCTCAGCGTCGATCTATTCCAATGGTGATAAGGCGTTGTCGTCCCAAATTGTCGGGTGCGCGTGAGAACACGAAGCCTCGCGACACCAAGAGCGCCAGCAGAGTGGCGCCCAACAGTGCTGTCATCACGAACGCGGCCGGAACGGGTATCGAGCCAGGTTGCTGGCGGATCCGTGTAGCGGTCGCGCTGACAGGACTCTTGACGTGCTCGTGGACTTCCTCGGGCAGCAGGTTCGATGCTGGCGAAGTTCCGATGATGGCTGCTCGCCATCCGAACATCTGCCCGTGTGTGGCAGGGCCAAGGAAGCACAGGGCCGCAAGAAGAGCGATCGCGACGCCCCCTGCGCGCATGTATCGCTTGCGGCCCGACATGGGCTTCAGAGTACCAGTGCGGGCCTCAAACTGGAGGTATCGCAGCTAGAGATATGTTTCTGAGAGGAACCTGAGAGCGTCGCGTGACCCCGGCAAATGGTTGCCAGAGTCGTGACCACCGTCACAGTTGGTTGCTCGACCGAGGAAAATTACAGTCGATTACCCGATCAAAAAAAGGCTCAACCAGGAGTTGACATCATCGCCTGGCAAATCGATCGACTGATAGACGTAGCGTAGCTCGGGTAGACGCCCGGTGTCGTCCTGGTGAACTTTCCTTGGTGCGGCAACATCGCCATTGCCCGGGCGGGTGACTACGCCTCTCTTAGTCGGGCGTCATCTGTGCCCTCTCGGCACCGGGGATTAGGGTGACCGGCGTGACTAATATCGCGACCGGAGTGCTCGGAGCGCAGGGCAAGGTTGGCCAGGCCATGTGTCAGGCCGTTGAGGCCGCCGGGGATCTTGACCTGGTGGCTGCCGTCGACAAAGACGACCCGCTGGAGGCGCTTACCGCGGCCCGCGTCGTCATCGACTTCACCCATCCCGAAGTCGTCATGGACAATCTGAAGTTCTTGATAAGCAACGGTATTCATGCCGTTGTCGGTACCACGGGTTTCACCGACGAACGCTTGGATCAGGTGCGGGCCTGGCTGGCCGACAGCCCGGGCACGGCGGTGCTCATCGCTCCGAACTTCGCGATCGGCGCCGTTCTGTCGATGAAGTTCGCTCAGCAGGCCGCCCGATTCTTCGAGTCGGTCGAGGTCATCGAGCTGCACCACCCCAACAAGGCAGACGCCCCCTCCGGGACAGCCACGCGCACCGCACGACTGATTGCCGAGGCCCGCAAGGGATTGCCGCCGAGCCCCGATGCCACCAGCACGGGGATCGAGGGGGCGCGTGGCGCCGATGTCGATGGGGTGCGGGTGCATGCGGTGCGTGTCGCCGGACTCGTCGCCCATCAGGAAGTGTTGTTCGGAACCACCGGCGAGACGTTGACCATCCGCCACGACAGCATCGACCGGTCGTCGTTCGCGCCGGGTGTGCTGCTGGCCGTGCGCAATGTCGCCGCCCGGCCTGGCCTCACGATCGGCATCGAGCCCCTGCTGGAGCTGTAGTGTCCGCCGCAGCCCGGGTCAAGATCCTCATCGCGTTCATGTGCGCGGCGATGGTCGGGTACTTCCTGATCCTGGGCCGGATGGGCGTCACATTGATCGGCACCGGGAAACCGGCGGCGATCGGCCTGGGTCTTGCCGTGCTCATCCTTCCGTTCATCGGCCTATGGGCGATGGTCGCCACCCTTCGCGCGGGCTTCGCGCATCAACGGCTCGCGGGTCTGGCCTCGGAGTTGGGGCGCGATCTCGATGTGAGTGCCCTGCGTAGGACTCCGTCAGGGCGCGTCAATCGCGAGGACGCCGACGCCCTCTTCGCGACGGTCAAAGCAGAAGTTGAGGCCGAACCCGACGATTGGGTGGGGTGGTATCGGCTGGCGCGCGCATATGACTATGCGGGGGATCGGGGCCGCGCCCGCGAGACGATGCGCACCGCCGTGCAGATACAGCAGGACGGGCCAGTATGAGTCGTCTGCTGATCGTTCATCACACGCCGTCGCCCGCCACGCGAGAACTGCTGGAAGCGGTGTTGGCGGGCGTGAAGGACCCTGACATCTCCGGAGTTGAGGTCGTGATCAGGCCCGCTCTTGCCGCCACGATTACCGACATGTTGGATGCTGACGGTTACCTGTTCGGCACCACCGCGAATTTCGGATACATGTCCGGTGCCCTCAAACATTTCTTCGACACCGTCTACTACCCGAGCCTGGATCATGTCGCTACACGTCCCTACGGACTATGGGTGCACGGCAACAACGACACAGTCGGTGCGGTGTCGGCGGTGGACAAGATCGCGACCGGGCTCGCACTGGAGGAAGCGGCAGATGCGCTTGAGGTGGTCGGGCCGATCGACGCATCCGTGCGCGAGCAGGCCTATAACCTTGGCGGCACGCTCGCCGCGATCTTGATGCATTGAGGAGACTGGCATGCCCGGACTTGCCGAACTTGCCCTGGGAGCCGCGCCTATTGCCGGGGGTGCCCTGCTGGGTGCTGTCGCAGGCAATCTCAAGCCCCCGGATTTCCGCGCGTTGATCGCCAAGGATTTCGATCTACTCGACCGCATCCCGCAAGAGCAGACGGAGCGTCGCGCCGCGTTTCAACGCACGATCGATCAGCGCATCGACGATCTGATCGCCAGCACCGATCGCGGCCGTTCACTGCGTGCCGCGGCGCTCTCCTACGGCGGTGGTTGGCGCGACGTTTTGGTGTTCATCGGTGCTGTTCTGTTCACCGTGATCTGGTGGAACGTCGAACACACCCGGAGCAACTGGCTGGTCATGTTCCTGGTCATGCTGGCGTTGACGCTGGTGGCCGGTTTCTACGCGCTGCGCTCGATATTGCGTTCGCTGCACGGGCTGAGCGGCAGGTTGAGTCTCCGGTCCCGGGGTTCGTCATAACGCGCTCTAATAATTCCGTGGCAAATTCGAATCTGTCATATTCGATATAGTCTGTTATCTCGGGTTTCAGAGATTACGCGATGTTAATCGAATGGAATCTCCGGTGGTGCCGCGCATCCACGCAATGGACATAGATTGTCGCTTATCAATTCAGTCCACATGAAATCGGAAACAGCCTTGAACACCACGATGCGCGCAACCGACACTGTAGATATTCACCGGATGCTCTCGGTGGCGGAATCGGAATTGAACCATCTGCGCAAGTACACGACCATTTGGTATGTGGCCTGGCTGCGGGGCGATCTGGATATATCCGCACTGCGCGCGGCGGCAACGGCTTTGCAGCACAAGCATCCGTTTCTCGCGGCCCGAGTCGACCCGGTCGGCCGCCGTTTTCGGGTAACCACCGAGCCCGTGCGTGATGCCGTGGTGGCCCTGCGGACTGAGCCGCTGGACGATGTCGCGACACTTCCGGTGTTGTCGCTCGACGACGGAACCTTCGCGGTCCTGGTGCATCCCAGGGAAGCGGGTCACGCCGTCGCGGTAGGAGTCGATCATTCGATCGCCGATGCGCGCCTGAGCTATGTCTACTTCTACGAACTGTGGGAGCTCTATACCCAGATCGTCACGACAGGTGAGATTCCACATCCACCGCGCCAACCGATTCCTGTGGCGCCGGAGTCCGCGATGGAGAGTCGGGGGCTCATGCGCACCGCTCTCCCGGACAAACATTGGTTCGGTGCTACGTCCTGGGGTGGCCGGCAGCAAGAATCTTCCGCCGCCTCAGCCCCCGTGCTGGGATGGAAGCAGCGCTTCGATCCGGAGACCTCCGCCGCATTGCGGACCGCGGCGCGGCAACGTCAGACCACCGTGAACACACTGATTACCGGTGTGATCGCGCTCGCGGAGCGCGCGCTGATCTTCGTGGACACCGACGAGCCGGTGAACCTGGGCTTCGAATCGCTCGTCGACTATCGCCGCCATCTGACGCCGCCCGCCGAGCTCGGTGAGATCGCCAACGGAATCATGATCGCGCGAAGCCAAGTCTTGGTCCGCGGGAATGACGATCCCGTGCAGATCGGCGCTGAGGTGGCGCGTCAAATTCATGAGGACATTGACACGGGTTTTCTTGTGCAAAGCGTGCACCACATCGCTGACGGCGTTTTGGCGGGCGGTTTTGGACCGTTCATCCGGATTACCAACCCCGGTGTGCTGCCCATCCCGCCCTTGCCGCAGGACGTGATCCTGGAAGACTTCGACGCCCAGCTGACCACGCCACCGGCCACCATCGCGGGCGGAGTGCTTGCGCCGCAGGCGTCCCGCTATGAGGTCTACTCGATCGGCGATGAGTTCACCATCGTGTGCAAATTTCCCGAGGCGTCGCTCACCGACGACCAGGCGGCCGCGCTGCGCACAGATATCGTCGCACGGGTCCACGGGCTCGCGAACCGGTGAAGGGCGCTACGCAGGCGGCGCTCTCCGTGCGTCGGAGGCCGGGGATCGTCATGGCCGCACCGTAAGCTAGCTCCGTGCCCGTTCCCACTCCTTACGAGGATCTGTTGCGTCTCGTGCTCGACCAGGGCACGCCGAAGTCGGATCGCACCGGCACCGGCACCCGCAGCGTCTTCGGCCACCAGCTGCGCTACCGCCTGGACGAGGGCTTCCCCTTGATCACCACCAAGCGAGTCCATCTGAAGTCGGTGATCTACGAGCTGCTGTGGTTCCTGCGCGGCGAATCCAACGTCCGCTGGCTCCAAGAGCGCGGGGTCACCATCTGGGATGAGTGGGCATCGGAGACGGGGGAGCTGGGTCCGGTGTACGGGGTGCAGTGGCGATCGTGGCCCACCCCCTCGGGTGAGCACATCGACCAGATCAGTGCCGCGCTCGACCTGCTGCGCACTGACCCCGATTCGCGCCGCAACATCGTCTCGGCCTGGAACGTGGGCGAGATCCCGCAGATGGCGTTGCCGCCGTGTCACGCGTTCTTTCAGTTCTATGTTGCCGACGGCAAGCTGAGCTGTCAGCTGTATCAGCGCAGTGCCGACCTGTTTCTCGGCGTTCCGTTCAACATCGCCAGCTATGCACTGCTCACCCATATGATGGCGGCGCAAGCAGGGCTGGGCGTGGGCGATTTCGTGTGGACCGGTGGCGACTGCCATATCTACGACAATCACATCGAGCAGGTCACCGAGCAGCTCAGTCGCGATCCGTATCCGTATCCCCGGCTTGTTCTGGCGCAGCGTGATTCGATATTCGACTACGAATACGAAGATGTCACGGTCGAGAACTATCAGCACCATCCGGCCATCAAGGCGCCTGTCGCGGTATGACGGGGACCATCGGTCTGATCTGGGCACAATCCCGCGACGGCGTCATCGGTGCGGATGGCGCCATCCCGTGGCGGCTGCCGGAGGATCAAGCACGCTTCAAGCGAATCACTATGGGGCACACGGTGATCATGGGCCGCAAGACCTGGGAGTCGCTGCCCTCCAGTGTCCGGCCGTTGCCGGGGCGGCCCAACATCGTGTTGACCCGGGATGCGTTGTTCGAACCGGACGGAGCGTTGGCCGTCGGGTGTGCCGACGCCGCGCTGGCCGCCTCCGATGAGGCGCCGTGGGTCATCGGAGGCGGCGAGATCTACCGGCTGTTCCTGCCCTTGGCGCAGCGATGCGAGGTGACGGTGGTGGACGCCGATGTTCCGGGTGATGCCCTCGCTCCGGAGCTCGACGAGAGCTGGTTGGCAGAGGGAAATGATTGGCAGACAAGTGAATCCGGGTTGCGATACCAGTTCCTGAGTTACCGGAAGGTCGACGTGTGAGGCCTGCGCTCCTCCGAGTGGTCATCGTGATGGCCGCCGCGGTGCTGGCACTTACCGGCTGTACCCGCGTCGTTGACGGAACCGCGTCGGCCCCCGCTGCCGCCGCAGGCTGGGGAAGTAGCCAAGGTGCCGGTGTGACGGTGGGCGGCGCGGGCGATGTCGCAGCCGGGATCACGGTGTTCGTAGACTTCCAATGCCCGTTCTGTCAGCGATTCGAAGCCGAGTACGGCGAGGAGATCACGAAGTACGTCACCGAGGGGCGCTTGCAGGTGACCTATAGGCCGGTGAGCTTTCTGGACCCGATCTCGGCCAGCGGTGACTACTCATCGCGGGCGTCGGCCGCGCTGTTCCTGATCGACAAGGCGGGTGCGGCCGATGCCGTGATCCTGGGCTTCATCGGGGAGATGTTCCGAAGACAACCGGTCGAAGGCGTGGGGAACCTCACCAATCTGCAGATCAGCGAGATCGCCGCCGGTGCCGGAGTGACGGGCGATGTCTTGCACGAGATTTCGTCTCTTCAGGTCACCGATGCCGATCGGCAGCGGACGGCGGGCAATGAGCAGCAGCTGACGGACCACGGCCTGGGCGGTGTCCCCGGCGTCATTGACAGTTCGGGGGAGATGATCGACCCGTCCGACTCCGATTGGTTGGCCCGCCTCGTGGGAGCACGGTGAGCCGGGCGGGGTTGAGCATCGTGCAGGCGCGTCGCATCGCGATTGCGGCGCAGGGCTTCACCGACGCACCCGCGACTTCGGTCACCCGTGCTCACTTGCGTAAACTCATCTCCAGAATTCAGGTACTACAACTGGATTCGGTATCCGTGGCGGTGCGTGCCCACTATGCCCCGGTGTTCAGCAGGCTTGGGCCCTACGACCGCTCACTTCTTGATGACGCCGCCTGGAGCCACAGCACGCGTACGCCTCGGCTGCTCATTGAGTATTGGGCGCACGAGGCGGCGCTGATGTCCATCCAGGACTGGCCACTGATGCGCTGGCGCATGCGCGAGTACCGGCACGGGCGATGGGCGCGAAAGTTCGTCGAGGAGAACCCGGGCCTTGTTGATGAGGTGCTGGCTGCCGTCGCCGAACTCGGGCCGTGCACCGCCGGGCAGATCGAGGCATACCTGGAAAAGGAAGCGCCGGGCCGCAAGGGCCCATGGTGGGATCGCAGTGAGACCAAGTGGATCGCGGAAGCCCTGTTCTCTTCGGGCGAGCTGACCACCGACAAGCGCGTCGGGTTCTCGAGGCATTATCAGCTGGCGCACAAAGTGATTCCTGCCGACATCTACCAACGCGAAATCTCCGATGAGGAGGCCGTACTGGAACTGGCACGCCGCGCGGTGCGTGCGCTGGGCATGGGAACCGAGGCCGATATCCGTGACTACTTCCGGCTCTCGGCGGGGCAGATCAAACCGGCACTGGCCGCGCTCACGGATGCGGGGGAAGTCGAGAGGGTAACCGTCGAGGGCTGGAGCGCACCAGCGTATCTGGCTGCCGGGCAGACGATTCCACGTGCCGACCGGGGCACGGCGTTGTTGTGCCCGTTCGATCCGCTGATCTTCTTCCGTCCCAGGGTCGAGCGGCTCTTCGACTTTCACTATCGCATCGAGATCTACACGCCGGCACCCAAGCGGCAGTACGGCTACTACGTCTGGCCGTTTCTGCTCGACGGGCGTCTGGTCGGCAGGGTCGATCTGAAGGCCGACCGTGCGGCCGGGACACTCAATGTCATCGGTGCGTTTGCCGAGCAGGGACAGGACCCGGCGCGCATCGCGGGGCCGCTTGCCGCACAGCTGACCGGCATGGCGTCGTGGTTGGGTCTGGATTCGGTCGCTGTCGGCAGGCGCGGCGACTTGGTCAGAGCGCTGGGCGGCGCGCTTCGAACGACACGGTGACGAGGTCGGTGACCTTCAGAGATCCCATCGCCATCGAGAACGGTTTCACCTGGTACGCCCGCTGCGATATCTCCGTGGTGAGGTGCAGCAGCTGGTCGTCGCCGTCCTCGGTCACCGCGAGGTCCAGCTCGACACTCTGTGTCACTCCATGGATCGTCAGCGGACCATGCATGCGGTAGTTCGCGGCCTTTTTGGTGATCGTCTCCGCGTGGAACTCGATGAGGGGAAAACGTTTGGCGTTCAGAGTCTTCAGCGCATTGGATCGCACGATGATCTTCTCGGGTGCCGAAAGTGGTGTCAGTCCACCTTCGCCGCTTTCGACCTGCAGTGAGTCCACCTCGACGACGACACTGGCCGACGACGGCTGGTCATCGGGTCCGTCGACCGTGACGGTCCACGTCCTCATGGTGAGCGTCAATCGATGCCCCATCCGTGCCGCGGGTCCGGTGACGCCGGTGCGCAGGATCAGGGTGCCGTTCTCGGGTCCAAGCGTCCAGGAGCTCACCGGGCCGATCGTAAGGGTGTCATCTATCGCGCTGGCTGGGAACCGGTCGGCAACGGTTTGCGCCACTGATCGGCGTGCACCTCGATCCTGGTCTTTCCCGAGCCCGACCACGATGTGTTCAGCCCGAAATGCTCCGCTAGCTGCACAATTCGTCGGCCGACGAACGTGTCGGTGCGTGCGTGTACCTCGGCCTGCGCGTCCGGGTCGTTCCGGTGGTACGCCTCCAGTAGCGCTGCCGGTAACTCGGGGTGAGCACGAAACGCGCTGAACCCCAAGTAAAGAGTCGGATTATCCGAGGCAAGGCGCAGCGCATCTTGTTCGTGGAAGTAGGTGTACGCCCACTGGTGGTAGCGGTACCAATCGGGTGAGTTGGGATTGACGGTGCGCTCGAAGTCGATCTCGGAGGTGGCGCAGGTTGTGCAGCAGGCGAAGCACATACGCGCGAGGATGCCCTCGGATTCCAGCTGAGTGAAGGTGTAGTGAAGTCGGCCATAGTCGCCGGTGTCGGCCCATGCCGTCTGCTCGGCCAGCCGTTCGTTCCACATCCCGTGGACCAGTGCGGCGGCCTCCTCGGGATCGATCTGGCCGGAATCGTCTACCCATTCGGCGACGGATTCTTCGACCTCGTCCCGCGACCAGAACCCGGCTACGAGGTATGGGCGGATGAACGCCCGCAGCTCAGCCCGATCTCCGGTTTGCCATTCAAGGATGCGCACATGTCAAAGGTAGCGGTGGGAGTTGCGGAACGCATGCCGAGATGATGGCGGGAGTGCTCTGGTGACTGACCGGCCGCGACCGCCGATAGGGTGTTGCGCGTGGCTGAGATCGTGCCGCTGCGCGTGCAGCTGATAGCTAAGACCGACTTCATCGCGCCGGAAGACATCGACTGGAGCACCGATGCCGATGGTGGCCCGGCACTCGTCGAATTCGCCGGCCGGGCCTGCTACCAGAGCTGGTCCAAGCCCAATCCACGCACGGCCACCAATGAGAGCTACCTGCGTCACGTCATCGAGGTGGGGCATCTGTCGCTGCTGGAGCACGCGACGGTCACGTTCTACATCACCGGTATCTCCCGGTCCTGCACGCACGAGCTGATCCGGCACCGGCACTTCTCGTACTCGCAGCTTTCCCAGCGTTTCGTGCCCGAAGCGGACTCCAATGTGGTGCTGCCGCCCGCGGTCGCGGACGACCCGGAGCTGGTCGAGCTGGTTCGCAAGGCCACCGACGCGAGCCGTGCTGCCTATGTCGAACTGCTGGACAAGCTGGAATCCAAGCTCGCCGACGTTCCCAATGCCGTGTTGCGGCGTAAGCAGGCGCGACAGGCTGCCCGGTCTGTGCTGCCCAACGCCACCGAGACTCGCATTGTCGTCACCGGCAATTACCGGGCGTGGCGCCACTTCATCGCGATGCGCGCCAGCGAGCATGCCGACGTGGAGATTCGCCGGCTCGCGATTGCTTGTCTGCGCCAGCTCACCGACCTGGCGCCGTCGATCTTTGGTGACTTCGACATCGCGACCCTGGCCGACGGCACGGAGGTCGCGATCTCTCCGCTGGTCTACGAGGGATAGAACCGAGGGATACAACACAGCCGCCGGGGGATAACCGCTTGGTCGCGGCGGGTATTCTCGTGCCGTGACAGCAGGTGAAACAGTGGCGCGGCTCGGCACCGTGCTCACCGCGATGGTGACTCCTTTCGATGCCGATGGCGCCCTTGATGTCGACACCGCGGTCCGGTTGGCCGCGCACCTGGTCGACGCCGGGTGCGATGGCCTCGTGCTCTCCGGTACCACCGGAGAGTCTCCCGTGACGTCCGACGCCGAAAAGCTGACCCTGCTGCGTGAGGTGGTGGCCGCGGTGGGCGACCGCGCGCGCATCATCGCCGGGTCCGGCACCTACGACACCGCGCACAGCATCAAGCTCTCCCGTGAGTGCGAGGCTGCCGGAGCCGATGGCCTGCTCGTCGTCACCCCTTACTACTCGCGGCCCTCGCAGGCAGGGCTGCTTGCCCACTTCACCGCGGTCGCGGATGCGGTGAACGTCCCCGTCATCTTGTACGACATTCCGCCGCGCTCGGTTATCCCCATCGACTTCCACGTCATCCGCGAGCTGGCGGCACACCCGAACATCGTGGCTGTCAAGGATGCCAAGGGGGACCTGCATGGCGGTGCCCAGATCATCGCGGGCACCGATCTCGTCTACTACTCGGGCGACGACCCGCTGAACCTGCCCTGGTTGTCGGTGGGAGCGGTCGGATTCGTCAGCGTCATATCGCATTTCGTCGCCGGACCGTTGCGTGAGCTGCTGGTTGCCTACAACGCCGGCGACGTGGAAACGGCCCGCAAGCTCAATGCGCAGATCGCGCCCGTGACAGAGGCGTGCCGGCGGCTGGGAGCGGTGGGAGCAGTGAAGGCCGGGCTTCGGTTGCAGGGCATCGATGTTGGCGACCCCCGCCTGCCCAACGTTCCGCCGAGCCCGGAGCAGATCGAGGGATTGGCCGCGGATATGCGCGCCGCCGGGGTGCTGTAGGTGCCGATAACGCCACCCGAAGATCTGCGTGCGCCCGGTCCGCTCGCCGATGGCGCATTGCGCGTCACCGCACTCGGCGGTATCAGCGAGATCGGCCGCAACATGACGGTTTTCGAACTGCGTGGGCGCCTCCTGATCATCGACTGCGGAGTGCTCTTCCCTGGTCATGACGAGCCCGGCGTGGACCTGATCCTTCCGGATATCCGCCACATCGAGGATCGTCTCGACGATGTCGAGGCGCTGGTCTTGACGCATGCGCACGAGGATCACATCGGAGCCATCCCCTTCCTGCTCAAGATGCGCCCCGATATCCCAGTGGTGGGTTCGGCTTTCACCCTCGCGTTGGTCGAGGCCAAGTGCCGCGAGCACCGCATCACCCCCCGGTTCATCAAGGTGAAGGAGGGCGAGCGGTCCACTCACGGCGCCTTTGAATGCGAGTACTTCGCGGTCAACCACTCCATTCCCGATGCACTCGCCATCGCCGTACACACCGAGGCCGGGACCATCCTGCATACCGGCGATATCAAGCTTGATCCGCTGCCTCCAGACCGGCGTCCCACCGACTTGCCCGGGCTGTCCGGACTGGGTGATCGGGGTGTCGATCTGTTCCTCGTCGACTCCACGAACTCCGAGGTGCCGGGAGTAGGTCCATCGGAGAGTGAGATCGCTCCCACCCTGAACCGGCTCATCGAGACCGCGCGCGGCCGGGTCATCATTGCGTGTTT
Source organism: Mycobacteroides sp. H001 (assembly GCF_001440005.1). NCBI lineage: Bacteria > Bacillati > Actinomycetota > Actinomycetes > Mycobacteriales > Mycobacteriaceae > Mycobacteroides > Mycobacteroides sp. H001. Next base: position 125,766 of record NZ_LJYH01000033.1, read on the forward strand.
CGCCAGCAATGTGGCACGGGTGCAACAGATCATCGATGCCTCGGTCGCGCACGGACGCCGTGTCGCGCTCGTGGGCCGATCGATGGTGCGCAACATGGGTATCGCACGCGATCTGGGCTTTCTCGACGTCGAGGACCGCGACCTGATCAACGTGGAGGCCGCGAACGAGCTGGCACCGCAACGCGTTGTGATGGTTACCACCGGCACACAGGGCGAGCCGATGGCTGCGCTATCACGCATGGCCCGTGGCGATCATCGTCAAATCACCCTGACTCCTGACGATTTGGTCATCTTGTCGTCATCGCTGGTGCCGGGCAATGAGGAAGCCGTCTACGGCATTATCGACTCGCTTGCGAAGGTGGGCACCCGGGTTGTGACAAACACCCATGCGCGGGTGCATGTTTCAGGACATGCCTATGCCGGGGAGCTGCTTTACCTCTACAACGCGGTACGCCCGCGCAATGTCATGCCGGTGCACGGCACCTGGCGGCATCTGCGTGCCAACGCCGAACTTGCGGTCAAGACCGGTGTCGATGAAGACCGGATCGTATTGGCGGAGAACGGCGTGAGTGTCGATCTGCACAACGAGCGGGCGCGCATTGCGGGACGGGTTCCGGTGGGCAAGATGTTTGTCCATGGCCTGGTCGATGGCGACGTATCCGATGCCACCGTCGGCGAGCGCCTGGTCTTGAGCAATGGCGGATTCATCGCGGTCACCGTCGTGGTGCGTAGCAACGGACGCCCGGTCGGCAGGCCGGAGCTGTTCTCGCGCGGCTTCTCCGATGACGCCAAGGCCCTGGACCCGGTCACCGAGATGGTGATTGCCGAGTTGAATTCACTTGCCGAACAGTCGGTCAGCGATACCGGCCGCATCGCGCAGTCGGTGCGGCGCGTGGTGGGCAAATGGGTTGGCGAGACCTACCGCCGCCAGCCCATGATCGTGCCGACCGTGCTGACGGTCGACTAAGACTTCTCCGCGAGCACGGTCCGTTCGAGCTCGGTGGTCGAGAGCCTGCGTTCAGCGGGTGCCAGATAACGCGTCTGGAATTCGGGGCCGCTGACATCCTCGAGCACCCGCCAGCCGTACTCGGCGAGCAGTGGCGCCACCGCGGCAGGGGAGAGACCGAACATCCATACCTGGCGGCGCATCCGAAAACGTTTGTACAGCATGGTGTTCCCGTACAGGTTCGAACCGTCTATGAAATCGCGTTGCACGTAGGTGAAGGCGAGGCGACTGCCTGGTGCAGCGGTGCTCAGATAGTCCAGCGTCGCCCGAACCGCGGGCTCGGAAAGGTACTGCGTGACGCCCTCCCAGATGAAGAAGGTGCGTGAGGTGCGATCGTGCCCGGCCCGCAGCAGTGCGTCGGACAGATTGTCATGCTGGAAGTGGACGGCCACCAGGTGCACCGACGGCGGTAGAACGCCCACCGCCTGGTGGATCGCACGTCGTTTGGCCGAGATGTTCACCGGCTGATCGACTTCGAAGACCGGTATCGATGAGGTTCGGGACAGTCGGCATCCCCGGCTGTCCATTCCCGCACCCAAATTGACGACCGCTTCCGCGATGTCTGCCCACGAGGCCAACTGATCATCGATGTAACGCTTACGGCACACAAAGATGGACCAGGCGCCTTGGCCGCTTCTCTCCGCCAGCGTGATCAACAGGTTCCGCAGCGTCGTCCACGCGGTGAGGCGGACAAACCACCGTGACGCGGTGGGCAGGATTCGGGCCGCCAGGTCGTCGTCGACGATCCGGGACCCGGGCGGCTCATGCTGCTCGATGGCTGCGATGGCCATGGGGCCGTACGCAGTCTGTGCGGCAGGATTTTTCCGTGACATGTCTAGCGCCTGTTGGTGAACCCGGCATCGACGGGGAGTGCGACGCCGGTGACGTACCGCGCATCCTCGGACACCAGCCAGGCCACGGCGTTGGCCATGTCCTCGGCGGGCATGAGAACCACCGGCAAGGCATGGCCGGTATCGGACATGCCTTCGGGCGCGCCGTTGGCGAACAGCTCTTCTGTCACCGGGTTCACCAGCATGGGGGTCGCGACACCGCCCGGGTGAATCGTGTTCACCCGGATACTGTGTGGCGCAAGCATGTTGGCATAGGACCGCATGAGCCCGACCAGCCCGTGTTTAGCGGCGGTATAGGCCAGTCCACCTGGGGTGTTCATCACCATGCCGGTCAGGCCGGCCACCGAGCTGGTCAGCACGATCGATCCGCCCGCGCCGCGCTCGACCATCGACGGCCGGGCCACCTCGATCGTGTGATACACCCCGGTGAGATTGACATCGAGCACATCGGTCCAGCCATCCTCGCCGCTTTCGGGAGTGAGGGTGGCGATACCGGCGTTCGCAATCACGATGTCAACCGGCCCAAGGGCTTGGACACCGGCGTCGAAGGCGCTTTGCAATGCCTGCCGGTCGCGCACATCGGCTTCGTGTGCCGAGATGGCACGCCCCAGGGCATCGACCTCCTTGACCGTGAGATCGAGATCCTCCGCGGTGGCCATCGGGTACTCCACGGAGGGTATCTGTGCGCAGATGTCCACCGCGATGACGTTGGCTCCCTCGGACGCCAGCTTGATGGCGTGGGCACGGCCCTGGCCGCGGGCCGCGCCGGTGATAAACGCGACCTTGCCATCCAGCTTGCCCATGTCAGTGGGTCAGATCGCCCTTGGCCGGATCACCTGCGGGAAGCGCTTCGGCGACAACGATTTCCGGCGCCTGACTGAGTAGCGGTCCTACCTTGCCGAACATCGCGGTGACGGCCGGCGCTTTCCCATGCTCTGCGAGTGCTTCGTTGCTCGCCCACGACTCGACGAAGACGAAGCGATCGTGTGCCTCGTGCAGGGAGTAGAGATTGCAGCCCGCCTCGTCGTGGACCTGGGGGATGGTCTCCAGGAGTGCGGCACGAACCTCGTCGCGCTTGTCGGGCTGGGGATACAGGAACGCCACCACAGTGGGCATGGAACACCTCTCGTCGTTGGGAGTGGATCGAATTCCACCGTACCGAAGCCAGCTGGGGCGCCTTGCGGTCGATACGCTGTGGGGGATATCGAGGGAGGGATATGACCGATCACGACCTGGCGAGCGGGCCGCCCATCCGAACCGAGGTTGTCCTCACCGAAGAGGGACGGGGCAAACTTGCAAAGGGCGCGCTTCAGACGGTTGCACGTTCCCGGGGCGTCTGGATTCTGCTCGTCGGGGCCGTGTTGTACGTCGCGTTCTTCTTCGTGTTTGTGGCGGCTGGCGCCGGTGTGGTGATCCTGATCGTTGTGATTGCGGCGGCGGCGCTGATCGCGTCGAGAATCCGTTCTCGTACCCAGCTGTCCATGCAGGCGATACCTGTCGGGACGGTGCAGCGTGCCGAGTTCGGGGCGTCAGAGTTCACGTTCTGGGTACTGCGCCCAACGACGAATGCCTTACTCGGGCAATCATTTCTGACCACTCGGCTGATGGTTTTGCGGGACTACGCCGAGATTAAGAACGTTGTGGTGAACGACAACGCCGTGGGGATCTTGTTTTCCGCGCGGCCGGGAATGCGTGAAGCCTTCCCCCGTGAACTCTTTCCCGACCAGGCCCTGGCGCTGATGTCTCGCTACACCAAGGTCAGCGGGACGTGGTCGCTTCCGCAGGCACCAGCGAGTTGATCCAGACGGAGTATTCATCGAGTGCGGCATTGAGACGCTTGCGGTCTACCTGGGTGCCGAACTGCTGAGCGCCAATCAAGATGCTGAAACCAATGCGTGCCATCGTGTCCGCCCGATCCGGAGCGAAGCCGGCTTCGATGTAGTGCTTGGTGAGATGTTGATGCCGTACCTGGTCCACGCGGTGCTGCGCCGCCGTCACGTAGCGGTCCGCCATCGCCCAGGCGCGAATGGCCTTCTCCACCTCATGGTCTGCCTCACGCGCTGCTTGCTCCAGCACGACCAGCCGTTCCTGCGGATCGGATACTTCGTCCACGCGGCGGCGCTGCGCGGTAGTGATGTCGTTCTCCCAGTAATCGATGACTGCTCGGTAGAAGCCCGCCCCACTGCCGAAGTGGTGGTACAGCGAGCCCGTGGTCACGCCGATTCGGCGGCATACCGCCGTCGTGGTGAGTGCGGGCTTGCCGCCAGCCGCCAGTAGTTCAAACGCGGCAGTGAAGTAGTCGTGGCGAGAGACCTTCTCGGTCATGCTCTCACCATAGATGAATCTATGTATGAGCGGAAGGGGAAATGCGAAGGTAACTGCATCTGCCCGCATGATCTCTCCAGTTAACAATTTGTGTATGATTTCAAGTGCAGTTCTGCACGCGGGATGCGTAGTGCAGCAATACTGGGAAACAGGGGAGATGCAAGTTATGTCGCAGAAATGGTTTGCGATGATGGGTGCGGTGGCAGGCTTGGCGATGTCGGTGGGTGCAGCGTTGCCCGCTGCGGCGGACCCTCCGAAGAATCCGTACCCGGACACCAGCAAGTACGCCAAGCTGGATTTCGAGGGATTCCGTATCGCCGACAAGCCCGGCCTGTGGTTTTCGACGCCGTTTGGCCTGGACTGCGGGATATGGGAGGACAGCAGCTTCGGATGCACCGGTGTCATTCCGGGTGCGCCCGGCGGCGCCAACCAGGTTGGCTGGTTTAAGGGAGAGTCGGCGGCGCACTTCGATAACACTGGGCAGCCGAGGTTCTCGTCGGGACAGGCGCAGCGAGTGTTGCCGGCCAACAACTACATCGAACTCGGTAGTACCCGCTGTGCCACGACGCCGGAGAACAATGTGTACTGCACCGGCGGAGGCAACTACGCGAGTTACTCCAACCAGTTCATGGTGTCGCCGGGCAAGACCTGGCTGGGGGCCCAGGGCTAGACACCGACGCGCGGGGCGTGCGGCACCGGGCATCCGGCCGGTGTTGCCGCCGTCGCGTCGTGATGGGTGTAGGACGTATCCCGCATTCCGCCGAGCCTGGCCAGTGCCTGATTGATCACCGTCGCGGACCACCACAGCAGTTCACCATTGCGTTGTTGTGCACGGCGTTTGGCGCCCGGCAGCCTGTCCGTGAGCCGCCGCATCTGGACATTGGCGTGCACCGCGACGCCGGTTATCGTGGTCCACGGCTGGAGGCGCACGTCGCGTAGGGGAGTTGCGCGCACAAGTGCGCGGACAAGGTCCTCGCCGCCGTAATAGGCGGCGACACCCAGAACCGGGGTGAACACCAGTCGGCCGATCCGCCCGGCAATTCCCTTGTCCACGAAGCCGAATGCCGCGGTCATCATGACGTCGGTCCATTCCGAGGGGCCGCCGGCGTAGGCGACCATGTAGTCCATCGTCTCCATGCCCTCGGCCACGGATTTCGGGATCAGCTCCTCGGCGACGCCGAATACGTAGGCGATGTATGCCCAGTACATCACTGCTGCTTCAAGATCGGCCATGCTGCGGGTGCGCCCGTGCTGATGGTCGATCAGTGGCGGGATGAGCCCGAAGGTCATCGCTGCACCCATCATCATCGAATTGGAGATCGGGTTGCCGTGGTGAGCGAACTGTTCGTCGCCCCAGGAGCGCCGGAGCCCGGCGCGCACTTGTGCGTGCATCAGCCGAACTAGCACGGTGTCCTTGAAAGGTTGTGAAAAGCGTTCCAGGGCTCCGCGATAGGTCATCTTGCGGAACCACGCGGTGGTCTCCAGATTTCTCCGCAGGGTGTCGTTGACGAATCTTCCGGTGGCCCCGGTTGCATAGGCGACTTCATCGCCCACAAAGGTGCCGAAGGTGTCGCCGAACCCCATGCCGAACTTCGCCGCCAACGACGAGTTGTTCCATAGCTGGCGGCCCCGCTCCCAGAGCGCGGGGTCGTACCACGGGGGCGGATTATCGAGCTGCGCGAACAGCGCGACAAACTCTGCCGGCGGGTTCTCTATCGATTCGATGCCGTGGTCAAGGGCCCGGGTGAGCATCGCCCGTCCCTGGCGCGCAGGCATCTTTCGGATGCGGTCCACGACCGCATCCATCAGCTCGTCGCCCTGCCAGAGGTGATCGGCGAGCAGCTGGGTACGCGCCGTTTCCCTGGGAATCTCCTGGAAGTCCATCCACGGCGCGAGGATGTCCCTGCGGGATTGGGTCCACATCGCGTCGAAGCGCAGCCGGGCAGGTGCGGGGCGCAGGTTCATACCTGCCCGCCAGTAGTAGTCGTTGGGATGCGTGCTGACCGTCGATAGGGCGCCGTTGCCACTCATGGGGAAAGGCTAGCGAGCACACAGGCATGTTGGCAACACTCATTGTCAAGTGTCTGGCCGGTTTTCCCGCGCCGGATCGGCGGCGTCAATACAATCGGCCTCGCTATTTTGCTGACTCAGTAACCACGAATATCGGGAGGGCTTGGAATGCGGCTGCTGGCTCGGATAGTGGCACCTATCGCGCTGATGCTGGGACTAACTGCCGGATCGCTGGCCTTCGCGATGGCGGACCCAGACATTCCCGGGGACCCGAATCCCTATCCCGACGTCAATAACGCCACCAAGTTCAAGCAGGCCGACTTCGAGCAGTTCTTGCGTGACGACACCGATGGGGCATGGTTTTCGACGCCGCGCGGGTTGACCTGTGCGATCTGGATCGACGGAAGCTTCGGCTGTAACGGCTCGTTCCCTGGGGCGCCTGCCGGTACGAACCAAGTAGCCTGGTTCCCGGGTGATTGGCGTGCTCATTTCGACACCACCAATGACGCGCTGTTCACGCCGGCGACGCGTCCGCCGGTGCTCACACCCGGTAACTACTTCAACTACCGCGCCGTCAAATGCGCAGTCACCAAGGATCAGGGCGTCTACTGTTTCCGGGGTCATTCCGCGAGCAGCTTCAACGGCGATCAGTTCTATATCGCGGCGAATCAGTCCTGGCTGGGTGAGACGAAGCCGCGCCCCGAACGCTGAGCCGGGTTTCGCAGGTCACGAGACTGTCTCGGGGCGGCCTCGCGTAGGTGACAAAACATTTGCTTACTAGCGGTTTTAGCCGTGTTGCAGATGGTGCAGATGTGACTGTTGCGACTAGGCTGTCGCCATGGCGAGTAAGACTGTCAGCCGTTCGCGTGGCCGGAACACCAAATCGGGACCCCGGTCGCGCAACACCGCGCCGACCCGTCGTCCGGCACCGCGCCGGCGTAATCAGCGTCGTAACCAGCATTGGACGACGCCGCTGGTGGCATTGGGCCGAGGGGCGCGTAGCGGGTGGCACGCGTGCGCCCACGGCGTGGGGTCGTTGTTCCGGTCGGTGGGCAGGGCTCACGACATCGAGCACGGTCACCGGCGCGACGGTGTAGCGCTGGCGTTGCTGGGCCTGGCCTTCGTGGTTGGCGCGAGCTCATGGTTCCACGCCGCCAAACCGGTAGGCGGCTGGATCGACGATGTCTTCCGCGCGGTCGTGGGATCCGGTGTCGCACTGGTGCCGATCATCGCCGTCGTCATCGCGGTGTTCTTGATGCGCACCGAGCCGAACCCGGAGGAGCGTCCGCGCCTACTGCTCGGCTTCGCCATGGTTGCGCTGCCGATCCTGGGGCTGTGGCATCTGTTCGCGGGTTCCCCCGATTCCCCAGAAGGGCGAGCGGACGCGGGAGGATTCGTCGGCTTCGTGATCGGCGGGCCGCTCGCACAAGGCCTCACCGCGTGGATCGCCGCGCCGCTACTCGTGATGGCGATCGTTTTCGGGGTGCTGCTACTGACCGGCACCACGATCCGAGACATCCCGGACACCCTTCGGAACATGTTCTCGCCCAGGGACTACGACGAATGGGATGAGGAGTGGGACGACGAGGACTACGTAGAGGACTACGAGCCCGAGGACGACTACGAGGCGACGCGTGAATTCACGCGCGGCGCCACTCCGATGGACAACTACCCGCTTGAGGAAGACGCGGCGGCGCCAGAGCCGCCCGCTGCACCGGCTCCCAAGCCGGCGCCCGTGGTCAAGTCGACCAAGAAGTCCAAGCCGAAACCGCAGATGCCCGTTGTCGATCGGGTGGTCGAGGGCCCCTACGTGCTGCCCTCGCTGGATCTGCTCATCGCGGGAGATCCCCCGAAGGAAAGCAGCGCGGCGAACGACGACATGATCGCCGCGATCACCGGAGTGCTCGAACAGTTCAAGGTCGATGCGGCGGTCACCGGCTTCAACCGTGGTCCCACCGTCACCCGCTACGAGGTTGAGCTCGGCCCCGGCGTCAAGGTGGAGAAAATCACCGCCCTGCAACGCAATATCGCGTACGCGGTGGCTACCGACAGCGTGCGTCTGCTCGCGCCGATCCCCGGCAAGTCAGCGGTCGGCATTGAGGTGCCGAACACCGATCGAGAGATGGTGCGGCTGGCCGACGTGCTGACCGCACCCGAAACCCGCACCGATCACCATCCGTTGTTGATCGGCCTGGGCAAGGACATCGAGGGCGACTTCATCTCCGCCAACCTGGCCAAGATGCCGCACTTGCTGGTTGCCGGTTCCACCGGTTCGGGCAAGTCGAGCTTCGTCAACTCGATGCTCGTTTCGCTGCTGGCCCGCGCCACCCCGGAGGAGGTCAGGATGATCCTGATCGACCCCAAGATGGTGGAACTGACACCCTACGAAGGTATTCCGCACCTGATCACCCCGATCATCACCTCGCCGAAGAAGGCTGCGGCCGCCCTGGCCTGGCTGGTGGAAGAGATGGAGCAGCGATACCAGGACATGCAGGCCAGCCGGGTCCGGCACATCAACGACTTCAACGCGAAGGTGCGCTCCGGCGAGATCACCACCCCGCTGGGCAGCCAGCGTGAGTACCGTCCGTACCCCTTCATTCTCGCCGTCGTCGACGAGTTGGCTGACCTCATGATGACCGCGCCTCGTGACGTCGAGGACGCCATCGTGCGCATCACCCAGAAGGCGCGAGCGGCCGGTATCCACCTGGTGCTCGCCACCCAGCGTCCGTCGGTGGACGTGGTCACCGGCCTCATCAAGACGAATGTGCCTTCGCGTCTTGCCTTTGCGACCTCGTCGCTGACCGACAGCCGCGTCATCCTGGACCAACCCGGCGCCGAGAAGCTCATCGGCATGGGTGACGGACTGTTCCTGCCGATGGGCGCCGGGCGGCCGATTCGCATGCAGGGCGCCTTCATCACCGACGAGGAGATCAGCGCCGTGGTGGCGGCGGCCAAGGAACAGGCCGAGCCCGACTACACCGAGGGTGTCACCGCGACCAAGGTCGGCGGCGGTCCCGGTAAAGAAGACGTCGATCCCGACATCGGTGACGACATGGACGCCTTCTTACAGGCCGTCGAGCTCGTGGTGTCGAGTCAATTCGGCTCGACCTCAATGCTGCAGCGCAAGCTGCGGGTCGGTTTCGCCAAGGCGGGTCGCCTCATGGACCTGATGGAGACGCGCGGAATCGTCGGCCCCAGTGAGGGATCCAAGGCGCGCGAGGTCATGGTGAAGCCCGAGGACCTCGGCAGTGTGATGGCATCGATCCGCGGCGGCGGGGGAGCCGACGAGGAAGACGAAGACGACGGCGCAGTGCCCGAAGACTTCTAAGCGTTCTCGTCGCGCCGCAGTGCGATGGCGTCGCCCACATCGAAGGATGTGAATCCCTCGGGCGCGGCGATCTCCACGATCGGCTCGTCGCGGTTGTCCCACTCCAGACGTAAGGCCGTGCTCATCACGGCATGCATTTCATACATCGCGGTGATGTAGGTGAGTTCCAGGATCTCTTCGTCGGAGAGGTGGGCTTTCAACGCGGCGAAGATCCCGTCGGGCACCCGGCCCCCGTCGAGAACCAGGCAGTCCGTGTAGGCGAGTACGGCTCGCTGCGCCGCGGTGAAGCAATCAGCGGTACTCCATGACGGGATCGCGGCGATCATTTCCTCGGACATACCCACCATGCGGCACGACTTGCAATGCTGGGAGAACACGAACTGGCTGCGGCGAGCCCAACCGGCGCGGGTTTGGCCAAGCTCCCGCAGGACGGGGTCCAGCTTGCGATCGGGACTGCGGTAGAACGCGAAACCCTGAACCGAATGCTTCAGCGCCTCGGGTACGAGCGCGAAGACCGTCCACCAGTCACCCGGTGTGCCCGTGGTGGTCCCGGGATCGGAGACCGGATCGCGATCACCGAAGATCTGGTCGTACATGCGATGGACAAGGCGGTCGTCGGTTTCGGCGCGGGACACCTGGCGCAGTCTTGGCATGCCTCGATCATGGCCGACGATCGCGCCCAGAATGCCCGATGCGCAGAAATCAGAGGTGGGCGAGCATGCGGGTGTTGCCCAGGGTGTTCGGCTTCACGTAGCTCAAGTCGAGGAACTCGGCCACGCCGGTGTCGTAGGACCGGCACATCTCCTCGTAGACCTCGGCCGTCACCGGGGTGCCATCGATCTCGCGGAATCCGTGTTTGGTGAAGAAGTCGACCTCGAAGGTCAGTACGAAGACTCTTTTGAGTTCAAGTTCCCTGGCGACATCGAGCAGGCGGCTGACAATCGCGTGCCCAACCCCCGAGCCCTTGAGCCGGGGGTGCACCGCGATGGTGCGTACCTCGCCGAGATCGGACCACAGCACATGCAGGGCGCCGCAGCCCACGACGTCCCCGTCGAGCTCGGCCACCCAGAACTCCTGAACCGCCTCGTACAGCGTCACAAGGTTCTTTTCCAGCAGGATGCGCCCGGCATAGACGTCGACGAGCGCCTTGATAGCGGGCACATCGGAGGTACGGGCACGACGAACGGTCACCGCGGGAGCCGTGTTAGTCGAGATGCCGGATGTACCTTCAGCGCTCATGCGTGAACAGTAGCTAGCTCTAGAACAGATAGGGTGTTTGACGTGCCGATGCCACCGGAAACCCAGCCTGATTCCGAGGCTTCGGCTGCGCCGGTGCCGGTGGTGAACATTGCCAACATCCTGACGGTGCTGCGCATCGTGCTCGTACCGGTGTTCATCGCTGTCCTGTTCACCGCGGGCGGGCACCAATCCTCGTGGCGCATTGCCGCTTTCGGGGTGTTCGCATTAGCCATCGCCACCGACCGCTACGACGGCGTGCTGGCCCGCCGGTATGGCCTGGTCACCCCGTTCGGCCAGCTTGCCGACCCGATTGCCGACAAGGCACTCGTCGGTGCGGCACTGGTGGGGCTCAGCGTGCTCGGAGATCTCGCGTGGTGGGTTACCGCGGTCATCCTCGTGCGCGAGATCGGGATCACCGTGCTGCGTTTCTCGGTGCTCCGCCATGGTGTGATCCCGGCCAATCGTGGCGGCAAGCTCAAGACCATGGTGCAGTCCCTGGCGATCGCTGGGTATCTGCTGCCGCTGACCGGTCATTGGCACACCGCCGCTGCGGTCCTGATGGGGCTCGCGGTGGCTCTCACCCTCATAACCGGCATCGACTACCTGGTGCAGGCGCTGCGGCCTCGGCCCAAATCCGCATCGTCGTAGCCCGCGCGCTGTAAATAGTAGAAATTTTCTGCTATTAACCATCCGGGCAACATTGCAGATCTTGATTGCAGGGTGTGTGGAGAATTGTGTGTCACGATAGATCCTGAGGACAGTTCAGCTCTCTGCAGATCGTGTCTCCATGTCGAGGTACAGACAACCCATCTGGAGGCACCCGGTCAGGCAGCGGGCACACCGATGAGTTTGACTGGTAAATGATGGAATCGGACACTGAGCGCGATATAGAAGAAGTCATCCCGGCCCGGGCTGCTTATGCCGGTGAACATGTCCGACGCAACGTCATCCTTGATGCCCTGCTTGAAGCGCCGGCGCCGATGAGCGTCCAGATGCTTGCCGAGCAGGTAGGCCTGCATGTTACGACCGTGCGTTTTCACCTCGCGAAGCTGATCTCGTCGGGTGCCGTCAATGTCGTACCTGGCAGCAGCTCGGGGCGAGGCCGACCACCGGCACACTACGAGGCGGCCCCCCGCTCGCGGCTTTTCACCTTCCTACCTCTCCTTCTTGATCAGTTCGGTAGTACAGAGGCTGCACGCGAACAACTCGCAGCAAATGCCGGGAGAATCTGGGCGCGGAACCATTCCGCCCACATCCTTCAGATTGACGTACCGGACCCGGCCAGCGTGGCGCTCGAGATCCTCAGCCAGCTCGGATTCCGCGTATCCACGGTCACCAGCATCTTCGGCGAGCACGAGCTAAAGATCTGCTCGTGCCCGCTGCGCGAGATTGCTCTCACACATCCGGAAATTGCCAGCGGAATACAGCGAGGTGCCATCGAGGAGGCACTCGCCCTGACCTCACCGGCGCTCGCGTCCCAGTACTCGGTGTCAATCGTGCCCGATGCGCTTAACGGTGAGTGCGAAGTGATGGTGCGTCTGGTACCCGCATCCCGGAATGGCGGTGGGGGCGCCGGCCCCCATCGACAGAGTGTCAGGTAAGGCTTCCCTTAATTAATTAATAGCATTATATTGCTCCAATGGGCCTCGCCTCGGTGGAGCAATTGGTTAGGAGCGGGGCCGCGAAGGTCGGCTCTGTGCCGATACGTAGCGCCACAACGACCGGTCGCAGTGTGATCCTGGCCGCCCAGGTGCTCAGGTACACCGCGACCGATGCACTGTCAGGGCGGCTGCCGTTCAGCGAACTCATCGTTCAGGCCTGGCTTTTGTTGAAGGTGACGGCCGTGCCGGCGATATTGATGGCGATCCCTTTCGGCGGCATGGTGGCTGTGCAGATCTCCGGCCTCGTCAACCAAGTCGGAGCCAATTCATTGGTGGGGTCGGTCACGGGTGTGGCCGTGCTACGGCAGGGGGCGCCACTGACAGCCGGTCTGCTGATGGGCGGTGCTGCCGCCGCCGCGATCGCCTCTGACTTCGGGGCCAGAGCGATTCGCGAGGAACTCGATGCCTTGCGGTCGCTGGGAATTGACCCTGTGCAACGACTTGTGGTGCCGCGCGTTCTGGCGTTGCTGCTGGTCACGCCGATTCTGGTCGTGATCATCATCGCGATGGGTGTCGGGGCGGCATTCGTGATTGCGACCGCGTTCAATGGCGTGACACCAGGAAGTTTTTGGTTGTCCTTCGGGTCGTTTACCAAGGTGATCGATCTTTGGTTCACCCTCGGCAAGGGCTTCATTTTTGCCGCGATTGTGGGGGTGGTCTCCTGCCAGCGAGGCATGGAGGCCAAGGGCGGTCCGCGGGGTGTTGCCGATGCCGTGAACGCCGCGGTGGTCCTGAATGTGATCTGCATTGTGGCGGTCAATCTTGCGATCACTCAGTTGCAGACGATGTTCTTCCCGATGGTGGTGGCGTAGATGGCCGGCCAGCCGCAGCATCGTCTCGACGCGCTACCCGCGCGACGTGTCGGCATCGGACACAAAATCCCGATGGCGCTGCGCGAGCCTTTCCGCGCCACCGGGCAGTGGGTGACGTTTATTGCACAGACGGTGTGGTTGCTTCCGGTTACGGTGCGTTTGTACCGGCGTGAGACGTTACGGGTGATGAACAACCTGGCGTGGGGCCGGGGTTCGGTCATTGTCGATGGCGGCGTGATCAGTGTGCTTGCGGTACTTGGCATCGCGGTCGGTGGCATGGCAGCGATCGAGGCATTCTCCATCATGAATCTGATGGGGCTTGGGGCACTCGCCGGCATCATCGGCGGGTGGGGGAATGTCCGTGAGATGGCTCCGCTGGTCGCTGGAGTGGCGTTCGCTTCTCAGGCGGGTTGCCGGATGACCGCGGAGATCGGCTCCATGCGGATCGCCGAGGAAATCGACGCCACCGAAGCCATGGGACTGAGGTCGATCCCGTTTGTGGTCGGTACCCGCCTCATTGGTGGATTGATGTGTGTCGTACCGGGATATCTGCTGGCGCTGGTGGTCAGTTTCGTGACGTGTGACACCGTGATTCGCGTTTTCTACGGCCAGCCGGGCGGCACCTACAATCACTACTTCGTCGAGTTTCTCACCCCGCATGATATCGGTGCCTCGCTGATAAAAGCGGCCACCTACTGCACCGCGGTGACGATAATTCATTGCTACTACGGCTATTTCGCCTCCGGAGGGCCCGTAGGTGTCGGGGAGTCATCGGGCCGGGCTATCCGCGCCAGCCTGGTGACCATCTTGGTGTTAGATCTGGCGACCACCATCATGCTGTGGGGCCTGCGACCCGAATTCGTGTTCAAGGCGTAGGGGGCACCGTGTTGTTTCGCATGTCAGCAGAGGCTGAAGCGCGCAGGCTGAGCATCATCGGTCTTGCGGTCGCCTTGTGTATTGCCGCACTGGCGCTGTGTGTTGCCTTCAACCCGTGGGCAGATCGGTCGGCGAACCGCCTATCTATCGTGATTGACCTGCCGTACGTCGGCGAGGGGGTGACGGCGGGGGCCCCCATGATGATGCACGGCGTAACTGTCGGAAATGTCACCGGCGTATCGACTGTCGTCAATGGCAGGGTCCGGCTCGATGTCGACCTGGAGGCCGGCCCCACCGCGGGATTGACGGACACGATGGGCGTGGACTTCCGTCCCGCCAACTACTTTGGCGTAACCGGTATCAATTTGATTGCGGGCCAAGGTGGTAATCCATTGCGCAACGGGGTGCACATCACCGCCACGCCGCAAGGAAACTTCACGCTACAGGCGCTGCTGTACCGAGCGGGCGAGATCACCAACGGTCTGGTGAGCCCGCAGCTTGTTGACGTGATTAACCGGGCCACGCGCTACACCGATGGGCTCAATCCTCTGATCGAGTCTGTGATCACCGCGGCCCGTGCGGTCGCGGCAGTCCAGACAGTCAGCACCGAGCAGCTGCTGAGAAACACCGCGGGAATCAGTGTGGCATTCCCAGGGTTCGTGGACGCGGCAACCGTTGCAGGCTACGGCTTCAATCAGCGCTCGGGTTTTGTGAAGTTCAATGTTTCCGCGGCGAACGCGATGCCCGGGCAAGATGTTGTCCCGGTCGTGGCCGAACCCGGAATGCCTGTCACCGAAGAATTTTGGAATAAACGAGCCCTGCCGTCCATTGATCTACTCGCAAAGGGGTTCTTCGGGGCTGTCGGAAAGCTGTTGTCATCACACACCGGCGAGTTGCTTCCGGTGGTCAACGTGATCCGGACTCTCACTGACACGGTTCCCGGTTTGGTGACACCCGCGGGCCTCAGCGACACCTTGGTGGAACTGCGGACACGTTTCGAGAAGCTGTACGGGGGATCACCGGAACAGCGTGCGTTGCAGGTTCATATCGTGCTCGATCAGATACCTGGTGTGCAGGCTCCGATTAGTGCGATGGGTGGCCCATGATCAAACCCAGGGCTGCACTGTGGCGTTTCATGGTCAGCGGTGCCATTGGGGCCGTGCTGCTGATCTTGATCATCAACGTGCTGCGGCAACCTGTTTCCAGTGAAACACGCTCCTATACAGCAGAATTCACTGATGCGTCCGGCCTGCGTCTGGATGCGGATGTTCGCTTTCGTGGGGTGCGTGTGGGCAAGGTCAAGGACATACGGCTGGCGCGCAAGCAGGGGCAGAGCATTGCTGAGGTAGAGCTGAGCCTGGACAAGCGCTATGCCGTGGTGTCCAAGACTCGGCTGGCGATCAAGTTCCAATCACTCACCGGGCTGCGCTATCTCGATCTCGCTGATCCCGTCGAGGAGGGTCCCGATGAGAGCGTGGTGACGCGAATTCCGTTGAGCATGACTCATTCTTCGTTCGACGTCACCACCTTGTTCAACGGGTTGCAACCGGTATTGGCGACCTTGAGCCCCAGCGATATCGACAACTTTACGGACAATGTCGCTTCGTTTATGGAAGGCAACGGTACTGGTCTTGGACCGATGCTGGACAGCGTCCGAAAACTGACCCAGTTCGTGGCCGATCGACAGCAGGTCATCGCAACTTTGATGCGCAACCTGAGCGCGATCGCGGAAACGTTTGGTGGGCATTCCAGAGATCTGCTACAGATCCTGGACTGGGTAAATCGGCCGGTGGACAACGCACTCGCGGTGATCGACGAGTTCCGAAAGTCGGAGTTGTACGGGCCGGAGTTCACGTCCGTGACCGTTCAGCTGCTGGCCAATGCCGGTTTCACCCCAGGCAAAGCAGACATGGACAAGGGGATTGACCGGGCGATCACGGTGTTTGACGACTACAGCGATGCGTTCAAACGCGTACCGGTGATCTGGGACAACGTCGAGCCGCCCGCGCCTCCCGGGACCCCGGTGCCGTGCTCACATGGACGGGCGCAATTACCTGAATCGATGGACGTACTACTGAACGGTCAACGGGTGGTCCTGTGCAATCGCTGAAGAAGCTCACAAATCCGACGATGGTCGGCCTGCTTGCGCTAGGCATGGTCGCGATGGTGGCACTGGCCGCCGGCATCATCTATGTCAACCCAATCAATCATCGGCCGGTGGTTTTCTACACAGACGACGCCGCATCGGTGCGGCTAGGCGACAGTGTGCGCATCGCCGGCATCACCGTCGGAAAGGTGGACAGCCTCGCGATTGAGCCGAACCAGGTTCAGGTACGCCTGAGCGTGTCGAAGGACGCCTTTGTCGGCGATCAGTCTCAAGTTCAGGTTCGGATGCTTACGGTGATCGGTGGCTACTACGTGAACCTGGTGTCGCTGGGCGACAAACCGCTGGGGCAGAAGGCTATTCCGCTGGAACGGGTGACCATGCCCTACAACCTGATGAAAGCACTGGCCGGTGCCACCAAGATCACCGAAAACGTCAATCCGACGCCGATCCGTGAATCACTGGACAAGATTCAGGCCGGCCTGAACGGAACCAACGTGGAGACGCTAACGGCGGTTGTCAACGCAGGCAATGCTCTGACAGAGACGATCGATAAGCAGCGGGGGCAGATCTCACAGATCCTCGATCTGTCGGACGAATACATCGAGTCACTGTCCGGCTACCGCGACAAGCTCAAGGATCTCATCCTGAAAATTTCGATCATGGAGCAGACACTTGTGCTGTACGGCAAGGGATTCGCTGGCGCCCTGAAAGGCATGGGCGACATCTCGGATGCGATTATGGCTCCCACCGGCAAATTCTGGGTCAACCACCGTGAGGAGTTCATCCAGAAAGTTCGCGAATGGCAGAACCGGGTTCGGCGGTGGGTCGATAACAACAGCAGACTCGTCCCTCGACTGCGCCGGGTGCGTGACAAGCTCGAGCGCGTCCTGGACGCGCAGAACGCTCGTCCAGAGCTGCTTGCCACCGATTTGTGCATACCGATGTCCGGAAGCAGCTGCTGATGAATGCGATCGCGGTTCGTCGAACTCTCCGTTGCGTGGTGGCCACCACGATGGCGGTCGTGGCCATCGGAGCCAACTCGTCATGCGCACCGCTAGCTCGGCATGAAGCCTCCTACTGTGCGTTCATGCCTGACGCGATCGGGCTCTATGTAGGTAACCCCGTCACTCAGATGGGTTACCGCATAGGCAAAATCGTCTCGATCCAGCCAGGTCCCAGCCATGTCCGCGTCGGCTTCTCCGTAACCGGAGAACGCGAATTCCCCGGCGACGTCAAGGCGATCATCCGGTCCACCTCAATCCTCGCGGATCGCTCCCTGGAACTGGTCGGCAACTACGCCGGAGGGTCCCGGCTCAACGCCGCCAGTTGTATCCCGCTCAATCGGTCTGTGTCACCGAAGTCGTTGTCGGAGATCATTGGGTCGGCGGACAGCTTCCTCAGCGCCATCAACTCCAGCGGCTCGGAGAACATCGCAGACACAGTTCGTGGGTTAGATCAATTGGCACACAACAATGGAGCAGAGTTCGGCCACTTGCTGACCGTGTCATCCGAATTGCTCGATGGTCCCGATCGACAGATCAGCAACATTGGCTCAATCGTTCGGAACACTGCGCAGCTGACATCAGCGCTGGAAGACATCACAGGGCCGATGAAGGAGATTCTGCTGGATGCGCCAACCACGACCGTAGACATCGTGACTGCGCTGGACGGCGCGACTCGGCTGGTCGGTGCGGACTCCATCGGAAAGGTTGGTCCACTTATGGAGTTGGTCGCCACACTGGAATCCAGACTCGGGGACGAAACGCAGATCACATTGGACAGAGTGAGCAACGCCCTCCGAAAAATCAGCCCGCATGCCAACGCCCTTGCCGGCTTGTTCAATGGGGTGCCCTGGTGGATCAACACCGCGGCAAATCACTTTAACGCCAAACAGTTCGGCACGTTCAACATCGCTTACCGACCCCCGCTGTTCCGCGTTGCCACCCACGACAAGCTGGCGCTCTGCGGCGCGATGAATGCGTCGATGCCCGGCAGCTGTGCGGACGTCAACGGCCAGCCCTACGCCGTTGACGTTGCGCTGCTGCAGTACGTGCTGCAGCAGGCGAGCCACTCATGAGCCGCCGTCAAATCCGGACAGTGGTTACCGGAGCCGCGACAGCCATGCTGGTCGTTTCTTGTTCGTCGTTATCGGTGAATGCGATACCCCAGCCAGGTGGTAACCATCGCGGCGGCTATGACATCGTTCTGGAATTTGCCAGTGTCCTGAATCTGCCGAATCGTGCGAAAGTGGTCCAAGACGGCGCCACGGTGGGGGTGGTCACCAGGGTCGATCTCAGAAGCAATCACGTTGATGTGACATCGCAGATCGATCCCGGCATCAACATACCGGCGAATGTTAGTGCCACACTGCAGCAATCAACGGTGCTCGGTGATACCTATGTTGCGCTCGAACGTCCCCGGTCAGGTGAGGGGGCGCCACCGGTCACCGCTGGCGGACGAATCCCTTTGGCGCAAACAGTGTCTCCGCCGCAGCTTGAAGACACATTGGCGAACATGGCGAACTTCGTTGGCAGTGGAGCGATCCAGCGGGTGCAGGACACGATCATCGGCATCAACCGTGTGACCCCGTCGAATCGACAAGACCTTCGCAACCTGGTGAGCCGGGTTGCGGTGGACCTGGCGGACCTTTCCAACAACGTGGATATGGTCGACAAATGGCTTGACGGCGTATCGAGAACTACCGATGTGATGAGCCGCAACCTGCCTACATACAGGTACTGGTTCTCGCCGGAAGGCATGCTGGGATTCGACCGGTCGACAGTGGTTGCAAGCTACATCGGCACCGTACTTCCGTCGGTCGGGAGTATTTACAGCGGAGGGTTCTGGCTGGTTCCGTTACTTAGGTCGCTGAGCAATGCGGTTGGGGCGGTTCAACAGAGCAAATGGAGCTTCGAAGACGAAGCGCCTAAATGGCGAAAGTTGTTCATCGAGGACTTCTTTCCCGTCGATAAGTACCCCGCAATCAACATCACCTCGATATCCGGGCCCGACGGGCGCGAAATGATTGGCAACGTACAGGATGTGCTGCGCATACTGGGAGCAGCGCCATGAGAGTCGCCAAGAACATACTGTCCTTCGCAATGTTCGCGATGATTATCGCGGTCGCGCTTACATACATCGGGTCGTTCGGTATCCGGCTGGGGTTACCGAAGAATCGCATCAATCTCACGATGGACGTACCGGATAGCGAAGGTGTGGTGGTTGGCTCCAGCGTGCTGCTGCGCGGTGTGGCCATTGGCAAGGTGACCGGTGTTTCGACCTCGGTGAGCAATGCCACCATCGATTTCTATCTCGACCCCGGGCAGCGCGTTCCCGTCGACAGTGATGTGCGTCTGGATAATTTTTCTGCGCTCGGTGAAGCCTACGTCGGCTTTCGGCCGCGGTCCGATGACGGCCCTGTGCTGACGGACGGTCAGCGCATCGCGGCGCAGGCGGTAACCGTGCCGCCCTCGATCTCACAACTTGCCGCCACGGTGGTCCGCATACTCAACCAGATGGATCCTGTGCAGCTCAAAGGGATCCTGAATGAAGCGGACTCTTCCTTGCCGGATCCAGGCCGCGTGCTACCCAACCTATCGCGCGCGAGTTTGCTTACCCGAAACATGATGATGAGCATGGACGGAAAAGGGCAGGAACTTCTTGGCAATCTTCAAAATCTGCTGCGTAATGCCGACTGGGTTGGCCCCACGTTGGCAGAAATCGGGCCGCCGTTGCGGGCTGTAGGGGATGGAATATCGGGCGCATTTACCGCCATGATGAATGTTGTCGCCTGGAACAATCCGCACAACGTTCAGCTGTTTCAAAAGTTCCTCGCGCGCCTCCAAAACTTTCTGGACACGCGGGCGCCTGATCTCAAAGTTATTGGTAATGCGCTACTTCCGCAGTTCCAGGGAATCGGGGGAGCGTTGATGAACTTCGACACGGCACAAATCCTGAGTAACGCATTATCAGGCATACCCGAAGACGGCGCGATCACCCTTCGTGTATCCATGCCCGACCGCTAGGCCGAGGCCACTCCCATAACCCGAGAGGAAGTTTCATGTCAGTTGTCGATACCGAACCCGAAAGCACACCTGTGACGGAGAGTCATGACCGGGCTCAGCCAGACGATCCGCCTGCCGATGTGACTGTCGCAGACGGTCGTGCGAGTCTGTCGGCTAAGCGGCCACGACAGGTGTCCTTCACACTGCGCAGCGTGATCATCGCGGTCGTGATCTTCCTGCTGACCGGCGTTGCGGTTGCGCTTGGCTGGCTGTATGCCGGTGCGCAGCAGAAGTTGGACGAGCAGGCCGTGGGTGCCGGCAATAGAGTGCGGGCCGAAGAGATCGCTACTGGCTATGCCACGAATGCCGCAGATATGGATTACCAGGACTTCAAGGCGTGGAAAGTCAAGCTGGTCAACGGAACTTCCCCGTATCTGAAGGAGAAGCTGACAAAGGCTGCTGACTCGATGGAGCAGATTCTGGCGCCTTTACATTGGAAGTCGACGGCCAAGCCATTGGCTGCAAAGGTTCGCTCGGACGCCGGTGGCATATTCACCGTCGATGCGTTCGTCAGCGTGCTCACCAAGACGATGCAGGCGCCCGAGGGGCTGCAGTCCACTGCTACGTACAGCATCACGATCGACAGCAACAACGACTGGCAGATCACCGACGTTGGTGGTATCGACTCTGCTCTTGGCAAATAGCCTCGGTAGCATGATGATTCGCATCTGCAGTAGCCGGTTGATGGCCGTTGTGGTCGCGTCACTGATTTGTTCGGGGGAGGTTCTGACGGCGGCAGCCAGTGCTGATCCGGGTGGCGGCTACGACCCAGTTGCCCACTTCGACCAGCCGCAGCGGCTGCCGGTGATCACTCCGGTGGCCAGCAATTGGCAACCGCAGTTTCCGTTTCCGTTCGATCAGACGAGGCGATACGTGACGTCTGTGGATATCAACGCGGTACGAGAGATGTGTCAGTGGTTCGACGCTCAATACGATGCCGTGAAACATCAAATCGAGGGACTCAACGACAGTTTGGTCCGCAACAACGGCCACTACGATGCTCCCGGGGTCCAGGAGCAGGCGGATATCGTCATCGCCAACATCGACCAGTCAGTGGATTTCCTGGCTCCGCGGGCACAGGCACTCACTCAGAGCTATGACCACGCGGGTGATATGTATTTCCCTATATACCAAGGGGATAGCTTCTTCGGTCTGTGGCAGCAATTGTCCAATGTCGGTAACGGTATCAAGGCACGTCAACCGACCTGGTTCACGGGACCGTCGTACCACCGGGTCATGCACTGGGGGAGCAAGATCCATCGTTCCCATGCCTGCAGCTGAGTATCACCATCGCACGCGAACGACGAGGAGATGCGTATGTCGACAGTGGAGCCCGGTAGCGGGCGCCGTGACCCAAGACAGGGGCCCGTCATCGTAGTTGTCGCTTCGTTAATGGTCTGTAGTGCCGTAACTATTTTCGCTGTGCCGGCCATCGCAGAACCCGGAGCCGAAGTGACGCAGGCTGTCGTCGATGCGCGCGGCGGCACCTCGTGTGCACCGCTGCGCCACAACCCGGCCGTAGAGCACGCCGCCGACATCATCAACCGGTCCACCCACTCGTATCTCAACCACACCGCCGAGAATGTTCCGGCCGACGAACCGCACCAGAAGGCGATTGTGAGGGACCTTGGTATCGAGGCGACCAGGACGGCATCGTTTCAGGGCGCGGGTCACAATGTGGCCGATGCCACCAAGGGGATGTTGTTGGAAGGACGTGACGCGTTCCCCGATTGCGCCTACACCGATTTCGGCGTCAGCAGCCTCTATGAAGAACAGTCGGACTTCACCCTTGTCGCGGTTGTTTTGGTAGCGACATGAACCCCGCGAGGACCATGACACGTTTCCTCGTGGCGGCGGTGTGTGGCGTAACAGTGTTCATGCCGATGGCTCCGCCTGAGGCCTGGGCAGATGATCCCGTCGTCTATGAAGTTCTGTCCGACAGCGTTCAGGTTGCGAACATCGAGTATCAGGCCGTAACCGGTCGGGCAGCTGTCGTGAGCGTGGCGCTGCCCTGGCGCACTGACGCAATGGTGCGCTCCGTTCGTGGCGCGCCACCGGACGGCAGCCAGCTACGGGCGGATTGGCGACCCACCGCCGCGGTTGGCCGGTGGGTGACGGTACGGATCGTCTACCAGGGAAAGGTCATCTGCCAGAACACGATGGACGTTGGGAATGCCGCATGTTACGGCATCACTCCGCGGATCACGTAGGACGCCATGATGATTCGGGACCGAGATATTGAGAACGATGTCGTGATAGACGATCCGCGTACGGAGTGTGGGCTATGAGACATCGCCGTGCTGCAGTGGCCGCTCTGAGTTTGATTCTTTTCGCGGCAGGTCCGGTCGCGACGGCTCGCTCCGAGCCACCGCCACCGGAGGCCACCTCAGATCCATTCCCCGATATTCGGTACTACGACGAGCTCAACGCCAACGATTTCGCTCAGCCTGGTGGGGTGTGGTTCATCGGGCCGGCCGGACAGAACTGCGGGATTTGGGGCCGTGGCAGCTTCGGCTGCTCCGGCGTGATTCCGGGAGCCCCTGCGGGGACCAACCACATCGGCTGGATCGATGGTGACCGGGCGGTGCACTACGACGGGTCCATGGCCGTCAGATTCCCTGCTGTGGAGGCAGGACAGCCGCTGCCAGCGCGCAGCAAGATCAGCCATCAGGGCACAACCTGCGCAGCAACCCCGGATAACCGAACCTACTGCGAGCGTGGTCCGATGCGTTTCGTCATAGAGCCCACCAGGACCTGGCTGTCGGCCGCATGGACGGATTTGAGCTGGATGGAACTGGGACCGGCTTCGTGTAGCCCACCCGGTGGTGGGCGCTGTTACCGGTGAATCAGGACCGCATAAAGGGCGGCGTTGTAGGTTCTCATGGCAGTTGTGACTTGCAACCTAGGATTCTCACAAACTTGTTACACAAGGATTCTCAATAACTTGTGACAATCCTCGGCCGTGTAGGTTCTCAATTCTTTCGGCCAGTGCCGATTTCCTGACCTGTTGGTTTGAAAATTTCTCGATCAGTGGCCACTCGCCTTCGTCTCAGTTTCGTGGCTATTTTTCACCGCCCTGAAATCTGCGCAGGGTGATCAGTGACGGGACACGTGTGGTGGCGGATTTCCGCGCCTTATTAATGTCAGGCACATGTTGGCAACGTGTCGAGCGTGAGGCGCGTTTGTACAGCGTGCAAGTGCACAGTCACCGTCGATTCTGGCTTGGCGGGCTAGCATGACAGAGTGGCACGCGACAGTGCGGGAGACACGTCAGTTGATGCCAAAACTTTGCTCGCCGACATCATCTCGGATGGGCAAGCGCAGCGCATTGCCGAAGTTGCCGAGCAGGCACGAAGTTCGATCGGCGGGTTCTCCGAGAAGCCGGAGGGAATGTCGTTTTCGGAGGTTTTGGACTGGATCTCGCAGATAAACGCCGACGCGATTGCCTCCCTGCAGGACGACCGGCCCCCGGACCTCGCACTGGCCCGGGGGCTTGGAGCACGCTGCTGCGAGGCTCAGGTTGCCCTTGCTGACGCGCAAACACTCCAGCGTATGGTCTTCGACTCGGACTGGCGCCACCTGTTCCTTAGCCTGCGACGGCGCGCGGTATCGATGGAGACAGCCGTTGACGTGACCGCCGCGCACTGGGAGCTGATGAGCCAGATCGGCGACGCAATAGTCGAGGTGTATCGGGAGGCGGAGACCAATCGAAAGATGCGCCGGGCGGAGCGCAACGCCGTACTTGTCGATGCGCTCCTGACCGGTGCGATGCCCGATCCAGACACCACTTTTGCCAGGCTCAACGAACTGATGATCGCGCAGGCTCCGTTCTACTGTGTTGTCGTCATACTCGTGGCAAGACTCGGCGAGGCGCCGCTGCCGAATATTGAAAATTCGCTCCGCCGGGAGTCCTTCGATTCGGCGTGGCGGTTGGGTGCCGAATCTCAGGTCGGGATCGTTGCAGTTCAGAGCCACAGCAGTCTGCGGCGATTGAAAGATGTGCTCATCCGTCTGAAAGCTGTCGGCACAGGACTCAGTGGCCCGGTCTCTGCGCTGGAAATTCCGAAGGGATGGCGACTGGCCGAACTTGCATCCGCCACAACGAACGAGTACGAGCAAGTAGTTGTGTTCGGCGACGACGTGACCAACACAATGGTGGCTGCTGCATCTCCAGAGGTACTGCGGCTACTCGGCGATCACGGACTGAGTGAAATCTTGCCGTTGCCCCAGGTAACTCGCGAGCACCTCCTGGAAACATTCGAACGCTGGCTCGATTGCAAGGGGTCAGTACGGCTGACAGCGATCGCGCTCGATCGGCATCCCAACACAGTGCGCCAGAGGCTCAACAAAATTCAGGAACTCACCGGAAAGTCGCTTGAAAATCCCCGGGATCTCGCGGATCTGGTGGTCCTTATACGTTTTGCGCGCTCGAACTTTTCCTCGACGGGTGCGCGCTGAATTTGCTGATGTGCAACATCACGGGGAGAGGTCACCGGGCCTGGCCAGTGTGGCCTAGACACTGTTTTCTTACCTGAAAGATGGTCTCGACGACGGTGACGTGGCTGTCGACCTTCCCTAATCTCGGGGCTTCACGGTGAAGGCTCGCAGAAAGGGACTGGCATGGAATACCTCTTTGATACGGGATGGGTGGCTCGACCGGAAGTAACCGCTCCTGCCCTCCAAGGTGAAATCCGTTGTGATGTAGCGGTTATCGGTGGCGGCGTGGGAGGTATGGCCGCAGGTCTTCGTCTGGCCGAACGCGGCGTGGACGTTGTGGTGCTTGAGGCCGGAATTTGCGGTTGGGGAGCAAGCTCGCGCAACGGTGGGTACTTGTGTGACGCGCTCAGTGGTGATCCGCGAATGCTGTCCGCGCTGCACCGACGTCGGTTGCCGGGAGTCGCCCGATTCGCCAGATCAGCGCTGAGTTTCGTGAATGACCTGATCGAACGCCATCAGATTGAGTGTGACTACAACCGCGTCGGCTGGGTCAGCATGGCCAGCACGACACGCCACCGGGCGAAGAATGCTGAGCGGGCCGCTGAGGTCCTTCGGTCCCTCGGGAGTGAAGCCGAGTATGTGGACGGGCGCGAGTTCGGGTTGCCGCATGCGTATGTCGGCGGGGTCTTTGAACCGGCCGGCGGCCTATGTAATGCGGGCAAGTATGCGCTCGGTTTACGGGATGTGCTCTTGGCTTCCGGTGCAAGGGTTTACGAGCAGACTCCGGTGCAGGATCTGGAATCCAGTGGGTCCTCGGTCGTCATCAGCGTGCCAGGGGGAAAGGTGCGTGCCGACCGGGCGCTGCTGGCCACCAACGGCTACTCGGCCGACCTTCCGTTCGCGCCGCCCCGCCTGGCCGCCCCAGTGTGGGTTTCGTTGCTGGAGACTGAGCCGATTGATCCAGAGCGTTTGGATAGCACCGGCTGGACGAACCCGGCAGGTTTCGTCTCGAATAACCTTATAGTCTCGAATTTTCGGAAGACTCCACATAACACCATCGTCTTCGGCACCCGCAATGTCCAGGCACCACAAGGCCCGCTGGGTGCGAGGACCACCGACCCAGCAGTCGCCAAGGATCTGCTGCGTGGTTTTCGCGAGACGTTCCCGTCATTGCGCGATGTCGCACCGAAAAAGACCTGGGGCGGTTGGATCGGGATGTCACCAACACTGCTTCCCGTCGCCGGTGAATCCAACTCTCGGGTGCTCTACACCAACGGGTGCAACGGATATGGCATGACCCAGGCACCCTATCTCGGCACACTGTTGGCTGATCGGTTGGCGGGCAGCGAGATGCACGAAGACTTGCGAGCCGTCTGGTACGACCGCAGCCACTTCCCGCCCAACCCGCAATTCAGCCCGCTTGGCGCACGCACTCTGTGGGCGGTGGATCGAATCTCGGACGAGATCGACAAATTGCGGTCGTGAGACAGACGGCAGTCTAATGTTGTAATAGGTTCCACCCCAATATGTCTGGGGCGGTTCAGGGTGCAACAACCGAGCCGCCCCAAGGCGTGGGGATTGGGCAACGTGCACCGCGTCCTCGCATGTTGGCTACGTGATGCCCATGGCGCGCACCCGCCGAGGAAGCAATCGGAAGACGCATCGAAGTGTCATCCATGCCGCTTTCCTTCAAAACCCCAACCAGCAGGAAGAAACCACTGTGACAGCCATTGATCCGGCTATTCAAAGGACCAGCAGCACCGTGGATATCGCGACATCCTCGCCATCGTCAATCTCGACGACGGCGTGATCATCTAAGGACTGCTTTCCCCTAACGAGATTGTAAGGTTCAATGCCGACGCCGATACGGCGCCGTTCACGCTCGCGCCTGGTGGCAGGCACGAGTCCGAGGTCGTCAACGAGCTCCACGGTGGGTGAAATTGCAGCGGTCGTTGCACTGAGGCTCACCCTGTTACGGCGCTGTGGCGCTGTTTAGGTGCGCGGCGATGTTGGGCGCAATATCGAGCACCAGCAGCGCGGCGGCGACGTGTGTGGGATTGTCTTCTACTTTCACCACGGAAAGTTCGTTGGCGCGCGAGACTCGGCGCTCAACGGTGTTTCGGTGTGCGTAGAGGCTGTTCGCTGCCCGTGTCGTGTTGAAGCCGCACTGTACATAGGTCAAGAGTGCCTGCCGCAACGTTTCGTCGGCTTCGGCCAGCGGGCCGAGCGTCTTAGTGACGAACCGTCGTGCGCTGGCGCGGTCTTTGGTCAGGCTGTCGATGAGTTCAACGTCCGCGTATGCGGTGAAGTGCTGTGTGGATCCGAGCCGGATCACCAAAGCCTGTGCCGCAAGAGCGTCTTGGTGGCTGGATCTGAACCCTTCGAGTCCGTCTCCGGGCCGCCCGACGCCCGCTCGGATGTCTGTTGTCTTCGCCACGGCCTTCTCGACGTGGTGCAGGTCCGCCGCCGCGGCCCCCGATAACCAGATCCAGCGCGAGGTGGCGCTTGCCCGAGCCACCAGGGAGTTTCGCGCCTCCGCGGCCGAACGCACGGTCGCTACCATCTCGTCCAATAGGCCTGCTTGTTCAGGGTCGTCGACCCACAAGACGAGACTTGCGTGCGCGCGCGCTATCCGGTACCGCAGGCGCCCCTCCGCTAGATCCTCGGTTATGGGTGCTCCACTGGCGATGAGTTGAATGAAGGCCATCGCGTCGGCATCCGCGTTACCCGTCGCAGCAGAAAGGCTGGCTTCGCGTAAGGCTGCCACCGCATCGAGGGCGTACTGCGCCAGCGACTTTGCCGACACATCAAGAACCTCAACGAGAAGATCACGGTCTGCGCAGTGGGTGACACATTCTTCAAGCCACCGCCGCCAGCCGACCCCGAGTGCCGCCCGCCACCCTCCAGCGAAATCAGGGGTGATACCGCGGGAAACGAGCGCACCCAAGTACTCCGTTGTCCTTAGGCTGACGTAGGGCTGGACCCTTCGCCCCGGCTGCTGGACGTTCGCGGTGAGCCATTGCACGAGTTCGGAGCGGTCGAGGTGGCGGTCCTCTTCGACCAGCGATGCATCCGAGACCAAGACGGGGCTGTTCTGTGCCGTGAGACCAGGTTCGGCAAGCACATCGATTATGGCATCAGTGTCGGTCAGGAGCCGTTGGCACAGTGACCGGATCGCCTCGGCGACCTCGGGGGCGGGCAGGGGCCACAGTTCCTCCATAGTGGCCAGTCTGCCCTGACCCCCGAGGGACGGGGCGTCTTAGGCCGACGCTTCTGAGTCGACGCCGAGGAGTTGGGCGATCTGATCGGCAGTGTGCAGGCCGGTCAGGATGGCGCCATTCATGGTTCCGACCCACTCGCCGGCCGTCTCGGTCCCCGCCCAGTGGATACGCCCGTGCGGCTCGGCAAGGGCAGCGCCGTAGCTCACCGTCGCGTAGGGCGGCGCGGCGGGATGCGGACCACCCGGCGCGAACGGTTCGGTGCCCCAACAGTGGTCGATGTAATCGATCGGGGTGTTGGCCTGCTCGCCATACAGGTCGGCCAATTGCTTGAGAACCAGTTTCCGGCGAACCTCCGGGCCGAAGCCGTCATACACGCGCGCGGTGCAGAAGACCATCAGGATGCCCGGTCCATCATCACTGGGGGAGACATCGAAGGTGATGAACACCGGCACGGTGTCGGTCAGCGCCTCACCTGAAAGCCCTTCAGCTCGCCAGAAGGGCTTGTCGTACGCGACGAACGCCTTGCTCAGCGCGCCCATCGGGAAGCTCGTCGTGAGCCCCTCGATCTTGTTCGGCAGGGCGGGTTGGTACTCGATACAAGCGCGGTGCTGGGGGGCCGCAGTGACGATGGCGTACTTGGCGTTGATTGTCGCTGAGTCGGTGTAAACCGTCACGCCATTCTCGTCTTGGGAGATCCGGCGAACACGAGTATCCAGGACAACTCTGTCGCCGAGTTGCTCGGCGAGCCGCTTGGCGATCTCCTGAGTGGTTTCGGTGACGCGGTACTCCTGCTGTCCGCCTTCGACGGCGAGCATGTGATCGAGCCCACCCACGGCCTGGATGTAACGCAACACGTGCAGCAGTGACACGTCGAGCGGGCTGCAGCCCCACTGCACCCTGGTGATGATGTACATCAGCGCACGTGTGCTGGTCGCAGCCTGCTGCTGGTCGAGCCATTCACCGAACGAGACCGCGTCGAGTTCGGCGGCGTTGGGAGAATTCCACGCCGCATTGACGTCGATGGTCTCCAGCAGTGTGTTTAGCGCAATTTGGATGCGGCCCAGATCCTCCACGTCCACGGGTCCGACCGTCGGCAAGGTGCCCGTGTAAGTCTGGCGCTGCCCGGCCATCCACAGCACGTTGGATCCTTCATCGAACTGAGGGTTCAACGAACACCCCAATCGCGCCATGAGATCGCGGACCGCGCTGTGCCGCTCGGCCACCCACGTGGCCCCCAGATCAACCTTGACACCGGCCACCTCGCCGGTGAACGATCGGCCTCCGACCCTTTCTCGTGCGTCCACCACCAAGACCGACACGCCCATACGCGCGAGTCGATCCGCGGCGCTCAACCCGGCGAAGCCCGCACCGATGATCACGACATCGACTGCCGCGATCTTGGCATCGCCCTCACTTGACTTCGACATGGTGTCCTCTTTCATAGCTTCCTCCTTTTTCATGGTTTCCTTCTTCACACGCGTTGTAGACGTGCTGCGAGATGAGCTGGGTGATCGGGTCGACCAACGCGTCTGGAATGTGATGGCCCATACCGGGAATCACGATGTGGCGCGCTGAGCGGATTGCGTTGACCGTCGCGGCGCCGCCGCTGGGGTTCACCAACAGATCCCGGTCGCCGTTGATAACTAAGGTCGGTGCTGAGATGTTGCGGAGCTGGGCCGTGCGGTCCCCGGAGCGCTGGATCGCTTGAATCTGGCGAGCCGCTCCCGCCGCCGAGTTACCGGTGCCCCGATCCCATCCGCGCGCGGCGGTAGCGGCTTCTTGAGCATCATCGATGGGATACGCCCTTCCGGCAATGTGCTCGGTGATACGTAGGTGAGTGCGCACCGCTGCGGTTCTGGTTCTTGCTGGAGGTCCGACGAGCAATCGGATCGTTGACAGCGCCGGCTGACCGACCTTACGGGCCCCGGTAGTCGAGAAAATAGAGGTCAATGATGCAACGCGCCGAGGCTCTGTCGCCGCAATCGTCTGAGCGATCATCCCGCCCATCGACCGTCCCACCAGGTGAACCTGCGCGATCTCGAGATGATCGAGCACGCCGACACAATCGGTGGCCATATCCGCCAACGAATAGGCGTCGCTGCGGGGACGCCCGATCACTTGGCGCCACAGTGCCGGGACTGGGGCAGCCGAGAAGGTGGACTGGCCCACGTCCCGGTTATCCATAGCGATGACCCGAAAGCCTTGAGCGACAAGTGCTCCAACGAAAGAGCCCGTCCAGAACGTGAGATCCTCACCCAGTCCGGCGATAAGCAAAATGGTGGGCTCGGCTTTATCACCGAAACCTCGGAAGTCTCGGAAGCAGATCGTCGTCCCAGATGGGACGGTTGCGTATTTGTCGGCGCCCCCGACACCGCTGTTATCAAGCATAAATCTGAGACCTGTCAACTCGCGGCTGCGAAATCGGCTGCCGTGCACCGAACTCAAGACTTTTATCGGCCACCGGACCACGCAGTGCCTTGGCGTCCTCCTGGTAAGCCATCGCCATCCGCCACGGCGCCTCCTGGCCCTGCTTGGGCAAGACCTTTGCGCCGCGCTTGGCATATCCGGACTGAAGGTCCATGACAGGTCTGGGCGTCATGCCGGGCACCGGGATCGGCACTGCCCAGTCATATCCGTGAGTGTCCATGTGTTTGACTAGGCCGATGAAGTAGCGACACATGAGGCTCACTTTGAGTGTCCAGGAAGACGTCGTATAGCCGATGGCCATCGCCCAGTTCGGGATTCCGCTCAGCAGCATCCCGCGATAGCAGAACGATTGTGCGATGTCGACAGTGTGCCCATCGATCACGATCGGCATTCCGTCGAACAGTTGCAAGTTCAGACCGGTGGCGGTCACGATGATGTCGGCTTCTAGCTCCTCGCCCGAATTCAGTACGATGCCGCACTTGCTGAACCGCGCGATCGTGTCGGTGACGACGGAGGCGTTGCCCGACTTGATCGCCTCGAAGAAGTCGCCATCAGGTGCCGCGCACAGCCGCTGGTCCCAGGGGTCGTACGGCGGGTTGAAGTGCTTGTCGACGTCGAACCCCTGGGGTAGCCGTTTGATGTTCGCCCGGCGGATCAGCCGACGACCGGCCTTAGGGAAAGCTCGAAGACCCATGACGATCGCGCGTTCGAGCCAGATGTTCTTGAACCTCGTCGCGGCGTACCCGCGCTTGGCTCCCAAAAGCTTCGTGAGTGCGACAGCGACGCGGTCGACGCGAGGAATCGCCGCGATGTAGGTCGGAGTGCGTTGCAGCATCGTCACGTGCTGGGCCGCGCCGGCCCCGGTCAACATCGCCGGCACCATGGTGACCGCGGTTGCGCCACTGCCGATGATGACAACCTTTTTGCCGCGGTAGTCGAGGGCCTCGGGCCAGTGCTGAGGATGCACCACCACACCGTCAAAGTCGCCGCGCCCTGCAAACTCCGGAGTGAATCCTTCGTCATACCGGTAGTAGCCGGTAGCGGCGAACACCCACCCGGCACGGATCGACTTGGTATGGATTGCACCCGTGGCAGGGTCAGTTGTCTCGACACTGAGAGTCCACCGCGAGTCCGCCGAGGACCATTCCGATTTCACGACTCGGTGCCCGAACCTGATGAGG
This sequence comes from Mycobacteroides sp. H001, assembly GCF_001440005.1. Taxonomy (NCBI): domain Bacteria; kingdom Bacillati; phylum Actinomycetota; class Actinomycetes; order Mycobacteriales; family Mycobacteriaceae; genus Mycobacteroides; species Mycobacteroides sp. H001. Next base: position 157,311 of record NZ_LJYH01000033.1, read on the forward strand.
TGGATCAGATCGTTCTCCTCGACCGTTTCCTGCAGGTACTCCCGAATCAAGGGCGCGTCTGCGATCGCCGTCTCGTGACGCCACGGCTTGAACTCGTAGCCGAAAGTGTGCAGGTCAGAATCTGAGCGGATGCCCGGATAACGGAACAGATCCCAGGTGCCGCCGATATTGTCGCGGCCCTCGAGCACGATGAGCGACTTTTTGGGCAGTTCCCGGGTGAAGTAGGCGGCTGCACCAATCCCTGAAATTCCGGCGCCGATGATGACGATGTCGAAATCCTCTGCCGCGCTGGGCACCTCAGTTGTCATGGCTGTCGACTCCTCGCTGATCCGATCTGGTCAGCTCTACTGTCGCCAGCCACTCGCATCGGTCGCAACGACAGCGCGCACCAACTTGGGCCGCAACCAGTGCACGACGCACCATTGACGATCAAACTTGCGGTGTTTCGCCGCGCGGCACCACGCGTTCGGTCATGCCGGGGCGGGCGCGGTGCATGACGAGGCCAACGTGTTCGATTGCGCCGCTTGAGATCTCCCGAAGGTAATCAGTCATCTCGGACTGGTTGCATCGGCCGCCTGGTAGAGGTCGGCGGTCGCGAGACCCTAACTGCCCAGAACTGCCAGGCAGGCCGGCGTCGTCCTACTCGATCAGTCATCGAACGGAATTCCGCACGGTGCACGGTGCACCGATAGCGGCCCAAGTTGGTGCGCGCTGTCGTGGCGACCAGCGTCCAGCGCGGGACACAGTAGACCGAACCAAGATCAGATCAGTAAGGAGTCGGCGGTGAAGGATCTCGCGTTCCTAATCGCCGATGTCTGGATGATCTTTGTCGGCTACTACTTCGGATTGAAGCTCATTCGAGGCTACGGAAACTACCTACTCGGCATCGAATGGATGATCGTCGCAACCTCAGGCAGCAACTTTCTTCTCTGGTCCCTACTAGGTGGCGACACGGACAGCGTGCTCTACGACTTCGCCTATTTTTTCGATGCGTTCTCACGATCGGTCGGCATCACGCTCATCCTCATCTTGGGCCTCATGGCGGTCACCCATCGATACAAGCCGACCGTGGCAGTTGACATCGGCGTGTTCGGGCTCGCGGTCGCAGGTGGAATCTACCTGCGACAATTCCACGACGGAACACTCCACATCGTTCCTGCCACGTTCTATGTCGTGGCCAACCTTCTCACAGCGTTGTTCCTGATGTACTTCACCAAGAGGCTCTGGGGCATCGGCTCGAAACAGCTGGCCGCATGGACCGTCGTGGTCACAGTCGCAGCATCCACCGTTGCGATCACCTACGACTTCTTCCCACTTCCGTTCGACGACGAGAACCGCACCATCTTCTACACCGCCGCGCTGGCCACATGGGGCGCTCAGGGATTCATCTACTACGTCGCATACCGTGCAATGCACAACCACAACATGGCGGCTGTCGGTACGAATGAGGAACCCAGCGCAACTATTCGCACATCTTGAAATATGTAGCGGTACCAGTTACCTGCTCCAGAAGATGCAGCTCCGGGCGGTTCAGTGATCCGTTCATCCAGATCACTGCACAACCTCTCGGGTTCAGTATCAAGCTGACTAGCTACCCGGTTCGGGCGCCACTCGGGTGTGGGTCGGCGACCAAAACGACTGCATATTCAGGCGCCCATCGCGCGGTCGGTCGGTGCACGAGCAGCTAAACGGTTGCCCAATTCACTATGGGGCATTTTCACCGTTGCCGCCTGAAATTCTCCGCTGCCTTTCTTGATCAACGCGCCGCGAACTGTGGTGTGCCGCTGGTGATCAGCTGTTCCAGGAGTTTATGGATGCAGCCTGCCCCGCGTGGAGCGTGGCTGTGCGCCGTTGCCGGATCTGTTCAAGGCGGCTGCGGTTGGTGTGCGCGGGTTTGAGGGCAGCGGCGTCGAGGTCCTCAAAGATCTGCGCATACGGCAATCGCTGCGTTGCGTCGGTCACGCTGTCGGGCAGTCCGAGTTCTTTGGCCCTGTGCGGCTTAGGCTTTGATGAGATGATTGCTGATGGGGCGAAATGAATGTCGCCACCGGTACATGCCGCCCACATCGCCGCTATCGAATCTTGCGGAATATCCTGAGGCGAATGTTGGCCAGCAGCACCGGGTCTACGCCGCCCCAAACCTCATACCACCAGCCCTTGGCGGAGCAGGCCCGCGATGTCCAGTTCAACACGGCGGCGACTTTGGGCTCAGACTGGAACTTGATGGGCTTGACCTCCACCACCATGAACTCGCCGGAAGTCAACTGAAGTAGCACATCCGGTACGTGACGCCGCACGTTACAGCCGTCATTGCTGCGTATCCAAAACGGCTGAGTCGGCATCCAAGACCACCGACGATTCAAAATCGGCCAGCCACGGCCGATCAAGCTCTAGCCGACTCTCATATGACAGATGCCTACCTGTCGTCGCCGACCAAACTCGCCGACGTAGTTCTTCCTGCCAGCAGCAGTGTGTACGCATCGAACAGCTATCCCCCGAACCACGGCAGCGGCGCTCACCGATCGAAGATCAGTATCAGCCCGGACTGCGTCCCCCGGTAAGTAGGTCACATCGAGGTCTAGAAGTGCCGCCGTTCGCTCCGACGTACAGTCACGTTCCCGCAGAAACAAGAGAGTGAGAAAACAACACGCTGGTCAGAAAAATATGAGAAAAGAACGAGATAAATGAGAACCTACAGGCGGCGTTGAGGCGTCTGTCACTCAAACTTCCGGGAACCTCCGCGTGCGCGGCAACGTTGAGCAAGGCAGACTCAACTGCTACGCGGTATGGACGCCGACGTTCAGGACGCAAAGGAGAGACACATGGCGTTGTTGCTTCGAGAGGCCATCGGCGACACCCTGCGGAACGCTCGATCCGGGCAGGGGAGAACGTTGCGTGAGGTATCGGACTCGGCACGCGTCAGCCTGGGATATCTGTCCGAGGTGGAACGTGGCCGTAAGGAAGCCTCCAGTGAGCTGCTGGCCGCGATCTGCGGCGCGCTCGATGTCCCGCTGTCGGAGGTGTTGTCCGAGGTCAGCGCTAGACTGGCGCATCGCGAGGCTGCCGTCGCGGCTTCGCAGCCCGCAGTGACGACAGCGGCCAGCTCACTCAGTGGGATCGATGTCGCGACCAAGGTTGTCATTCCGCAGGTTCGCGCAATGGCGGCCGCCTAACTTACTGTGGCGGTCGCATTGTTTTGCGCCCCGTAGGGGGTGTGGGGATCGGCATGCAACAGATAAGTTGGGACCCACGCAGTCGTAGGTGGCGACGACTACCGGCATCCAAGCAGAAGGCGGATCGATCTCATGGCTAACCCGTTCGTCAAGGCGTGGAAGTACCTGATGGCACTGTTCAACGCGAAGATTGACGAGAACGCAGACCCCAAGGTGCAGATTCAGCAGGCCATCGAGGAGGCCCAGCGGAACCACCAGGCGCTCTCGCAGCAGGCCGCGTCGGTGATCGGGAATCAGCGCCAGCTGGAGATGCGCCTCAACCGTCAGCTGGCCGATGTCGAGAAACTTCAGGTCAATGTTCGTCAGGCGCTGACCTTGGCCGATCAGGCCACTGGTTCGGGAGATGCATCTAAGGCGACCGAGTACAACAACGCGGCCGAGGCGTTCGCCGCCCAGTTGGTTACCGCCGAGCAGAGCGTCGAGGACCTCAAGGCGCTGCACGATCAGGCGCTTGCCGCCGCGGCCCAGGCCAAGAAGGCCGTCGAGCAGAACGCGATGATGCTGCAGCAGCGGATCGCCGAGCGGACCAAGCTGCTGAGCCAGCTGGAGCAGGCCAAGATGCAGGAGCAGGTCTCCGCCTCGCTTCGGTCGATGAGCGAGCTTGCCGCCCCCGGCAACACCCCGAGCCTGGACGAGGTGCGCGACAAGATCGAGCGCCGCTACGCCAACGCCCTTGGTCAGGCCGAGCTGGCGCAGAACTCGGTACAAGGCCGCATGATCGAGGTACAGCAGGCCAGCGTGCAGATGGCCGGACATTCGCGTCTGGAGCAGATCCGCGCCTCCATGAAGGGTGAGGCCCTGCCCACCGGTGGCACGGCGACCCCGGCGCCGGCGACGGCACCAGAGCAGGCTAATCCCGCTAACCCGCTGGGCCAGCAGTAGTTTTCTCTCTTCTTTCGCTTCAATCCGCCGAGTGGACGCAGCCGCGCCCGCTCGGCGGATTTGTCGCATGGACAATTCGTCCTCGGCGACCGCCGAATTTTCGGGCACAATGTGAACATGACACCCCAGCCACCCCGTCGCACCGCGGTGCAAGGAGGCTGGGAGCAGCTGCTGCGCCGTGTGGTCAACAACGTCAACGATCTGGGCGAGGAACTCGCTGCACGCATGCGGGTGATGTCTGACAAACGCGAGAAACTGCTGCGGAAGCGTCTACGAGCCAAGCGGTGGAGTATCCGCTGGGCGCTGGCCTGCGCTGCCGGGCTGCTTGTCACGACGGTGCTCGCGACGACCGGCGCACCCCCCTGGCTGCTGATCATCCCGGCGCTGCTCACCGCCGGTTGTGCGATTCCGGCCACGTATCTGTTTGTGCGGTATCGGTACCTCAAAGCTGAGCCGTTGCCGCCGCCGCGGCCCGGAGTGGAACGACGGCTGCCGCCAATAGGTTCGATGGCGCGTCCGCCCATGGCGGCGCTGGATGCCGCCGAGCGCTCGCTATTCTCTCTTCTCGGAGTGGTGGAGCGCGGCAACATGATTCCCGACAGCGAGGGGCGGCAGATTCTTGCTGCGGCCAATCAGGCTGCGTATGTGATGGCCGCGACCGCCAAGGAAGTGGTGTCCATGGAGCGCGCCGCTGTCGCGGCACCACACACCCGTGAGTATCTGCAACCGACCATTAGTGCGTTCACTGCGCAACTCGACACTGGTGTGCGTCAATACAACGAGTTGGTCACCGCGGCAGCGCAGTTGGTGTCGGCCGGAAATAGCGGGCCGGTCCTCGCCTCGCCGATGTCACGCGGTCCGCTTCTCGATGACCTGGTGTCGGCAACCGACCGGCTCACCGGTTGGGCGGGTGCCCTCGACGAACTCGGCCAGCTGTCAGGGTAATCCCCGATCTTTCCCTGATCTTCGCGTTCCGGGGTTCCTCAGGTGCCGATCCGACTGCCAGGCTTGCTCTATCGCAGTCGAGAGAACGGTGGGTACCGGTGTTGTGGAAGATCATTGGCGTGCTGCTTGTCGTGTGGCTGGCGTTTGTGGTCGTGGGTGCCATCTTCAAGCTCGTGGTACCGATGCTGGTGGCCGGTGTGGTGATTCTCGGGGGTGTCATGCTGTATCGCGCGGTCGCCGATGCGGATAAATCCCGGCTGCCCTAGAACCGCGCCCGCAGCGACGGCACCACGATGCCGATGAGGCCCCGCAGGAAAGCGCGAGATACCGCCGCGAAGTCGAAGTAATCGCGCCACAGGGTGATGGTGCCGCGCTCGCTCACCTCGAAGACACCGCACACCCAGAACTGTGTGCGTAAGGGGCCGAAGCTGAGGGCGTCGTAGCGCTCGTTCATCACGGTGTAGCCGTTGGTGGTGGTGCGCTGAACATCGACCTCGAAACCGAACGACGCGTTCTCCAGCGCCCCGAACAATCGAAGTACAGCCTGTTTGCCGCGGATGGTGGGAAGCCCGACATTCTGATAGACGATGTTCTCGTCCAATACGTCTCGTGCGAAGTCGATGTCGTCGTTCTGTACGGCTTCGAGAAATCGGGTGACAATCGCTCCGGCGTCCAGTCTGGTGGGCGATCCCGCGGTAACCATGAGACTAATTATGTTAGATAATCTCAGTGCGCCAGAGTCGGTCGCAGTGCGGGAATGGCGATACCGAGCAGGCCGCGCGCGAAGCCGACCGTGATGTTCAGGACATCCGCGTAGTCGCGCCACAGAGCTATGGTGCCGCGCGGCGTCACTTCGAACACTCCGCAGACCCAGAATCCGACGTGCAGGCGGCCGACGATGAGGACGTCGGTGCGCTCGGTCATCACCGTATTGCCGGTGGCGGTGATCCGGTGAATCTTCACATCGAAACCAACGCCGGGGAGGTTGAGCCCGGATAAGGCACGCATCACCGAAGACCGCCCGCGAATCGCAGGCAAGCCGACATTTTCCCAGCTGACGTTCTCATCCAGGACGGTGTCGATGGACGCCAGATCGCCGAGCCGCATGGCGTCCCAGAGACCCTCGACGATCTCCGTGGGGTTGATGGTGGTGAGAGTGTCCGTCATGCGCCCGACGCTAGCGGCTGTCGAAGGCTTTGGATAGGGGGCTGAACCAGACTTAGAAGCGCGGCCGCAGGGCGGGGATGGCGATGCCGACCAGGCCGCGCACCGTGGCCTTGAACATGTCGAACATGTCGAAGTAGTCGCGCCACAGGGTGATCTTTCCGTCGTCCGACACCTCGAAGACTCCGCATACCCAGAACTGCAGACGAAGTGGTCCGATGACGATGGCGTCGTGGCGCTCGTTCATCACACTGTTCCCGTTGGTGGTGGTGCGGTGGATTTGTACTTCGAATCCGAACTGCGGCTTGGTGAGTGGTTCGAAGACCTTAAGAGTCGCGCGCCGGCCATAGATGGTCGGCAGACCTACGTTCTGATAGACGAGGTCCTCGGCCAGCACCGATCCCGCGAAGTCGATGTCCTCGGTTTGCAAGGATTCCAGGAATCGGGTGACGGTCTCGGCTGGAGTCAACGTGGAAGGAGCCAGCGTGGCGTCAGTCATGCGTTTCAACCTAGCCCGAATCGCTGTGGCAGGGTAGGGCGGTGCGTGTTGCCGTGGTCGCCGGTCCGGATCCCGGGCATGCCTTTCCCGCCATCGCGTTGTGCCTGAAATTCGCGGCGGCCGGGCATGACCCCGTGTTGTTGACGGGAACGCGCTGGCTCGATCAGGCCCGTGCCGCCGGACTCGAGTCGGTAGAGCTTCTGGGACTGCAGCCCCGGGTTGCCGATGACGACGCAGACGCGGGCGCCAAGATCCATCAGCGGGCGGCCCATATGGCGTTGGCCAATCTCGATCAGTTGGGGCAACTGGCGCCGGATCTCATCGTTTCCGATGTGATCACCGCCTGCGGAGGCATGGCCGGTGAGTTGCTCGGTGTGCCGTGGGTGGAACTCAACCCGCATCCGCTGTACCTGCCGTCAAAAGGATTGCCGCCATTGGGAAGTGGGCTGGCTCCTGGTGAGGGCTTGCGTGGCAGGCTGCGTGACGGGTTGATGCGTCGGTTGACGCAAAGGTCGATCGATGAAGGCTTGCGGCAGCGCTCGCAGGCGCGGGTAGAGATCGGATTGCCCGCCCGCGACCCCGGACCCGTCCGACGGCTGATCGCGACATTGCCCGCGCTGGAAGTGCCGCGTCCTGATTGGCCGGATGAAGCGGTCCTGGTGGGCCCCCTGCACTGGGAGCCCACCGACGCTGCGCTGCAGCCGCCGTTGGGTACGGGACCGGTGGTGGTGATCGCACCGTCGACGGCCTTCACCGGAGCTGAAGGGATGACCGAACTGGCGATACGGGCTTTGGATTCAGTGGGTGCGCGCGTGGTTGTGTCCGCGCTGGATCCGCCTGCGTCGGGCCTGCCTTCGTGGGCGATTGCCGGGCTGGCGCGTCAGGATCTTTTGCTCGCCGGTGCCGATTTGGCCATTTGCGGTGGGGGACACGGCTTTCTGAGCAAGGCATTGCTGGCCGGGGTGCCTGCGGTGGTTGTTCCTGGCGGCGGCGACCAGTGGGAGTTGGCGAATCGTGTTGTGCGGCAAGGTAGTGCTGAGCTGGTGCGACCGCTGACCTGCGAGGCTATGTCGGCGGCGATCGGCAAGGTGCTGGGTGAGCAGCGCTACACCGAGGCGGCACGCCGGGCTGCTGCCGGTGCCGCGGACGTCACAGATCCGGTACGGGTGTGCCAGGACGTGGTGGCGGCCCTAAGGTGACCGTGTGCGTCTGACGGAGTTTCATGAGCTTGTCACCGGTCGATTCGGTCGGGTCTACGGCTCGTCGGTACTGGTCGACCATGTGTTGACCGCCCTCGGTGGACGGACGGCGTCCCAGGCAGTCGAAGACGGGGTGGAGCCGCGGGATGTGTGGCGGGCGCTATGTGCCGATTTCGATGTCCCACGCGATCAGTGGTGAGTTCCGCACCTCTTCTTCAGGCCCCGCTTCGTGGCGGGTTTGTCTCGCATATCTCCATCACCACCTCGGTGTCGCAGGACGCGCGGCGTATATAACCCTTAAAAATATGTTGACAGGTTAGTTGACGGGTGTTTGACTCCTAACTATCAAAGTCTATTTAAGGAGTTAGTCATGGGTGTCGCCGTGATGCACCGTTATGCCACCGTCGATGGGCAACGGCTGTTCTATCGCGAGGCGGGAGGACCGGAGGCTCCGGCGATTGTGCTACTGCACGGGTTCCCGACGAGTTCTTATATGTTCCGTAACCTGATCGAAAGTCTGGCCGACGACTATCGCATCATCGCCCCCGATCACCTTGGCTTCGGTTACTCCGATATGCCGCTGGTGACGGAGTTCGACTACACCTTCGACGCGCTCGCGGATCTCACTCAGGGGCTCGTGGACCAGCTGGGTCTGACTCGCTATGCGATCTACGTTCAGGACTACGGCGCTCCGATCGGTTGGCGGCTCGCACTGAACCGCCCGCATGCCATCAGCGCGATTGTCACGCAGAATGGCAACGGATACGACGAAGGATTCGTTGAGGACTTCTGGGCCACCGTATGGGACTACCAGCGTGAACAGACCGCGGAGTCCGAAGCGGCCATCCGCACGGCGCTGGACGTCGAGTCGATCAAATGGCAGTACCTGACGGGAGCTCCGGACGAATCGCTCGTCAGCCCCGATACCTGGACCCTGGACAGCGCACTTCTGTCCCGGCCGGGCAACGACCAGATTCAGCTCAAGCTCTTCCGGGACTACGCCACGAACGCACCGATGTATCCCGCGCTGCACGACTATCTGCGCAACAGTGGGGTGCCGGTTCTGGCGGTGTGGGGGCGCAATGATCCGATCTTTGGGCCCGCAGGCGCACAGGCCTTCGGCAGGGATGCGCGCGATGCGGAGATTCATCTTCTTGACGGCGGGCATTTCCTGTTGGAGACGGCGGGGGAGCAGGTGGCGGATTTGATCAGGGCGTTTTTGCGTCGCGTCGAAGCAGAATGAGCGTCATGGCTGGTACCGACCGTCCCGATGTGCTTGTTTTCGACGTCAACGAGACCCTTCTCGATATCGAGTCGCTGAAGCCCTATTTCACAAGGTTTTTCGGAGATGCTGAGGTGCTTCGGGAATGGTTCGGTCAGCTGGTCATCTATTCGATGACCGTCACATTGTCGAAACGCTACGTCGACTTCTTTTCCCTTGGCCAGTCCGTGCTGCGCATGATCGCCGAGTACCGGGGCATCGAACTCACCGACGGCGACGCGGCGACGCTCGCCGCGGCGATGGCCGTCATGCCGGCACATCCGGATGCGGCGCGGGGTCTTTCGCGGCTGCAGGACGATGGTTACCGATTAGTGGCGCTCACGAACTCGCCGGGTCGCGAAGGCCGACCGACCCCGTTGGAGAACGCGGGCTTGGGTGAGTACTTCGAACGACAGTTCAGCGTCGAGGAACTGCGCGTGTTCAAACCTGCGCCGGCGCTGTATCGGCACACGGCAGCCGAACTCGGCGTGACGCCGTCGGTATGCATGATGGTCGCGGCGCACGCCTGGGACACCGTCGGCGCGCAGGCTGCCGGGTTCAGCGGTGCTCTCATCACCCGGTCCGGTAACGCGCCGTTGCGCGCCGCAGGGCTGCCACAACCGAAATTTGTGGCGCCCGACCTTGTCAACTTCGCGCAGCAACTGGCCGAAGTATCCGAGAAATAAAGCACAGCAAGAGAATTGAAGGAGATGGTCACGTGCCTATCTCGATGAACACACTCGTCGGTCCCGCCGTGGTACGAGAACAATCCGGCGGTCCAACCATGCGGGCAATCGTTCTCGACGGCTTCGGTGGGTTGGACGTCCTGACCCATGTGGAGATCCCGAAACCTCTGCCCGTGATTGGCGAGGTTGTGATCCGTGTCAAGGGATTTGGGATCAATCACGCAGAGATGCATATGCGCCGCGGTGAGTGGGCGGAGGCCGCGGAGGTCAGTGGTATCGAATGCGTCGGCGTGGTCGATGCCTGCCCGGGAGGCGAATTCCCCATCGGTGCCAAGGTGGCGGCGCTCATGGGCGGGCTCGGACGCACAGTCAACGGGAGTTATGCGGAGTTCACCCGTGTACGGGCCGAAAATGTTGCGCTCGTCGAATCGGATCTGTCGTGGGGCCAACTGGCCACACTTCCGGAGACGTATGCCACCGCCTGGACCTGTCTGTTTCGCAATCTCAAGGTTTCCGCGGGGCAGACGGTCGTAATACGGGGGGCGACATCATCATTCGGCCAGGCGGCGGTGAAATTGGCTGTGGACGCGGATGCGCGGGTGATCGCGACGACGCGCAGCCGGAGCCGCTTCGGGATGCTGACGGATCTCGGCGCCGTACGCGCCGAACTGGAGGTTCCCGATCTGGGTGTTCGTATCGCCGAGACCAAACAGGTCGATGGTGTCCTCGATTTGGTAGGCAATAGCACGATCCTGGACTCACTGGACATGTTGCGTCGCGGGGGAACGGCGTGCTTGGCCGGCTGGCTCGGCGGGCTCGATCCGATCCCCGATTTCAACCCGCTTCTGCGGATGGCCAGTGGTGTGAATCTGAACTTCTTCGGCAGCTTTGTCTTCGGCAACCCCGGATTCCCGCTGTCGGATGTTCCACTCCAGGACATCGCCGACAAGGTGCATGACGGTCGTCTCGATGCCCGGCCATCGCACGTCTTCTCATTCGACGAGATCCGTGAGGCGCATCGAGTGATGGAGGCGGGGACGGCGGGGGGAAAGATGGTCGTGGTTCTTGACTGATCTTCGGAGCGGGGCGCGACACGCATCCGGCGCGCCTCCTTGAATCGAACAGGTGTTCGCTTTACGGTAGTCATGTTCGAGCACGATGGTTATGCAAATCAAAGCAGGGTTTAGGCAGGTCAAGAGCACTTGTCGGACCCCTTGCCTAGCGTCTGCGTCAACCGATCGGAACGCCGATCATCGAACACCGATACGAAACGGAGAACACCATGGCGCAGGCACCGGATCGCGAGAAGGCCCTCGAGCTCGCGCTCGCACAAATCGACAAGAGCTTCGGTAAGGGCTCGGTCATGCGGTTGGGCGACGAGGTGCGCCAGCCCATCTCCGTGATTCCAACCGGATCCATCGCGCTGGACGTGGCGCTCGGCATCGGCGGCCTGCCCCGGGGACGCGTTGTGGAGATCTACGGCCCGGAATCCTCGGGTAAGACCACCGTGGCGCTGCATGCGGTAGCCAACGCGCAAGCGGCCGGCGGTATCGCCGCGTTCATCGACGCCGAGCATGCGCTGGACCCGGATTACGCCAAGAAGCTCGGTGTCGACACCGACTCGCTGCTGGTGTCCCAGCCGGACACTGGTGAACAGGCTCTGGAGATCGCCGACATGCTGGTGCGCTCCGGCGCCATCTCCCTTCTTGTCATCGACTCGGTGGCCGCCCTGGTGCCACGGGCCGAGATCGAGGGTGAGATGGGTGATAGCCACGTCGGTCTGCAGGCCCGTCTGATGAGCCAGGCGCTGCGCAAGATGACCGGTGCGCTCAACAATTCGGGCACCACCGCGATCTTCATCAACCAGCTGCGCGAGAAGATCGGCGTCATGTTCGGCTCGCCCGAAACCACCACGGGTGGTAAGGCTTTGAAGTTCTACTCTTCGGTGCGTCTGGATGTGCGTCGCATTGAGACCCTTAAGGACGGCACCGATGCGGTGGGTAACCGCACGCGCGTCAAGGTCGTGAAGAACAAGGTGTCGCCGCCGTTCAAGCAGGCCGAGTTCGACATCCTCTACGGCAAGGGCATCTCCAAAGAGGGCTCGCTCATCGATATGGGTGTGGAGCAGGGCTTCATCCGTAAGTCCGGTTCCTGGTTCACCTATGAGGGGGAGCAGTTGGGTCAGGGCAAGGAGAACGCCCGCAACTTCCTGTTGGAGAACGTCGATGTCGCCAACGAGATCGAGAAGAAGATCAAGGAAAAGCTGGGTATCGGAGCGGTGCTGACCGATGACGAAGTCGTCCCGGCCCCAGTCGATTTCTGATTCCCCAGCTGGGCAATCCCTAGACGAACTGCGAGCCCGGGTCGCGTCGGTCCCCGAAGCCCCGACGCGTGAACCGGTTGACTCGCGGGACGAGCAGGCGTGGTCATATTGCCTTCGCCTGTTGACAAGTCGCGCGCGTACCCGCGCCGAGCTGACCGAAAGGCTCACTCGGCGCGGGTACCCCGATGACGTATCCGATCGAATCATGGATCGACTGGCCACCGCTGGGCTGATCAACGACGCCGACTTCGCGAACCAATGGGTGCAATCCCGGCATACCTATTCCGGAAAAGGCAAGCGGGCCTTGGCTGCTGAGCTGCGTACCAAGGGAGTGTCGGCAGAGAACGCGGCTGCGGCGCTGGCGCAGATCGACGGAGATGCCGAGCGATCGCGTGCGGCACAGCTTGTCGCCAAAAAACTCCGGTCAGAAAATCTCGACGACGGGGGTATCAAAGCCGCGCGGCGATTGGTCGCCATGTTGGCGCGGCGTGGATACGGCCAATCCATGGCCTATGACGTGGTGAAGAACGCCCTTGCCTCGGAAATGGAGCGTCGTAACGTCGGGTGATGCGCGGCCTTACAGCCCGAACGGGCGTGCGGGAGCCTCGGGCGGTGGAGCGCCCTCGTCAGTGGCGTTGGACCGCATGCTCATCGACGCTTCGGCCGACGGAGACTGCACGCCCGGCAGGCACGGGACCTGGCGGGAGATCGTCTTGAATGGCCCGATCTCGGTGTCTTCATTGAGCATGGGGAGCGGACCACAGTTCCCCTTGAAGTGCGCGTCCATGGTGAACGGAGTCGGGTTCACGCAGGTGAGATTCATTCCAACCGGTGTCGCGACCTGCAGGCAATCGAAGTTCAACGGAGCTCCGTAGGCCACCGGCGCACCCGTGAGTGCAGCCCCTGCGCACGCCGCTCCGAAAACGGCGGACACGCCAACGGCCAATACGATGTTTCGCATGGGATTTATGGTAACGGAGTGATACCTGTTACGTAATACTTCGATTGTGATAGTTGAGTAAGAATCTAACCTGTGGTGCAGCTGTGAAGCATCAGGCGTTTTTGGCATAGTGCCGGGCGGCTTTTGCCCTGTTGCCGCAGGTTGCCATGGAATGCCAACGCCGCGCCCCGTTCTTGGATGTGTCGTAGAAGAACAACACGCACTGCGGGTGGGCGCACTGTTTGATCCGATCGGGCGACTCGGCGAGCAGTGTCAGGAGATCATCGGCGGCGAGCCATCCGGGCAGCCATTGCGGTTCGGCCACTTCGGCCGTGTCGACCGGTCCGCCGGCAAGTAGAGAGCGTCGGATCGCCCCTCGGCGCAGCACGGCGTTGATGTCCTCGATCTGGGAATCCTTGACCGCGCGGTGGATGGCGTCACGCGCGGCGACTAGGGCTTCCCGCGTCTTCTCGTCGGCTGCGCAGCGGTCATCGAGACTGTTGGTGCGCAACCAGATTCGCAGACCGTCGAGATCGACGAGTAGATCTTGCGGTCCATCGCCGCTCATCCACCGGGTGTTCAACAGGTCCAGTGCGAGCGGTTCACCGAGATGGGGACGTGGATCGGACATGGCCTGAGGCTAGCCGCCTCCTCTCTGGGGGAGCGTGTTGCATGAATTCTAACCTATGAAACCCGATAGATGGTTGACACTGGAGCTCTTCGCGCTTAGGGTCTAACTGGTAACACCATTTTATTGGTTAGAGAGGATCTCTAATGAGCACTGTCATCGCGCCTCGTGTGGCCACCGGTCATATCGGATTGAACGTCAGTGATCTGGAGCGGTCGGTCGCGTTCTATCGGCAGGCGTTCGGATTCGAGCAACTTGCGGCCAACGAGGACGGCGCACAGCGGTTCGCCTTCCTCGGATTTGATGACGGACCCGTGCTCACCCTCTGGGAGCAAAGCGACGGGGAATTCTCGGCGGCCACACCGGGCTTGCACCATTTGTCGTTCCAAGTGGATTCGGTGCAGCAGGTGCGTGAGGTGGAGGCGGTCTTGAAGGAACTGTCGACGATTTTCGTGCATGAGGGCGTGGTGGCGCACCAGGAGGGCGCATCCTCGGGTGGAATCTTCTTCACCGACCCCGATGGGATTCGTCTCGAGGTATTCGCGTCGGCGGGCGTCGAGCAGCATGGGGCGCCAGCCGGCGACGCGCCGACATGCGGATTCTTCTGAGATGACGTACCACTTCGGCGAGCTTGCCGTACAGCGCCGAATGGGGCAGTCCGACAGCGCTATTCGAGTCGGGCGGATCATTTCGGCGCAGATACCGGAGGTTGCGGCGGCCTTTCTGGCCGCTCAGCCCCTGGTCTTCGTGTCGGCACGCGATGACGCTGGCCGGATGTGGGCGAGCCAGATCGTCGGGCCACCGGGTTTCGCGCATGCCACCGATGCCCAGACCATCGCGATTGACGGTGTGCCGGACCCCGGCGACCCGCTGGCCGAGCCACTGCAATCGGAGCGCAAGATCGGCATGATCGCGTTGCAGCCGCAGCGCCGACGCCGGATGCGTGTGAACGGCACCGCCGTGCCGTCGGGGCGGGGTCTCATCGTCACCACTGATCAGGTGTATTCGAACTGCCCCAAGTACATCGCGCGACGCGATGTACTTGGGATCGGCTCGGCACTGCCCGGAGAGCCGCGCCACGCGACTGCCCTGAACGACGAACAGCAGCAACTGATCTCTGCAACGGATACCTTCATCATCGGCACCGCCGATAAGGAAGGCAATGCCGACGCATCACACCGTGGGGGCCATTCAGGGTTCCTGCGGGTGCTCTCACCACAGGAGCTGCGGTGGCCCGATTACCTCGGCAACTCCATGTTCATGACGCTGGGGAACCTGCACGTCGATCCCCGGTGCGGTCTGCTGATACCGAACTGGCGCAACGGATCAACCCTGCAGCTCACGGGAACCGCACGCCTCAACTGGGATGAGGGCACCTTCGCCCCCGGTGCGCAGTGCTCCGTCGACTTCACCATCGACGAGGTCATCGAGACCGTCAACGCCAGCCCCTTACGGTGGGGTGAAGCCGATCCCTCGCCCGCCAACCCACCTCTCTGACAAAGAAAGACACATCATGCGTCCACCGCTGCCGCCGTTCGACATCGAATCTGCCCACCAGAAAGTCAGGGCCGCCGAGAATGCCTGGAACACACGTGATCCCGAGATCGTCGCCACCGCCTACACCGAAGATTCGGTATGGCGAAACCGCGACGAGTTCATTACCGGACACGCTGAAATCGTCGCCTTCCTGACCCGCAAATGGGCCAGGGAGAACGGGTACGCGCTGCGCAAGGAGCTGTGGGGATTCCGGGAGAACCGGATGGCGGTGCGCTTTCAATACGAATGGCACGACGAGGCCGGGCAGTGGTGGCGCAGCTACGGCAACGAGTTATGGGAGTTCACCGCCGAAGGGCTGATGTCACGGCGAGAGGCCAGCATCAACGACACCCCGATCGCCGAGACGGAACGCCGCATCTTCGGTCCGCGCCCGGCCGGTGACGAGTCGCCACTGCCGATCCGGTAGTTACTCCCCGTAATCCCGGCGTAGATCCTGATGAGCGGGATCCACGCCGCGGGTCTCCAACAGGTCCTTGGTGACCAATCCCGGCTCGGGCTGTGCGTGCGGAACCTCTAAGAGACTCTTCTTCTTTCGGCCTTCACGCAGCTGCCGCTCGATGTTGGTGGCCAGCGACGAGAGTGCGAAGTTGATGATGATCATGATGATCGCCACCACGACGAGCGCCGGCAGATAGTTTCCGTAGTACGACGCCGACCGGATGCCCGACCGCACCACCTCGATGTAACCGAAGGCATAGCCCAGCGCGGAGTCTTTCAGCGCGATGACCATCTGAGAGATCAATGCGGGCAGCATTGCCGCGATCGATTGGGGGAGCAGGATCAGTCGCATCATCTGCGACTTGCGCATGCCCAGCGCCACCGCGGCCTCGGACTGCCCCTTGGGAAGCGATTGAATGCCCGAGCGCAGGATCTCGGCGATGACCGAGCCGTTGTAGAGGGACAGTCCCGTCACCACGGCAGCGAACGCCAGGTATTCGGACGGGAACACTGCCTGCTGCCCGTACAGGTAGTACGAGAACACCATCAGAATGAGCACGGGGATCGCCCGGAAGAACTCGACGAGGGCGCTGGAAATCCAGCGCACCGTCCGGTGCTCGGAGAGTCGGCCGATGCCGAGCACCGCGCCGAGGACCAGCGCGAAGATGATCGACAGCGCCGCCGCGCTGATGGTGCCCACCAGGCCGGGCAGGATGTAGGTCGTCCACGTGTCGGGCTGCAGGAAGGGCGACCACTTTTCGGCGGTCAGCTGCTCATTGGCGATAAGTGTCCAGATCACCCACGCGCCGACGGCGACCACCAGCGCGGTGAACACGACGGCGATGATCCGATTGACCGCCCTGGCCTTTGGGCCGGGCGCGTCGTACATGACGGTGGCGCTGCCGGTCATCGCTTCACCGCCAATCGCTTCGCGAAGTATCCGAAGGTCAGTCCGATCGTCAACGTGATCACCATGTATCCCGCCGCGATGATGAGGAAGATCCAGACGATCTGATCGGCGAACAGCTCGATCTCCGACCGCATCAGCAGGGCCGCCTCGGCCACCCCGATCGCCGAGGCGATCGAGGTGTTCTTCACCAGCGCGATCAGCACGCTGCCCATGGGGGCCAGGACCGACCGCATGGCCTGCGGTAACACGATGAGCGTCAAGACCTTCCAGAACGGCAATCCGAGGGACCGGGCTGCCTCGGCCTGGCCCAACGGAACGGTGTTGAAGCCGGAGCGCAGCGTCTCGCATACGAAAGTTGCCGTGTACAAAGAGAAGCCGAGAACAGACAGCCAGAAGTTGTTGTTCTTGATGAAGTTGGAGTTCTCGGGCGCCAGCGCGATGCCGAGGTTCTGGTATAGCCCCACCGAACAGAACAAGATGATCAGGGTCAGCGGGGTATTGCGGACCAGGTTGACGTACCAGGTGCCGAAGATTCGCATGATCGGTACCGGTGAGACCCGGCATTCGGCCAGCAGTGTGCCCCACACCAGGGCGCCTATCGCAGAAAAGAATGTCAGCTTGAGCGTCGTCCAGAACGCCGGCCATAGCTGCGGCCCCATGTTCGCCCACAGTGCGTTCATGCGGCCTCACACGCCTTGTCGGCGACGGGCTTCACACCGGTGATCTTCTCGACCGCGGCCGGTGAGGGATCGGGCCGCAGCGCGTAGGTGCCGCCGGTGGCGCGCTTCTCCCAATCATCGATAGTGCTGTCGCCGAGAGCTTCCCGCAGATCGGCATCCCAGGTTCCGCTGGCGATCATCTTGTCGAGTGCGCGGTCGATGGCCTCGATGGCTGCGGTATCGCCCTTGGCCAGACCGATCCCGTACACCTCCCTGGAGAACGGGTCACCGTTTTTCTTCTGTTTCTTGGGTTTCCCGATGCACAACGGCTTGCTCAGCTCGTAGTTCATCTGAATCAGCTTGAATTCACCCTCGTACCGCTTGGCGTACCCGGCCAGGATGGTCTCGTCGGTGGTGAGTGCATCGACCTTGCCCCGCCGCAGTGCTTCTACGCACGAGGAGTACGAATCGAACTCCTGCAGCTGTGTGCCGGTCAGCAGATTCTTGACGTTCTGTGCGGGCGTCGATCCGGACACCGAACACAGCTTCTTGCCCCGGTTGAGGTCATCCAATGTGGTCAGCGAGTCATCGGCCTTGCGTACCAGGAGCCCTTGGTAGGTAATGAGATAGGGGCCTGCGAACGACACCTTCTGCGCGCGGCTGTAGTTGATCGAGTAACTCCCCGCGATCATGTCCACCGTGCCGTTGTCGATGAGCTGCTCGCGCTGCGCCGACGGCGTCTCATACCAGCGGATGGCCGGGTGCTTGACACCAAGTTCGTCGGCGATGGCGTTGACGACGTACTCGGAGATCTTGACGTCGAATCCGCTCATCTTTTTGTCGGGGTGCTGCAAGCCCACCCCGGGCTGATCGAATTTCGTACCGAGGATGACGGTCCCGCCCCGGATCGATCCAAGCAGCTGACGTGGCTCGGTACTGCCGCAGGAACTGACGAGGGTGGTCACCAAGGCAACTGCCGCCACCAGTGCGGTGTGCCGTCGCATCAGTGCTTGAGCTTCTTCGCGTAAGCGGCCGATCAATGGCCGAGGATCTTTCCGAGGAAGTCCTTGGCGCGTTCGGACTTGGGATTGGTGAAGAAGCTTTCCGGGTCCGTGTCTTCGACGATGGCACCGTCGGCCATGAAGATGATGCGGTCTGCGGCCTTGCGGGCGAATCCCATTTCATGGGTCACCACCAGCATGGTCATGCCCTCTTTGGCCAGCGACACCATGACATCGAGAACCTCGTTGACCATCTCGGGGTCCAGTGCGGAGGTGGGCTCATCGAACAGCATGACCTTGGGGCCCATGGCCAGCGATCTGGCGATCGCGACGCGTTGCTGCTGCCCGCCGGACAGCTGTGCGGGGTACTTGTCCTTCTGACTGGCGATGCCCACGCGTTCCAGCAGCTCGATGGCGTGCTTGCGTGCGGATTCCTTGTCCTTCTTGCGCACCTTCATGGGCGCGAGCGTCACGTTGTCGAGAATTGTCTTGTGTGAGAAGAGGTTGAAGGACTGGAAGACCATCCCTACCTCCGCGCGCAGGTTGGCCAGCGCGCGTCCCTCTTCGGGAAGGGCCTTGCCGTCGATTCGGATGGTGCCGGTGTCGATGGGTTCGAGACGATTGATGGTGCGACATAAGGTCGACTTGCCCGAGCCGGAAGGCCCGAGGATGACAACGACCTGACCGCGTGGGATTTCCAGGGTGATGTCCTTGAGGACGTGCAAGTCGCCGAAGTGCTTGTCGACATGCTCAAGGGAGATCATCGGGATGCTTGTTGCGGGGGCGTTTTCCCCGCTCGTTGAGGTGTCGGTGCTCACCGGCATGGTCAGACAATACGGGTTCCCCACACTTTTGCAGCGTGGAACGCAGGGGTCCGCGAATCGGACGGTCCGCGATCCGGCACCTCGCCTGACCGATGTCAGCAAACATCTGCAATACTGGGGACATGCGGACGCGACGGCGGTCTTCCGTCGAAGGCCCGCGAATCAAGGCGTTCGCAAGAGTCCTCGCATCTGTTCTGTTCATAGGGTCTTTTCCGGTCGCGGTGATCAACGGGGCAACAACCTGGGGCTGGATCGCGGCGAGTTTCGGGCTGGTCTGCGGATTGTTTCTGCTGCCCAGCTCGCTAATGCGTTTGGTCACGCCATCGAGGCAGGTGACCGTCGATGCGGGGAGGCATCTGCGCGACAGCGAGATTCTCGAGCGGCCCCGGCCGCGGCGAGATATCTCCTTCGCGGTCGTCGCCGCGCTGATCGTGATGGTCGTCGTGCTCGGTGTTCTCGAAGCATTCGCCGCGCCCGGGCACCCGGAGTCGTGGATATGGGCCGGCTGGTGGATGTGGATAGGTGTGAACGCCGTCTGCAGCATCGACGATTGGTGGCAGGGCTGGCATGTTCCGGAGCGCGGGGTGCGATGACGCCGCGGTGGCGGAACCGCCGCTCATCGGCGCGAGAAACGGCCTGAATGCGGGCACGTACCATAAGTCCGTGACCAGTACCGTGACTTCCGATCAATCGGCGGTCCGGACGTACCAGGTCCGCACCTACGGCTGCCAGATGAATGTGCACGACTCCGAGCGGGTGTCGGGCCTCCTGGATGCGGCCGGATACGTCAAGGCCCCCGACGGCACCGACGCCGACATCGTCATCTTCAACACCTGCGCGGTACGCGAGAACGCCGACAACAAGCTGTACGGAAACATCAGCCACCTGGCGCCCCGTAAGGCCGCCAACCCGAACATGCAGATCGCTGTCGGCGGCTGCCTCGCGCAGAAGGATCGCGAGGGCATGCTCAAGAAGGCGCCGTGGGTCGACGTCGTCTTCGGCACCCACAACATCGGTTCGTTGCCCACGCTGCTGGAACGCGCGCGCCACAACAACGAGGCCCAGGTTGAGATCGTCGAGGCCCTTGAGCACTTTCCGTCCGCGCTGCCCGCGACACGCGAATCGGCCTATGCGGCCTGGGTGTCGATCTCGGTGGGCTGCAACAACACCTGCACCTTCTGCATCGTGCCCTCGTTGCGCGGCAAGGAGATCGATCGTCGTCCCGGTGACATCCTCGCCGAGGTGCAGGCTCTGGTGGACCAGGGTGTGCTGGAAGTGACGCTGCTCGGGCAGAACGTCAACGCCTACGGCATCAACTTCGCCGATCCCGACATCGCCCGTGATCGTGGCGCTTTCGCCGACCTGCTGCGTGCCTGTGGCCGCATCGAGGGGCTGGAACGGGTGCGTTTCACCTCACCACATCCGGCTGAATTCACCGACGATGTCATCGAAGCCATGTCGCAGACACCCAATGTGTGTCCGCAGCTGCATATGCCGCTGCAGTCCGGTTCAGACCGCGTCCTGAAGGCCATGCGCCGTTCATACCGATCCGAGCGCTTCCTGTCGATCATCGACAAGGTGCGTGCGGTCATGCCGGACGCCGCGATCACCACCGACATCATCGTCGGCTTCCCCGGGGAGACCGAAGAAGACTTCGAGCAGACACTTGAGGTCGTGCGGCGGGCACGTTTTTCTAGCGCGTTCACGTTCCAGTACTCGATCAGGCCCGGCACCCCTGCTGCAGATCTTCCCGACCAGCTCCCGAAAGCCGTTGTGCAGGAACGCTATGACCGGCTCATCCTGTTGCAGGAGTCCATCACGCTGGAAGAGAATCAAAAGCAGATCGGTCGACAGATCGAGGTGCTGATCGCCACCGGGGAAGGGCGCAAGGACGGTGAGACCGCGCGGATGAGCGGGCGCGCCCGCGACGGCCGGCTGGTGCACTTCCGGCCGCAGGGGCACATCGATGGGGAGCTGCGTCCCGGAGACGTCATCACCGTCGACGTGACCGGCGCGGCACCGCATCACCTGATCGCCGACGGGGGAGTGCTCAGTCATCGGCGCACCCAGGCGGGTAATGCACACGAAACCGGCAAGAAGCCGTCCACATCGGGAATTGGCTTGGGCATGCCGGCCATCGGAGTCCCGAAGGCGGCAGAGCAGATTGAGGTTGCAGGGTGCGGGCTATGAGTGACGCGGAATCCGGAAAAGACGACGCCGAATTCGAGGAGTTCCGCAGGGACATCGATGCGGCCGAGAAGAAGGTCGCCGGTGAGATTGATCCGGGCGCCCGCGCCATGGTGGTGGCCGTCCTGGTCTTTGCCTTGCTGCTGACCTTCGTACTCCCGCATACCGGACACGCCAGAGGGTTCGACGTCCTGGTCAACGGCGCGATCGCCGACCAGGAATCGGTGCGGGTGCCGTCCAGGATCTTCGTCTGGCTTGCCATGGTCTTCGGTGTCGGGTTTTCCATGCTGGCACTACTGACACGCCGCTGGGTGCTGTCCTGGATCGCACTGGCAGGCTCGTTTGTCGCCAGTGTGATTGGCATGCTTGCGATTTGGACCCGTCAGACCGCCGGAGCCGGACATCCTGGGCCGGGCATCGGTTTGGTGGTCGCCTGGATCGCCGTCATCCTGTTGACCTTCCACTGGGCGCGTGTGGTGTGGTCGCGTACCGCCGTGCAGCTGGCGGCCGAGCAGCAGCGCCGCGAGGCCGCTAAACGCGATCAGCGCACGTTCCTCGATGACGCTTTCGAGGACGGCGAGGGCGCGCAGTAACTAGCGCGAGCGGCTCTTGACCGCGGCCACCGCCGCATCGGCCCATTCCTGCCACTGTTTGGCGCTGGCACGGGCCTTCTCGGCATCCTTGGCTTTGCCCGCAGCCTCCGCCTTGGCGGCCTGCTCCTCGAACTGGCGTGCGCGATCACGGAACTGCTCGGCACGGGCTTCTGCCTCCGGGTCGCCCCAGCCGGACTCGCCGGCTTCGCGCACCTTCTTCTCCACCGCGCGCAGCCGCCGTTCCAGATCGGTCTGCTGCTCGCGCGGCACCTTTCCGATGGCATCCCATTTGTCACCGATGGCCCGCAGCGCCGCCCGAGCAGCATCCACATCGGTCTCCGGATCGATCTTCTCGGCCTCGACCAGCAACGCGCGCTTGGCGTCGGCATTGGCCACGAATTCGGCATCGCGGGAGGCGGACTCGGCATTGCGTGCCGAGAAGAACTTGTCCTGAGCAGCCTTGAAACGGTGCCACAGGTTGTCGTCGGTCTCCCGGGGAGCCCGCCCGGCGGCCTTCCAGTCATTCAGCAGGTTCCGGAACGCGGCCGCGGTGGCACCCCAGTCGGTGGAATCCGAGAGTGCCTCGGCCTGCTTGCACAGGTCTTCCTTCTTCTCCCGTGCCCCGGCGCGTTCGCGATCGAGCTCGGCGAAGTGTGCGCCGCGCCTTCGGTTGAACGTCTCGCGTGCCGTCGAGTACCGCTTCCACAGGGCGTCGTCGGTCTTGCGGTCGACGCCGTGGATGGATTTCCACTCGTCGAGAATGGCGCGGATCCGGTCGCCGGCAGCCTTCCACTGGGTGGAGTTGGTCGCCAGTTCCTCGGCTTCGGCGGCAAGCTCCTCCTTGCGGGAGATGCTCGCTGAACGCGCCTCATCGCGCTGTGCGCGTGCTGCTGCCGCTTGGGTATCTGCGGACTCCACGAGCGCCGACAGCCGTGCCGAGAGCGAGTCCACATCGCCGAGGACAGCGGCGGTGGGCAGGGTCTGCGCCAAGTGCTCGGCAGCGGTCTTGATCTTGCGTGCATCGCCGGAACCTGAGCCGAGCCGCAGTTCCAGCAGCTGGATCTCCGTCTCCAGGTCTTCGAATCGCCGGCCGAAATGCGAGTACGCCGCGTCGGCATCCCCGGCCTGCCACGACCCGATCTGACGCTCGCCGGTGGAGGTGATCAGCCAGACGGTGCCGTCGTCATCTACGCGGCCGAACTTGTGCGGGTCACCGTGGTGGGCGGCAGGGGCGGGCGCCGATGCCGCGGGACGCCGCGGCATCGGATGAGGTTTCGGCCCCGGCCGGGGGACGGGGGCAACGCTCTCTTGCTGTGTTGAGAGTTCCGGCTGGGTCTGATCGGACATGAAACCTCTTCCTACAATTGTTGCCGCGCAACACGGCGCCCTAAGCTCACTACACCGTTCATTCAAACAGGTGTCATCGCCGCACGGGCGAACATATGCCAGATGATTCCGCAAGGAGGCCGCGATGTCCCAGGCGGATATCGCGTCGGCACTCGCCGTCGGAGCCGCCGCGGCTGTCGCGTTCGGCGATGTCATCCACCAGCGCACTGCCCACGCCGTGCCCGCCGATGATATCGGCGCATTGGGTCCCATCACCACGTTATTGCGGCATTGGCCCTGGTGGCTGGGCACGCTGATCAGCCTGGTGGGCTTCGGGCTGCAGGCTGCCGCGCTCGGTGTGGGCTCGGTTGTGCTGGTGCAGACGATCATGGTTTCCTCGTTGCTGTTCGCGCTGGTCATCGAGTCGCGGTGGGCCAAACGCAGGGTCACCGGATACCAGTGGGGAGCCGCGATTCTGCTTGCCGGCGCCATCTCCGTGGTGGTGTCGGTGGGCAACCCGGTGGCCGGCATGCCACATGCCACACCGCAGTTGTGGATGCAGGTTGCCGCCGTCATCGGACCCGTCACACTGCTGTGTCTGGAGGGCGCCCGGCGGTGGCCTGGGCCGCGCCGGGCGGTGCTGCTGGCGGTGGCGTCGGGGATCATGTGGGGGCTGATGGCCGTTCTCACCAAAGGTGTTGTCGATTCGCTTGGCCACGGCATCGTCAGCCTGTTGATCAACCCGGAAAGCTACGCGCTGGCGGCGGTCGGTATTACCGGGGTGGCGCTCCAGCAGTCCGCCTTCCACGCCGGGACCTTGGTGGCCTCGCTACCCACGATGACGGTGACCGAGCCCGTGGTCGCTTCGTTGCTGGGCATCTTGGTACTAGGTGAATCGTTTCGCACCAATACCTTTGGCGCCATGATGCTCGTGTTCGCAGTGGTGATCATGGTTGCTGCGACGGCGGCACTGGCGCGCACCGAGGCGGTCCTGCAGGCGCGGGTCAGTGAAACGACCGGAAATACGCCACCGACGACCCCGAAGGTTTCCTAACGCCGTGGCTCTTTCGATAGCGATCTGCCCGTCGACCCCGCTGCTGGTGCCCGAGCTGGGCGGAGAGGCTGCCCAGGAAACCGCCGAGCTGCGCGAGGCCGCCATCATCGCGGTGCGAAGTCTGCCCACACAGTGGATAGCCATTGGGGCAGGGGACGGACGGTATGGCAGCGAAGTATCGGGCACATTCGCCGGATACGGGGTTGACGTGCGTGTTTCGCTGTCTTCGACGCTCTCCGGACCCACCCAACTCCCACTGCCGGTGCTCATCGCCGGATGGCTGCGGGCGCAGGTGCCAGCCGCCGCGGTGGAGGCGCGGCTGGTCTCGGGCACGGATGGCGCCGCCATCGGGCGGGCATTGCGCGACGAGATCCACGCGATGCCGACGCCTCCGGGTGTGCTCGTCATCGCCGACGGCGCCAACACCCTCACCGACAAGGCGCCCGGGGGATACCGGCCCGAGTCCGGCGCCGCGCAGCAGGACCTTGTCGATGCGCTCACCCAGGGGGACGCGGCCGCGTTGCAGCGCGTATCGGATGTCATCACCGGGGGCTCCGTCTACCAGGTGCTTGGCGGATTGGCGGGGTCCGATCGGGTCCAAGCTCAGTGTCTCTACCAGGGCTCCCCGTACGGGGTCGGGTACTTCGCGGGCACCTGGCAGGTGTCGTGATGCGGCCCATCGCGGTCATCGGCCCCACGGCTACAGGCAAGTCGGCACTCGCATTGGATATCGCCGAGCGACTGGGTGGCGAGATCGTCAACGCCGACGCGATGCAGCTGTACCGCGGCATGGACATCGGTACGGCCAAGGTGCCTACGGCCGACCGCCGGGGCATTCCCCATCACATGCTCGATGTGCTCGAGGTGACCGAGACCGCCACCGTCGCGACCTATCAGCAGCAGGCCGTCGCGGCCATCGACACTTTGTTGGCGAGCGGGCAGGTGCCCGTGATCGTCGGCGGGTCGATGATGTACATCCAAGCGTTGCTTGATGATTGGGCGTTTCCGGCCACCGATGCTCAGGTGCGGGCCCGCTGGGAGCAGCGGCTGGCGGAGATCGGAGTCGCCGCGTTGCACGCCGAACTCGCCGTGCGCGACCCGGCGGCGGCAGCCATCATCTTGCCCACCGACGGGCGCCGCACGGTGCGGGCACTGGAGGTGATCGAGCTCACCGGGCGGCCGTTCGCGGCGTCGGCACCCACCATCGGGGCCCCGCGCTGGGACACCCTGATCGTCGGATTGGACTGGGAGACCTCGAAACTCGATGAGCGGATCGCGCGGCGCACCGACCTGATGTTCGAGCAGGGGTTTGTCGCGGAGGTCGAGCAGCTGCTGGACGCCGGATTGCGCGAGGGCGTGACCGCGTCACGGGCCATCGGATATGCCCAGGTGATCGCGGCTTTGGACGCCGGGGGAGGCTCCGATGATCTGTCGCAGGCGCGGGAACTGACATTCATCGGTACCCGGCGTTATGTGCGCCGTCAGCGATCGTGGTTCGGTCGCGATCACCGCATCACGTGGCTCGCGGGCGACGGCGACGATGCAGGAGCACTCTGCGGCGAAATTGAGTCGCGGTGGCGCCTATCCTCGAATACGTGAAGTTCACCAAGGGCCACGGTACCCAGAACGACTTCGTGGTGTTGCCCGACATCCACACCAAGCGGGATCTGACGGTGCCCGCCGTTCAGGCGTTATGCGATCGGCAACGCGGCCTTGGGGCTGATGGCGTGCTGCGCGTGACCACCGTGGGCGCTGCCCTCGAGGGTGGGGTGCTGGAGGAGAAGCCTGCCGGAGTGAGCAGCGAAGACTGGTTCATGGACTACCGCAATGCGGACGGTTCCATCGCGGAGATGTGCGGTAACGGTGTGCGGGTGTTCGCGCACTACCTGCGTTCGGTGGGGCTGGAACACCGGGACGAGTTCGTGGTCGCATCCCTGGCCGGGCCCCGGCCGGTGCGTATCAACTCGTGGAGCCAGCTCACGGCCGATGTGACCGTCGATATGGGGCCGGTGAAGGAATTCGGCGCCGGCGAGGCAAGTGTTGGCGGTCGGCGGTTCTCCGGCCTCGCCATCGACGTGGGCAATCCGCATCTGGCGTGTGTGGACCCGGATCTGACCGTTGAGGATCTCCGCATACTCGACGTGGGTGCCCAGGTCAGCTTTGATGAGGTCCTGTTTCCCGACGGTGTGAACATCGAGGTGCTCACCGCCCCCGTGAACGGCACGGACGCTGCCGTCGGTGCGGTGCACATGCGGGTCCACGAGCGCGGGGTCGGTGAGACACGTTCCTGCGGAACGGGAACCGTGGCGGCCGCCTACGCGGCGCTGCGCCACCTCGGGCAGTCGACCGGCGAGATCGTCGTCAACATCCCGGGCGGACAGGTCCGGGTGACAGTCACCGCCGAGTCCAGTTTTCTGCGTGGGCCTTCGATGCTGTTGGCCGACGGTGAGATTTCCGACGAATGGTGGGGCGGCATTGGCTCCTGCGGATAATTCGGATGCGATCGATGAGCCACCGGTGGGAGCATCGGTGCGCGACGAGCGACTCGCGCGAAGAGCAGACAGCAGAGACATGAATTCGACGACCTATCAGACACCCACCGATGGCGAACTCGCCCTCGAAGACCGCGCGGCACTCAAACGTGTGGCGGGGCTCTCCACCGAACTTGCCGACGTCACCGAGGTCGAGTACCGGCAGCTGCGCCTGGAACGGGTTGTGCTGGTGGGTGTCTGGACCGACGGGACCTCGCAGGAGGCCGACGCCAGCATGGCCGAACTCGCCGCGCTGGCCGAAACTGCAGGATCCGAGGTACTCGAAGGTCTGATTCAACGTCGCCAAAAGCCTGATCCGGCAACGTATATCGGCTCTGGCAAGGCGATAGAGCTGCGGGAGATCGTACTGGCCACCGGTGCCGACACCGTGATCTGCGACGGCGAGCTCAGCCCGGCGCAGCTGGTGGCCCTGGAGAAAGCGGTGAAGGTCAAGGTCATCGATCGCACCGCGCTGATTCTGGATATCTTCGCCCAACACGCCACCAGCCGCGAAGGCAAGGCCCAGGTGTCTTTGGCACAGATGGAATACATGCTGCCGCGACTGCGCGGCTGGGGTGAATCCATGTCTCGTCAGGCCGGTGGTCGCGCCGGAGGCGCCGGTGGCGGCGTGGGTACCCGCGGCCCCGGTGAGACGAAGATCGAGACCGATCGGCGCCGAATCCGCGAACGCATGTCCAAGCTGCGTCGCGAGATCCGCGACATGAAGAAGGTGCGTGACACCAAGCGCAGCCGTCGGCTCGAAAGCGATGTGCCCTCGATCGCCATCGTCGGTTACACCAATGCCGGTAAGTCGAGCCTGCTGAATGCGATCACGGGGGCCGGGGTGCTGGTCCAGGACGCACTGTTCGCAACACTCGAACCGACAACCCGCCGCGGAACGTTCGATGACGGACGCGAATTCGTCATCACGGACACCGTCGGTTTCGTACGGCACCTGCCCACCCAGTTGGTCGAGGCCTTCCGGTCCACTCTGGAGGAGGTGGCCGACGCCGACCTGCTGGTCCATGTGGTGGACGGCTCGGACGTGGCGCCGCTGGCCCAGATCGAAGCGGTGCGTGCGGTCATCAGCGACGTCGTCGCGGATCACGATTCGTCGGCGGCACCGGAGCTGTTGGTGATCAACAAGATCGACGCGGCCAGTGATCTTGCCCTGGCGCAGTTGCGTCGTGCGCTGCCCAAAGCGCTGTTCGTGTCGGCGCACACCGGCGACGGCATTGCCAAGCTGCGCGAGGCGCTCGCCGAGACGGTGCCCCGTGGCGATGTGCCTGTCGACGTGGTGGTCCCTTATGAGCGTGGTGATCTGGTGGCCCGGATCCATACCGACGGGCATGTGCAATCCACCGAGCACCTCGCGGCCGGCACACGGGTGATCGCCAGAGTGCCGCAGGCGCTGGCCGCCAGCCTGCTGGAACTGAAGTAGCGGCTCTAGTCGCGCTCGACAAGACGTGGCGGGATGTACGCGCGCACGGGCGGCGGTGTGCCCTCGAACCGTTCGATCTGCACGAGCACGTGCTGACCGGTGCAGCCCTGAGCCAGCGACGAGGTGCCTGCGTCGTCGGTGAGTACGTTCGGGTTCCCGTGTGCGCAGGGCGAATCGGTGTCGGCCGGATCGATCGGATCGAACCATGCCCCGGTGGACAGCTGCACCACGTGGCGCCGCAGGCCCTCGTCGAGAACAGCGCCCGCCAGGCAGGTGCCCCGGTCGTTGAACACCCGCACCACGTCACCATCGGCGATACCGCGTTCGGTGGCGTCGGCCGGATGCATGCGGATGGGTTCGCGTCCCCGAACCTTCGAGCGTTGGCTGGTGCCACCGAAATCGAGCTGGCTGTGCAGCCGCGTGCGGGGCTGGTTGGCGATGAGGTGTAGCGGGAAGCTTTGGGCGCGTTCTCCGTTCAGCCATTCGGTGGGCTCATACCACTGTGGGTGGCCGCCGCAGTCGGCGTATCCGAATCCGTCGATGGTTTCCGAGAAGATCTCTATGCGCCCGCTCGGGGTGTGCAGCGGGTGCGTATCGGGGTTCTCCCGGAAATCCGACAGCAGAGTCAGGCCCGGATCGGTGGGCAGCTGCAGGTAGCCCCGCTCCCAGAACTCGTCGAAGGACGGCACCGGGAAGTCCCGGGCCCCGGCCCATTCGGTGTACAGGTGGCGAAGCCACTGTGCGGCGGTGCGTCCCTCGGTGAATTGTCCGCCGAATCCGAGCCTGTCGGCCAGAGCCGAGAACGTCGTGTAGTCGTCGCGAGAATTGGCGTACGGCGGCGCTGCGGCTTTCATGGCCACCAGCAGTGGGTCATTGCGGCTCCCGGAGAAGTCGTCGCGTTCCAGGCTGGTGGTGGACGGCACCACGATATCGGCGTGCTTGGCCATTGCCGTCCACACCGGATCGTGCACCACGACGGTGTCGACGCGCGCCAGGCCGCGGCGCAGACGCGGCAGGTTCTGATGGTGGTGGAACGGGTTGCCGCCTGCCCAGTAGACGCATTTGATGTCTGGCAGCGTGAGTGTTTGACCGTTGTAGGCCAGCGTCTCACCGGGCCGCAGCAGCAGCTCGCTGATGGCTGCCACCGGAATGAATGTCGTCACCGGGTTTGGCCCCTGCGGGAAGGTGGGCAGTGGGCAGCTGATCGGGGCGAGTCCTGCCTCGTTCATCGAGCCATAACCGTGGCCGAAACCACCTCCGGGAACACCGAT
This sequence comes from Mycobacteroides sp. H001, assembly GCF_001440005.1. Classification (NCBI taxonomy): domain Bacteria; kingdom Bacillati; phylum Actinomycetota; class Actinomycetes; order Mycobacteriales; family Mycobacteriaceae; genus Mycobacteroides; species Mycobacteroides sp. H001. Next base: position 186,863 of record NZ_LJYH01000033.1, read on the forward strand.
CTGACCGAGCATTGCCGCCAGGGTGAGCCCCATCCAGGGCGCCTGCTCGCCGTGGCGTACTCGCTGGAGCGACCAGCTGACCGTGACCAGGGTGCGTCCGGCGGCCATGCGCCGCGCCAATGCACGCAGCTCGTCGGCCTTCAGATCGCTGATGCTCGCGGCCCATTCCGGGCTCTTGGGCACACCGTCGTCGAGGCCCAGCAGATAGCGTTTGAACCGCTCGTAGCCGGTGCAATAAGTGCTCAGGAACGTCAGGTCTGCGAGCCCTTCCACGGCCAGCACGTGGGCTAGCGCGAGCATGACTGCGACATCGGTGCCGGGAACGGGCGCATGCCATTCGCATTCGCCGTCGATGTCATCGCGCAACGGACTGAACGAGACGATGCGGCCACCGCGGGCGCGGAACTTGTCGAGGGCGGCACGTGCCGGATGTGCGGTGGTGCCGCCATGGTTGACACCGGTGTTCTTCAAGGCGATTCCGCCGAATGACACCAACAGATCGGTGTTCTCGACGATGACATCCCATGACGTCGACCTCTTGAAGAGCCCATCGTGGGTGCCGACCACGTGCGGCATGATGACGCCGGTGGCACCCAGGCTGTACGAATGGCGCGAAAAGGTGTACCCGCCGAGCAGTTTCAGGAACCGGTGCACCTGACTCTGAGCGTGATGGAATCGTCCCGCGCTGGCCCAGCCGTACGAGCCGCCGTAGATGGCTTGGTTGCCGTGGATATCGACGACGCGTCGCAGTTCATCGGCCAGTAGTTCGGTGAGCTCATCCCAGGACACCTCCACGTACTCGTCCGAGCCGCGGGCAGTACTGGGGCCGGGCCCGTCCCGCAGCCAGCCGCGCCGCACAGACGGTGCGGTAACCCGGGCCTGGTGGCGGATCGAACCGGGAATGTTCTGCAGCAGCGGGGAAGGGTCCAGATCCGTCGGGATGGGCGTGACACCGATCACTTCGCCGTCGTGGACCTCGGGCGTGAATGCACCCCAGTGGGTATGTGAAAGCGCCAGCCTGGTCACCTCAATCAGCCTAGGCTTTCTGTCCGTCGAAACCGGGTAGGCGAGTACCAACCGACCAGTGGGTTGGTATACATTCTGCCAAGTACGTAAATCCAAACCGGAAGGTGATCATGGCCGGCGCCGTTAAGTTCAAACGCACCATCTTCGAACCCGAGCACGAACTGTTCCGCGAGTCGTTCAAGACCTTCCTGGAACGGCATGCAGAGCCCTACCGCGAGGAGTGGGACGAGAACAAGATCGTCGACCGTTCGCTGTGGGTCGAGGCCGGCAAGCAGGGCTTTTTGGGCACCGATATGCCCGAGGAGTTCGGTGGCGGCGGACTCGTGGATTTCCGCTACAACGCGATCATCGGTGAAGAGATCACCAAGGCCCGTCAGTCGGGTATCGGTTTCACCCTGCACAACGATGTCGCGGGCCCGTACTTCCGGGATCTGGCCAACGACGAGCAGAAGGCACGCTGGTTCCCGGGATTCTGTTCCGGCGAGCTGATCAGCGCCATCGCCATGACCGAGCCGGGGACCGGCAGCGACTTGCAGGGCATCAAGACCCGCGCGGTCAAGGACGGCGATCATTACATTCTCAATGGCGCGAAGACCTTCATCACCAACGGCATCAACGCCGACCTGGTGATCGTGGTCGCACAGACCGACCCCGAAAAGGGTGCGCTGGGCTTCAGCCTGATTGTCGTCGAGCGCGGCATGGAGGGCTTTGAGCGTGGCCGCAAGCTCGACAAGATGGGTCTGGACGCCCAGGACACCGCCGAGCTGTCCTTCACCGACGTTCGCGTGCCCGCCGCCAACCTGCTGGGCGAAGAGGGCCAGGGCTTCATCTACCTCATGCAGAACCTGCCTCAGGAACGCATGTCGATTGCGGTCGTCGCGGCTGCGGCGATGGAAACCATGCTCGAGGCGACCATCGAGTACACATCCGAGCGCAAGGCGTTCGGCAAGCCGATCAAGAGCTTCCAGAACAGCCGCTTTGTGCTGGCCGAGCTCGCCACCGACGCGACCATGATCCGAATCATGGTCGACGAATTCATCACGCTGCTCAACAAGAAAGAACTCAGCGTCGAGCAGGCCGCGATGGCCAAGTGGTACAGCACCGAGAAGCAGGTTCACCTGATCGACCGCTGCCTGCAGCTGCACGGCGGTTACGGCTTCATGCGTGAATACCCGGTGGCGCGTGCCTACATGGACTCTCGTATCCAGACGATCTACGGCGGAACCACCGAGATCATGAAGGAGATCATCGGACGTTCGCTCTAGTCGCGGATGCGTATCCGTGACGCCACGGCCGCCGACGCGGCCGCGTGCGCGGCGATCTATGCGCCGTATGTCACCGAGACGGCTATTTCGTTCGAGGAGGTGCCGCCGTCGGATGTCGTTCTTGCCGAACGCATCCAGACGGCGGCCCACCGCCATGCCTGGCTAGTCGCCGAAGACGCCGGAGAGATTCTCGGGTATGCCTACGCGGTGCCATGGAAGTCCCGCACGGCCTATCAGTGGGCTTGCGAGGTGAGTGTGTATGTAGACGGTGCGCGCCGGCAGCGCGGAGCGGGGCGTCAGTTGTACGCGGCGCTGTTGGAGCGTTTGCGCTCTCTCGGCTATCGCACCGTGCTGGCCGTTGTCGTGGTGCCTAATCTGGCGAGCGAAAAACTACACGTGGCAATGGGATTCGAACAGGTGGCGCTGTATCGACGGATCGGTTACAAGCTGGGTAGCTGGCACGACGTGGCGCACTTCCAGCTCTTCCTAACGTCCGTCGAGGATGCTTCTGCGCCCGGGCCGCCGCCCGGGTCCGCCTAGACCTTGCGGATGACGGTGACGACCTTGCCGAGGATGGCGGCGTCGTTACCGGGGATGGGCTCGAAGAGCGGGTTGTGCGGCATCAGCCACACCTGACCCGTCGTCCGCTTGAATGTTTTGACGGTCGCCTCACCATCGATCATCGCTGCCACGATGTCACCGTTGTCGGCGACATTCTGCTGGCGGACCACCACCCAGTCGCCATCGCAGATCGCGGCGTCGATCATCGATTCGCCGACGACCTTGAGCAGGAATAGCGATCCCTCGCCGACAAGTTCGCGGGGGAGTGGGAACACATCCTCAACGGCCTCCTCGGCCAGGATCGGACCACCGGCGGCGATCCGTCCCAGCACGGGCACGAACGTGGGCTCCGGCAGATCGCCCGAACCCACCACATCGGTGGTGGCAGAGGGGGTATGAGCGTCATCGATACCCCGAACATCAACGGCGCGTGGACGGTTCGGATCACGCCGCAGGAAGCCCTTCTGTTCGAGGGTGCGTAGTTGATGGGCGACCGACGACGTCGAGGTAAGCCCGACGGCGTCTCCGATTTCGCGGATGCTCGGGGGGTAGCCCCGTTCATTCACCGATGCGCGGATGACCTCCAGGATGGTCCGCTGGCGCTCGGTCAGTGAACCGGTGGCGGGTCCCTTGCTGGGTGTATCGCTCATGGGCCCGAATCTAGACCTGTCGACGACATTTATCAAACATGTGTTCGATGCGTGTCGCCAATGACGGTCGGTGGCCCGACTATCTGGTGCGTCGTCGCTGGTCAGTACCACTTGTCGGTGGCGGATGCTACAAATCGATCACATGTTCGGACATCGAACACATGATCGAGTACATTCGAACATAAGAGCGAACGGGCTTACCGATCGACAGGACAGGAAGGGCATACCGATGAGCACAAACGTTCTCACCACGCCGCGTCTTCGCACCGCCGAGCACGCATCACGCGAGTGCGCCCCGCAGGCGCGTGCGTACAGCGCCCAGTACCCGCTGACCCAGCGCCGGGCACTGCCGGTGCGCACCGTCGCCTACCGGAGGCCTTCCGGACGGCCGGTTGCGTACCGGGGTAACGGCATCCGAGTCTCGTCGGCGCCACATCGGGTGCACCGTCGCAGCCCGGTGAGCCTTAAGGCCACCATCGTTGTCTCGGTGGGTGCCGCCGTGGCCACCATGTGGCTGTTGATGCTCGGCCAGGTCAGCGCCGCCGGAATCGGGGGAGTTGACGTGCCCGACCGCGTGGCGGTTGTCCAGGTCGCGCCCGGAGAGACCCTGGCTGATGTGGCCTCGCGTGTCGCACCGGGCGCGCCGCGCTCGGCGGTGGTGTCCAAGATCCGTGAACTCAATGAACTCGATTCGGCGACAGTGCAAGCCGGTCAGACACTGGTTTCTCCGGTCGGCTGATCGGCGAACGGGCGTGACCTTCGAACGTGCGGGAGCACGGGTATCCTCGACACCGGTCTGGGCGCGTTGCGCTGTGCGTCAGCTCACCCAGCCCAACGACTTGGAGTCCAGAACCGGCGAAGGAGCAGTAATGCACTGTCCGTTCTGCCGGCATCCAGACTCGCGTGTGGTCGATTCCCGTGAGGCGGATGAGGGTCAGGCGATACGGCGACGTCGATCGTGCCCGGAGTGCGGCCGTCGTTTCACCACCGTCGAGACCGCTGTGCTCGCTGTTGTGAAGCGCAGCGGTGTCACCGAGCCGTTCAGTCGCGACAAGGTCATCAAGGGCGTACGCCGTGCCTGTCAGGGTCGCGACGTCGACGACGACGCGCTGAATCTGCTTGCTCAGCAAGTCGAGGATGCCGTCAGGGCCGCCGGATCCCCGGAAATCCCCAGCAATGAGGTGGGCCTGGCCATCCTTGGCCCGCTTCGCGACCTGGACGAGGTCGCGTACCTGCGTTTCGCCTCGGTGTATCGCGGATTCAGCTCCGCCGAGGACTTCGAACGCGAGATCGCCGCATTGCGCGCGCACCGGGACGCTCCGACAGGGTCCTAGACCCAGATGGCGGTGCCGTGCGTCGCTAGTCCAACGTCAGTGACTGATCGGCGACGACATGGCCACCGATAGTCACCCAGCCCTCCGGGCTCCATTGCGTGAGAATCTGTGAACCCTTGCCCTGATTGACGATCAGATCACGGCTCAACAGGTCGGTCATCCGTGCCGCCACCGAACCAGTTGCTTCGTCCTCGTTGACACCCAGGTCGAACGCGAATACCCGCGATCGCACCAGACTCGTATTGCGGTCCTGCCACGCCCAGACGCAATGCAGTAGTTCGTCGGCGTAGTCGGAAGGATCGGCAGCATCCACATCTTTGGGGGAGTCCAGCTCGTGGAAATCGGTCTCGGGTGACCACTCGGACCGGGCGCGTATCCACGTGCGGTCGTCATAGCTCACCTGGAGCACGCCCGCGGGAACCTGCAGGGTGTTGACCGGTGTCCCGCGTTCACGCAGCCACCACGCCAATCCGACGGTCGGATGTCCGGCGAAGGGCAGCTCGGCGGCCGGGGTGAAGATCCGCAGATGTGCGGTGTTGGATCCTTCGGCGGGAAGATCGACGAAAACTGTTTCGCTGAAACCCAGCCGGGTAGCGACCTCCTGGCGTGCCGACGCTGGAACGTCGGCACCATTGACGATCCCTAGGGGATTGCCGAAGTTGCCTGTCTCATCGGTGAATACGCGGACAACCGCGACATCAACACTCATGCGTCGACTCTACGTCTCGCGCGCGCCGCGCACCGGGATACCCCGTGAACTGCGCAATCCTTCGGTACCGCTTGAGCTCTCGTGGCTAGGTGGCGCTGCGCTCGTCGGTGCCCATAGCGTCGAGCACCGCCATCCGGGTCCGTGCGGCGCCGCTGATCGTGTGCTCGGTGATGCCGGTGCGTAACAGTCGGCGCAACTCATTCTCGTCGTATTCGGCGGGCTCGGTGGAGTCGATGAATTGGCGCACGATGCTGATGAATCGATCGGGGTCGTCGTGGAAGGGGAAATGCCCGGAGTGCTCGAAGATCTCTAGTGTCGAGCCGGGCATCGCCGCATGGGCGAAATGGCCGTGGCTAACCGGGATCACCAGGTCGTCGCTACCCCAAATCAGCTGCACGGGAACGGACTCGGTCAAATAACATCGGTCGAGCATGGTGACCACCTGGCCGCGCCAATCAACCACGGCGCGCAGCGTCCGGGTGAACGCGGCCGAGGCCCGGGGCTCGGGCAGGTCGGCGAGAACCCGCAGGACGTCGGGGATGTCGCGGCCCATTCCGGCCCGTCCCAACGTCGCGCCGGCTATTGCGCCGGTCAGCCGGATCATCGGCATGGCCAGCGGCAGTCTCAGAAGCCCGATCGCATCTCCGATGACGGGCATTGACGCACAACGCAATACGATGTTGACATCTTTGGTCACCCCGCCCGGCGCGACCAGAATGAGTCTCTCGACCAGGTGGGGGAACTGGTAGGTGAACTGCATCGCAACGCCGCCGCCCAGCGAATGCCCGACGACGGTGACCTTCTCGATGTCCAACACGGCCAGCAAGTCCCGCATGCCATTGGCGTAGGCCGCCACCGAGTAGTCGGCGCGTGGTTTATCCGACTGGCCGTGCCCCAGCAGATCCGGGGCGATCACAGTGAAATGCTCGGCGAGCTGCGCGTGCACGCTGTCCCATGTCGCGGAGTTGTCGCCGATACCGTGAATGAGCAGAAGTGCGGGTCCCGATCCCGCGATTCGAAAGGCGCGCCGGTACCCGTGGATGGTGCGGAACGCCATCCGTGGACGCGTCGATGCGTCGGTGGCCGATTCAGCATTGTCGCCGACATCGGCACCCTCGGTGTGCTCGGTATCCGGCACTGGATGCAGGAGCCGCGGCGGAGGATTCATGTCAAGTATTTTGACCCTTCGCCGCAAATTTGGCGCGGCGAGCGGACAACAGGCTTAGAGAACAGGCCCATCGCCGGACGGATCCTCGCCGAACTTGGCCTGTTCAGCGAGGAAACGCTCGAATTCTCCGGCCAGTTCGTCACCGCTGGGAAGCTCCTCGTCCCGTGCCAGCAACGAGCGATTCTCCTGCGCCGCGACGAAGGCGTCGTACTGGCGTTCCAGCGCATGGACCACCTGAGCGACTTCTTCGCTGCCTTCCACCTGCTCGTTGATCTGGTTGCGCACCTTGCCGGCTGCCTCGGTAAGCGCCTGCAGATCCAGATCCAGATCGCCGGTCCTGGCGACTTCCTCCAGCAGGCGTTGCGAGGCCTCCGGGTAGTCGGTCTGTGCCAGGTAATGGGGAACGTGGACGGCGAAGCCGACCACATCGTGGCCGTGCTGGGCCAGACGGAACTCCAGCAGGTTGGAGGCGCTGCCCGGGACCTGGACCTCATCGATCCAGCCCGGGTGCTCGTCGAGGGTCTTGCGGTCGTTTCCGTGTGCGGTCAGGGTGATCGGGCGGGTATGCGGTACCGCCATCGGAATCGCGCCCAGTCCAATGGTCTTGCGTACACCGAGTTGATCGGCCAGCAGCCGGATCGCGGTGACGAAACGCTCCCACTTCAGATCTGGCTCAAGCCCGGCCAGCAGCAGGAACGGTGTGCCCTTGGTGTCTTTGAGCGCATACAGGTTGAGTTCGGGCGTGGCGTACTCGGTGAAGTGATCGCTCTTGAACGTCATCACCGGACGGCGAGACCGGTAGTCGAGCAGATCGTCGATGGCGAATGACGCGACCAATTCGCTTTCGAGCGTGTCACGCAGGTGCGCGGCCGCCAGCTTCACGGCGTGACCGGAGTCGGAGAAGCCCTGCAACGCATGCACCAGAACCGGACCGCGCCCATCGGCGGATGCCAGCTGTGGACCCGGGAATTCCAGCTCGTACATGCCACTCTGATCGGGTCTGTACGGCTGCTGCTCCCCGTCGTTACTGCTTGTCATGATTCGCCTCCCTTCGCGTCCTCGTCCCACCAGTGTCCCTTACTGGCAGGCAAACGGCGAATGTACCTATGGCCTCAACGGCCCAGGCGGGATGCAAATTCCGGATGTGGGCGGCATTCGCCCAGCGCGAAATCCTTCAGGCCTTGAACTGATTGAGCGCGCGGATCTTGTTCATCACGTCGAGTGCGGCGACCTTGTAGGCCTCGGAGAACGTCGGGTAGTTGAAAACCGCGTCGACCAGGTACTCGACGGTGCCGCCGCAGCCCATCACCGCCTGTCCGATGTGGACCAGGTCGGTGGCATCAGAGCCGAAGATGTGCACTCCGAGCAGCCTGAGGTCCTCGGTGGACACCAGCAGCTTGAGCATTCCGTAGGAATCTCCGGCGATCTGTCCGCGCGCCAGCTCGCGATAACGCGAGACACCCACCTCGTAGGGAATCGCGTTCTTGGTGAGTTCAACCTCGGTGGCGCCCACATAGGACACTTCGGGGATGGAGTAGATGCCGATCGGTTGCAGATCGGTCATGCCTTTGGACGGCTCGCCAAACGCGTGGTAGGCCGCGAGGCGGCCCTGATCCATCGAGGTGGCCGCCAGCGCGGGGAAGCCGATCACGTCACCCACCGCGTAGATGTGGTCGACCTTGGTCTGAAAGTTCGCGTCAACCCAGATCCGGCCTCGGTTGTCGGCCTCCAGCCCGGCCCGGGCGAGGTCGAGCTGATCTGTCTGCCCCTGTCGTCCCGCGGAGTACATCACGGTGTCGGCGGGGATCTGTTTGCCGCTGGCCAATGTGGTCATGGTGCCCGAATCATTGACGTCGACGGCGGTGACCTCCTCACCGAAACGGAAGGTCACGGCCAAGTCGCGCAGGTGAAAGCGAAGGGCCTCAACGACTTCGGGATCGCAGAAGTCCAGCATCGAGTCGCGTTTCTCCACCACGGTCACCTTGGTGCCCAGGGCGGCGAACATGGAGGCGTACTCGATTCCGATGACGCCCGCACCGACCACCACCATGGATCCGGGGATGAAGCGCAGATCCAGGATGCCGTCCGAATCCAGGACGCGGCGTTCGTCGAACGCCACACCGGCGGGCCGGGCAGGCTTGGTGCCGGTGGCCAGCACGACGTACTCGGCATGCAGTGTGGTGCGCTCGCCCCGGGAGGGCTCTTCCACTACGACGGTGTGCTCATCGGCGAACCGTCCGATGCCGCTGATCAGGTCGATCCGATTGCGCAGGAGCTGGGAACGCACCACCTCGATTTCCTTACGGATGACGTGTTCGGTGCGGGCCAGCAGATCTTCGGGAGTGATGTTGGCTTTGACCCGGTAGCTCGCGCCGTAGAGCTCGCGCTGGTTCATGCCGGTCAGGTAGAGGACGGCCTCGCGCAGCGTCTTGGACGGAATGGTTCCGGTGTTGGTGCAGACACCGCCGAGCATGTTGTCGCGTTCGACCACGGCCACCGACTTGCCCAGCTTGGCCGCGGCGATGGCGGCTTTCTGGCCGCCGGGGCCCGATCCGATGACGACGAGGTCGTAGGTGGGGGTTTCTGCTGCCGTGGATGAGCCGCTTGCGCGAAGGCCGTTGGTCATGGGTGTACTCAATACGCCGATTCGTCTAACCGTGCATGCCGTCCGTGTCACGGTGACATGAACAGTTGTCCCTACCGAATCTCGCGCGCGCCTCCGGGGACCCGGGCCGTGCCGATGGCAGCATGTGACCGTGACGGCATCGCGGCTGGTAGCGACGATGGTTGTGGCTGGATGCTGCGCCGCGACATCGCCCGCATGCACGCGGGCAATCGACGGAACGCCCATGGAGTCATCCGGTGGCGCATCGTCCCCGTTGACCACCACCACCGCGCCGCCGCGGGCACCGGCGGGCCCGGTGGGGGCGCTCCTGCTGGCGCCGACGGACTTCCCGCATCAATATCCGGCCACCACGCTGGATCCTGGTGCCGCCGGTCTGGCGCTCCGCGACATCCGGGGCGTGCCCGATGCGGCTACCGTCGCCCCCACCACATGCACACCGGAACCCGTTCCGGCAGTGCCGCAGGACGCAGCGGTGGCGGTGGGCACCAACGAGTCCGACAATTCGACCATCACGGTGGCGGTACTTCGCGTGCCGCAACCGCTTGCCACCTACAAGACGCAACTGGAGCGCTGCACTTCGTATACCTTCACCGACCCGGACCAGGTCACGAGCACGGTGACGGCCTCTCAGGCCGTGGCTCCGCCCATCAACGCCGATGATTCGGTGGCGGTCAACCAAACGGTGTCGCCGTCCGGGGCAGGCAACGGTACACAAACCACCCTGTCGCTCATCGCGCAGATCGCAGATATACGAATCCAGGCCACCTACATGACTTTTCAGGGCACCGAGCCCGATGCGGTGCTCCTGGATCAGGCCTTCACTGCGGCTGTACTCAAGGTGCACGACAGCTTCCACTGACATCCGGCTCCATCGGGCGGGTTGTCCACAGTCCCCGCGGCATCCACAGGTTCCCGGAGGCGCTGGCACAACGCGAGGTCGCTATCGCGGGGTTGACGGTCCTGGCTGTCACGGTGCGGACATGACATCACTGATTCCCGGACCGCTCGGTCGTCCCGACTTCCGATTGAATCGGCCCTCTGCCCTGATCGCCGCGCTACCGGCGATGTTGGGGTTCATTCCGGAAGATTCCCTTGTTGTGGTGACACTCGCCGGTGGGCTCATCGAAGCGATACTGCGCAGGGACCTTCATGACCTGGACGGCACCGACTGCCTGGCATTCGAGGTGCTGGCCGAGGTGTTGAGGCCGGGGCCGGCCGATGCGGTGATCGCAGTGGTCATCAGTGCGGACATAGACGAGCGTGAGGCCGGTGACATCATCCGGCGGCTAGCCAAACATCTAGAACGTCAGGGCATTTCGTTAATTGCCGGCCACACGGTAGACCGTGTCGGGCCCCAGGGCTGGTGGCGCTGTTATGACGGATGCGGCGCTGGCGGGCCCGTCGACGATCCCGGGTGCTCTCCGCTGACCGCGGCGGCGGTTTTGGCCGGCAGGACGGTGCATCGCCGTAGGGAGGATCTCGTGGCGCTGATCGCGCCCTCCGACACCGCGCGCACCTGCGCGCTGGCCGTCTCCTTGCGGCGGGCGTCTCAGGGACAAGGCGAGGCCAGCGTGGCAGACCGGCGTGCCGTGAATCGAGTGATGCGGGCGGCGTGCCGAACAGCGGAATTCCGTTCACTGTCCAACCGTGAGCTGCTGGCGATTGCTCGCTCCCTGACGGTCGTGCGGGTCCGAGACACGTTGTGTGCGTTGGCTGTCGGTGTGCTGTCCGACGATGTGGAACGGCTGTGGCTGGCGCTGAGCCGATTGCTCCCTGACCCCTGGCGTGCGGAAGCGTTGGTGTTATTGGGATTTAGTGCCTATGTGCGCGGCGATGGTCCACTGGCTGGTGTCGCTCTAGACGCCGCGCTCACTGCTCGGCCGGACCATCGTCTGGGGCAGCTCTTGATGTCAGCGCTGCACTCCGGTATGCGCCCCGGTGAAATTCGTGCCCTGGCCGATACCGGCTTCCGGCTGGCTCACGAGCTGGGAATCAGCCTGCCGCCCAGGCAGGTTCGAGGTGTGAGCTAGACCTTCTCCACCATGACCGCGTGCGCCATCTCGTGCGGCAGCTCGACGCTCTCATGGCCCGGAATGATGATGATGACGCCATCGGGGGAAGACTCCACGGTGACGCGCGCATTCGGCACCACACCGGCGTCCTTGAGGCGCGACAGCAGATCGGTATCGGCCTGCACGTGTTCGGCCAGCCTGCGTACCACCACCGCGACCTGGGACCCTGACTGAATCTCGGTCAGCCGCACGGCGCTGGCATTCTCGGACCTGTCGGCGGGCACACCCAACTCGGAAAGGCCGGGGATCGGGTTACCGAACGGGGAAGTGGTCGGGTTGTTGAGGATCGTGAGCAGACGGCGCTCGACATCCTCGCTCATCACGTGTTCCCAACGGCAGGCCTCGGCATGCACGTCTTCCCACGGCAGCCCGATCACGTCGACCAGCAGGCATTCGGCCAGCCGGTGCTTGCGCATCACCGAGACCGCCAGTGCGCGGCCCTTGTCGGTGAGTTCGAGGTGGCGGTCGCCGGCGACGTTCAGCAGGCCGTCGCGTTCCATCCGCGCCACCGTCTGGCTCACGGTCGGGCCGCTCTGCTCGAGCCTTTCGGCAATGCGGGCACGCAGCGGCACCACGCCCTCTTCTTCGAGGTCGTAGATCGTTCGCAGATACATTTCTGTCGTATCGACAAGATCGTTCACCACTCGCCCCTTACGGTCGTGCTTAGTCTACCGATCTACAACGCAAATCGGGGCGCTGCGCTTCCAGAACGCAGCGCCCCGAGGGCAGGGTAGTAGGTCAACTAGCTCGCGTACGAACGCAGGCGTTCTGCGCGGTCGCCGTGGCGCAGCTTCGTCATGACTTCACGCTCGATCTGACGCACCCGCTCGCGAGACAGTCCGAACAGCTTGCCGATCTGGTCGAGTGTGCGGGCCTGTCCGTCATCGAGTCCGTACCGAAGCCGGATGACCTGCTGCTCACGCTCGTCGAGAGTGGCCAGCACGCTGCGCACGTCCGAGTGCAGTAGCTCGGCGATGACGGCGTTCTCCGCCGACATGGCCTCGGTGTCCTCGATGAAGTCGCCAAGCGGCGCTTCTTCGTCGGTACCGACAGGCATGTCCAGGCTCACCGGATCCCGGCTGTGGTCCAGCAGATCCCCGATCTTCTCCACGGGAATGCCGGACTCCTCGGCCAGTTCCTCGTCGCTGGCCTCGCGACCGAGCCGCTGGTGCAGCTCACGCTTGATGCGAGCCAGCTTGTTCACCTGCTCCACCAGGTGCACTGGCAGGCGGATGGTGCGGCTCTGATCGGCCATGCCGCGGGTGATGGCCTGACGGATCCACCAGGTGGCGTAGGTCGAGAACTTGAACCCCTTGGCGTAGTCGAACTTCTCCATGGCGCGGATCAAGCCCAGGTTGCCCTCCTGGATGAGGTCCAGCAGCGGCATCCCGCGTCCGGTGTAGCGCTTGGCCAGCGACACCACCAGCCGCAGGTTGGCCTCCAGCAGGTGGCTGCGCGCGGCGCTACCTTCCCGCACGATGGCTGCCAGATCCTTCTTGCGGGCCTCGCCGAGGCGTTTCTTGGTGTCCAGAAGGTGCTGGGCATACAGCCCCGCCTCGATCCGTTTTGCCAGCTCGACTTCGTCCTCCGCCGTGAGCAGAGCAGTCTTGCCGATGCCGTTCAAATACACCCGCACGAGGTCGGCGGCTGGACTTTGGGTGTCCAGATCGTCGGACTCAGTAGTACGGGCCGGACGGGTCGTGGCGTTTGCCATCGCTGCCTCCTAGTTGATCCGTAGGTCTCATGAGTTGCAACGCCCGGGTGGCCCAGAAAGTTCCTGAGGTTCCCAAATGGCGCCGTCATTGACCTGCGGATTTCGAGTTAGCAGCTGAGAATGTCCTGAGAATTGACATAGCTGTCCCTAAGACGGGCCAGCGGAGCCTTCCGGCGGGGTGCGCGGTTGCGGCGGAGGCGCGGGATCAATCGCTCGGCGTTCCGCCGTGGGAAACAGCGAGTGCCGATGTTCCTGGGGCCCGTATCGCCGCGGTTCCTCGGCCTTGCGGGCAGGACGGTCGTTGGCGATGAGCACCGCCATCCAGGGCAGTGGGATCGATGCCGCCAAGATCGCCAGCGAGATCCATCCGTTGTGCCACACGCTGTAGGCCCAGGCGGCGCCCAGTAGTGCCGGGATCCGGAACGCCATCAGCGTCAAATAGCGGCGTACCCGGGCGCGGTGTTGTTCTTCGACCGAGACCGCGGCCGCTGTGATGAGTACAGGGTGGCCGTCGTCATCGAACGACAGCTCTTTTCTCATATCTCCAGGATGTCACAATGTAGGGATGGACACGCAGACGCTCGAGCGTCCGGACACCACCGTCGACGAGAGCACCGACAGTGACAGGCCGAAGGTCTTTCACTACGTCAAGAAGGACAAGATCGTGGAGAGCGCGGTCATGGGAAACCATGTGGTCGCCCTGTGCGGCGAGGTTTTTCCGGTCACCAAGTCGGCCAAGCCCGGCTCACCGGTGTGCCCCGACTGCAAGCGCATCTACGAAATGATGAAGAAGGACTAGCAGCCTTCGGGGGCTTTCTCCGGAGCCGCCTCGTCGGGGCTGCTCGCGGCGGTGTTCTCGCCGTTTTGGGGGCTCAGCCATTCCCGCAACTGCCGGGCGTGGGTGGCCCCGGCCGGCCAGTTCTCCTCGATCGCGGCATTCAGCTCGGCGCCCAGCACGATCGCGAATCCCAGCATGAACGCGAACAGCAAGAACGCGATGGGGGTCGCGAGGGCGCCGTAGGTGTATCCGGTGCGGGTGATCCAGTTCAGGTAGAACCGCAGCCCCAGGCTGGCGATCACGAAGAACGTCACCGCCAACAGCGCACCGATCCATAGCCGGTGTGAAGGAAGCGGCCGCGGTAGGGATACCCGGTACAGCAGCGTCACCAGGGCCACTAGTGCGATGCCGAAGAGCGGGAAGTAGCCGTAACGCAGCACCGCATTCCAAGAGTCGGGTACCACCTCGGCGATCCGCTTGGGCCCGAGGGCGATCACCGGCAAGGTCACCACCGCCATCGCCAGCGCGGCGACGTACAGGCCCAGCGCAAAGAACCGCTGGCGCACGGGATGGCGCAGGGGTGTCTGGTCGTGCGCCTCCACCACGGAGTCCACAAAGCTAGATATCGCCGAGGACCCTGCCCACAGTGAGATGACGAATCCGATGGACACCACCTCGCCGCGCCCGTCGCGCATGATGTCGACGATGGTGGGCTCGATGATCTCGGTGACCACGCTCTTGCTGAAAACACTGTTGGCCACCCGCAGGATTCGCTCCTGGATCTCGGGCAGCGTGTCCGGTCCGAACAGCGGCCCGACGAACGTCAAGCTCCCCAGGATCCCCAAAAGAAGCGGCGGTAGTGACAACACCTGCCAGAAGGCGGCCTGCGCCGACTGCGCGAAAATCGAGTCGTCCCAACTCTTTACGGCCGTGCGGCGCATTACGTGCAAGACGTCTCGACCGAACGAGAAATGGCGTGGCTTATCACTCATGGCCACACCAGCATTCCTGATGGGATGGTCAGCAGTACTTACCGGGGGTGAAACCGCGGTGACTAATCCTCGTCCGGACCGCTGATGTACAGCACCGCCGACATCGCGCTCAGCTTCTCGGAGTGCTCGTTAGCGTGGTGCTGGCAAAAGAGCAGCTGCGCTCCCGACGGGAGTGTGGCGCGGACTCGAGCAGCCGCACCGCAACGATCGCAGCGGTCAGCCTTCGTCAGCTCTGGACTGGTCAGAGTTGCGTTCATGGCTCCTCCGTATCTCTCCTGAGCTTTGCGGTCCGGTGAACCGCTCGGCGCCTATGTATGTACTTTGTCAGACGTTTGGGGGGTTTCGGTTGTTCCCCGCGTGTGTCCGGTGTGTCGCGGCTCACGTCGAGGGCGTTACAGGGTTGAGGCAGGCTGGTGTGATGCAGTCGATGCCGCCGGGTGAACCCGAACTCGTTCACATCTGTTCCGACGAAGAGTGGGCGTTGGCGGGTGAACAGGGGGAGCATCGGCCCACGTCACTGGACGAAACGGGATTTATTCACCTCTCCGAGCCGTACCAGGTTCACCTTCCGGCCAACCGCTTGTATCGCGGAAGGTGTGATCTGGTCGTATTGTCTGTTGCCCTGAATCTGCTGGACTCTCCGGTACGTTGGGAACCGGGCGTGCCTAGCGACCCCGAATCGATGCTGTTCCCTCATCTGTACGGACCGCTGCCGATTGCCGCAGTTACGTCCGTGGCGAACTTCCGGCCGGGATCGGATGGCTTTTTTGAGCCGCTGGCACCTAAGCACTTCTAAGCTATCAACGTGGTAGCTAGACTGGCGTAGTTCGCCGGTCTTGAGATAAGGGGGTAACCGCGGTGGCCTCTTCAAATCACCCGCTTAAGACCGTGCTGGCCGATGAGCCCGCGGTTGGCGCCTCGTGGCGTCCAGAGCTTGCTGCGATGTTCAACCAGGGTGCCGTCACAGACGATGCTCTGAGTCTCGCCTTCACCGAGATCGTCGCCGAGAACTTTCGTCCGGGAGCGCTGCCGGTCGAACTGATGCGCCTTCGTGAGGCGGGCACCGTCGTCGTGCCGCACGGTGTGTCATTGGGTCTTGCCGGAGCCGATCTGCCTGACGCCAAGCGCGTCAAGCACCTGGCCGCCCTGGCCGCGGAACTGAATGCTCCGATGGTCAGCGAGCATGTGGCGTTCGTGCGGGCAGGCTTCGAAAGTGGGGGCCAGCGCGGCGTGCTCGAGGCGGGGCACCTGGTGGCTCCGCCGCGCACCACATTGGCTTTGGATGTGTTGGTGGACAACGTTTCCCGAGTGCAAGACGACCTCGGTGTGCCGTTGGCGCTGGAGAATGTGGCCACCACCTTGCAGTGGCCCGAGAACGAGCTGAGCGAGCCCGACTACCTGCGGGAACTGTCCCGGCGCACCGGCTGTTGGCTGGTGCTCGACGTGCCCAACCTGTATGCGACAGCAGTCGCCTCGGGCACCGACCCTGTTGCGATGCTGCGCCGTTTCCCGATCGAGCGTGTCGCGTATGTGCACATCGCCGGTGGCCGGTTCGAGGGCGACCTGTACTGGGACACCCACTCCGACACCATCATCGATCCGGTGGCGGATCTGCTCACCGAGCTCGTGGTGCTCACCTCGGGCCGCGGCCTGGGCGTGCTGATCGAGCGTGATGGGTCCATCGACGAAGCCAGCGTAAGCACTGACCTTTCGGTGGTCCGTCAGGCGATCAAGGCCGGTGTTGTTCATGCTTGACAACCGCGAGGTCTTGCGGCGTCGGCAACTGTCGGTGCTGTCGGACCTGCTTGCCGGCAATGCCCCGTCGGGTTTCGACGAGTACACGGCGCTGACCGCCGGTGTGCAGCTGCGCAGCAAGCGGCGTTTCGATGTCGCCAATGCGGTGCCGTGGCTCGCTGAACTGCCCAACTGGGAGTACGAATTCGAGCAGTACGCGCGCCTGCACTCCATGCGGTGCTGCGTGCTGTGTGACGCCAAAGAGTTCCGCACATACAGTTACGAGCTGCCGCGTCTGCGCGACTGGATGATGGATCGCGAGGTTGCCGAGGGGCTTCGCCGGATCGCGCTCGTGCGTCGCGGCGGGCGGCGGGAACTTCAGATCGCATTTGGAAAGAAGCTGCGTTACTTCGCATTACGGCCGGAGCGGGCCGAGGCATGATGACCGCTGTCATCGTCATAGCGACGGTGGCAGTGCTGCTGGTCGTTGGGCTGGGGTTCCTGGTGGTGACCAATTCGGGTAGTCGGCCGCGAAATCACCCTGATGCCCCGGATCATCAACAGACCGGCTACTCAGGTGCCAGCTACGGGCCGGACGCCGGGAGCTAGCCAGTAATGCTGGACGCGTGCAGATTTCGTACCGTCGGTGAAGACTGCACCTGTTGTGGATCAGGATAGGTTCCGAGCAGTCGGTCGGCGGTTCCCGAGCTGGTGACGGTAAACCAGTAGTTCTCATTCTTGAAGTGGTGGTACCGGTGGTTTCGCCAGACCGCCCGATAGATCGTGTGACGCGGTTTGTAGTCGGTATGGACGAGGTAGTGAGTCCACTCGTAGAACACCAGGAACAACGCCACTGTGAGTGCGAAGGTGAGCCCAAGTCCCGTGCGCGGGAACGCAAAAAGCGCGGCCAGGGTCAATCCGATGATCACCACGACCAGGCTCGGCCAGGGAATGAACACCAGCGGGATGTCCCGCGGATCCTGATGATGCAGGCGGTGATCACGGGCGAGCCGCGAGTCGATTTTCACCGGCCCCACCGAGCGCGGGCGCCAATGCAGGATCCCGACGTGGATCAGCCACTCGGCGATGGGCGAGATCGCTACCAGCACAACGGGTGTAATGGCATCGGCAATTGTCCAGCCACCGACGGAGAGTCTGGCGCCCAGTTGAGCTGCGGACCATACGACAAGCATCCATGGGGTGGGGTGCTTGACGAATTCGACAAGGGCATCGCGCAGAGTCATCGACTTACGTGCGGCGCGGGTCATTTCCGGTTCTCCGATTCGTCCATGAGTTGCTCCAGGAGTTCGTCAAATGCCTTGGTGCCCAATGCAAGCATGGCAACGGCGGCCTCTTGCGCGGCGTCTGCATCTTGCGTGGCGATGGCATCGGCGAGCGCGCGGTAGTGGCCGATGTCGCCGACTTCGGCGGCCATCACGTTGACGAGCACGTCCAGCGCCCGCACATACGAGTCGCGCAT
This sequence comes from Mycobacteroides sp. H001, assembly GCF_001440005.1. Lineage (NCBI taxonomy): Bacteria > Bacillati > Actinomycetota > Actinomycetes > Mycobacteriales > Mycobacteriaceae > Mycobacteroides > Mycobacteroides sp. H001. Next base: position 204,972 of record NZ_LJYH01000033.1, read on the forward strand.
GGTGTTGAACACCAGCCGGAAGGCAATCGAGTCGGCGGTGTCGATGACTAGCTCCCAGAACCCGAGCGCTTGCCACATGCGTTGTAGCGGATCGTTTTCCGCTTCCAGGTCGGCGGTCATTGCGCGCAGCCGATCTGCGACACCGGGATCCTGGTGAGATCGTTGAGCGGCCAGGCGCGCCACCTGGGGGCCGATGATGGCCCGGGCCTCGATGACGCTTGCCAGTGTGCGGCGATCCACATCGCCGCCGTAGGCGAGTAGTAGTGGCAGCACGTCGAATCCGGCGTCGCTGCGGTAATCCCGGATCACCGTGGACCCGCCCTGACGGATGTGAATCAGGCCCGAGCGCTCCAACCGGCCCAGCGCTTCGCGGACCGCGGTGCGAGACACCCCGAGGGCTTCGGCGAGGGCGCGCTCGCTGGGCAGCGTGTCACCCGGGGTGCGGTCACCGGTGAGGACCTGCGCCGCGAGCTGGCTGAATATCTCATCGGGTATCGACTGCCGGGCGATCGGCTGCAGTGCCATGCCGTCACAGTAGCACCGAGATTGGTAAGAGGTCTAGTGGTCTGACCAATTTAGTCGGTGATGGCATCGGCCTCGATCTCGACCAGCAGCGCCGGATCGATGAGCGCCGACACCTCGACCATGGTGGCTGACGGGCGGATATCGCCGAAAAACTCGCCGTGGGCCAAACCGACCTCACGCCACCGCCCGATATCAGTGACGAAGATGCGGGTGCGTACGACATCGCCCAGGGTGGCGCCCGCTTGGCTAAGTGCCGACTCGACTCGGCGCAGCGCCTCGCGGGTCTGTTCGACGATGTCGTCACCGCCCACTGGCGCTTGGCCCTGCCGCGCTGCCGTGGTGCCGGCGACGGCGACGTGCGGGCCAACCCGCACCGCGCGCGCGTAACCGACCGCTGCTTCCCATTCGCCGCCCGACGAAATGTTCACGCGTTCCATGGCGGCAGCGTAAGCGGCGGGGAATACCGGCGGCGATCGATTAATTGCACTGCGATGTGACGAGACCCATCCGCATTGGTATTCAGATTCGACCAGCGCAAGCCCACAGCTACAGACAGTGGCGAGACGCCGTGCTCCGCGCAGAGGACAAGGGAGTCGACGTCATCTTCGGCTACGACCACTTCCATTGGCCCGCCGGAACCATCGGCTCCGACGGTGTGGTGCTCGATGAGATACAGCCCGACGTCAACAACTTCGAGGGCTGGACGGCCCTCGGATCATGGGCCGAGATCACCTCCCGGGTTGAGATCGGGCTCCTGGTGACCGGTGTGGGTTATCGCAATCCCGATTTGCTGGCCGATATGGCACGGACGGTCGACCACATCAGCGACGGCCGGGTGATTCTTGGCGTCGGTGCCGGTTGGTACGAAAAGGACTACACCACCTATGGATACGAGTTCGGCACGACAGGTTCACGCTTCGATCTGTTCGAGGAAAGCCTAGTTCGGATCGAAAACCGGTTGGGTCAGCTGTTGCCGCCACCGGTGCGGCCCATCCCCATCCTGATCGGCGGCGGGGGAGAGAAGCGCACCATTCCGTTGGTGGCGCGCCACGCGCACATTTGGCATGCGTTCGCCGATATTGACACCTATCGGCGTAAGAACGACATCTTGATCGCCGAAGCGGAACGAATCGGCAGGGACCACAACGAGATCGAACGTTCCACCAGTTGGGGACTCGGTCCGGAGGGCCTGACCACTGCGGAAGCGGATGCGTATGCCGACGCGGGGGCCACGTTGTTCACTCTCGGGATCAACCCGGACCCCGACTATGACCTCTCGGTGCTCGATGCACCGCTGGCCTGGCGGGACTCACGCTCCTAGCGGCTGAATCGCGTAGTGCTCGCCGATGTCCAGCGCGGTGGGGACATCGGCGGTGACGATGGTCGGCGCGGCGGCCGGAGGCATCCGGTATTCGGGGCGCCAGGTGATATCCGAGGGAACCAGGATGAACAGGCCGTCGTGATCGCCGACCGGACCAAAACCGGGGGTTGGTTCTCCGAACGGCAGCAGACCCAGCTTGTCACGGATGAGCCGCTGGGTCTCCAGCACATCGGATACGCCGAAACCGACCTCGCTGAGATGACGAATATCGTTGATGCCGAACGGATGGTCGATGCGATTGTCCAGAATGTTGCGCTCGATGAGCTCGAGCACCGCGTCATCGGGTCCGGTGAAGTAGATGCTGCGGGCCTGCCAGTTGGGTGCGCAGCCGAATTCGTCGTGCCATTGACCGTCGGTCTGCAGGGCCACCCGGGCTGAGAGCCATTCCTTGGCGGCGTCGAGGCTTCCCGCGGGAATCGTGAACGCGATGTGATGCGCGCCGTGATACGCGGGACCGGGAAGCATCGTCAGCGTGCTGTCCCCGATGCGGACCGTGGCGCGATCGCCATCCAGTTGTACCGGCAATCCCAGGGTTTCGGAGTAGAAACGGGCAGCGGCGGGTACGTCGGTGGCAGTGATCTGCACATCGTGGATCTTCATGACACGAGGCTAGGGTCTCAAGCGCCCTTGAGATCAAGCAAGCGGTTGCAGATCACCCAGGATCGTGGGCAGAAACTCCGCGACGGTGGGATGGATGTGCACGGTGCGCTGAAGTGCGCGCGCGGGAACGCCGTACTGCATGGTGTCGAGCAGGCAGTGCACCACCTCGTCGCCGCCCACGCCCAAGATGGTCGCACCGAGGATGAGGTCGGTATCGGCCTCCACCAAAACCTGCATATAGCCGTCGGTTTCGCCCTTCTCGATGGCGCGACCCACTTGACTCATCGGCTTGCGGCCCACAAGCACGGTGCGTCCGGAGGCACGCGCCTGGGTCTCGGTCATACCGACTCGGCCCAGCGGCGGATCGGTGTACAGGGCATAGCAGGGCAGCCGATCGGTGACCCGGCGTGGATCATCGTCGAGCAGGTTCGCGGCGACGATCTCGAAGTCGTTGTAGGAGGTGTGTGTGAAGGCTCCGCGGCCGTTGCAGTCGCCCAGCGCCCAGATGCCCGGCACATTGGTGCGCAGCTGATCGTCCACCGTGATGTACCCCCGGTCGTCCGTGGCGACACCGGCGTTCTCCAGGCCAAGGTCATCGGTGTTGGGCCGGCGCCCCACGGCGACCAGCACATGGGACCCGATCACCTCGGGCGCGCCCTGGGTGCAGTCGACGCCGACGCCGACCCCGTCGTCTTGATGGGACAGGCTGATACAGGAGGCGTTGAGCCGGAAGGAGATTCCTTCACGTTCCAGGACTTCCTGGATGATCGCCGAGGCGTCGGGATCTTCGCGTTCGACGAGCCGTGGTCCGCGATGCACCACGGTGACCTGGCTGCCGAACCGGCGATAGATCTGCGCGAATTCCAGCCCGACATAGCTGCCGCCGATAACGACGAGATGTTCGGGGATGCCGTCGTATTCGATGAGTGAGCTGTTGGTCAACAGCGGCACATCATCGACACCGGGCCAGTCCGGCACGACCGCCCGGCCGCCGACATTCAGAAACACCTTGTCGGCGGAGACGATTTCGTCGCCCACGGCGAGCTCGGTGGGGGAGATGAAGCGTGCGTGCTCGTGATAGATCGTACAGCCCAGGTCCTTGAGCCACTTCTCACCGCCGTTGCGCGAGGGCAAGATCACCGAATCCTTGCGTTCCCGCACCCGGGCCATGTCCATGCTCACCGAGCCGTCCAGGATCACTCCCCAGCGCGCCGCGTCTCGCGCCATGTGGGCGGCATGCGCGCTGGCGACCAGCGCCTTGGTGGGGCGACAGCCGGTGTTCACACAGGTGCCACCGAAGAGATGTCGTTCCACGATCGCCACCGTCATCCCCGCGTTGCGTAGGCGCGCGGCCAGAGAGGGGCCAGCTTGACCGGCGCCGACGACGACGGCGTCAAAATGTGCGCTCATCCGGCGAGCGCGACGGTGATGGCTACTGCCGCGACAACGGTGACCGCGTCCTCGGTCAGTGCGGCCGGCAGATCCTTACCGAAGACCGCGGCCAGCTGACCGCGTGCCCACGCCCCGCCGAGCGTGCCGATCACCGCGCCGAGCGCTCCGAGTAGAAGTCCGATGATGAGCCCGGGGGAGGTTCCGCCCGCCAGCGTGCCGAACACCGCCCCGTAAAAGGCGCCGAGCACCACTCTGGCCGCGAACGCGGGCGGCGCCTTGCGGCTTGGGGTCTTGGGCAGCTTGTCGTTGACGATCTCACCGACGGCCAAGACAGTGGCGACGATGGCGACGATCAGGCTTGCCAGAAAAGAAGCCCAGGTGCCCTCTAGTAGAAGGCATTTGGCAAAGGCGGCCCAGCTCAGCACGGCGAGAGGAGTCATCGCGCGCAGGCCCGCAACGATTCCGATGAGAAGGGCAGCGATATACAAACTGGTCATGGGTTCTCCCGATGCGTCAGCTGGAGCTTGATGCGCTAGAGCGTAGACCCGTGGCGCTGCGCGCGCGTCAGAACAGTGTGGGGTCGTCGAACCCTGGGGTGTGTTCGAGCTTGAGTAGTTCCCGTTTGGTCACCACGCCGCCGTACGCGGAGAAGCCATGCAGGCTGTGATCGGCGGCCAGCACGCGATGGCAGGGGACAAGTAGCGGAATCGGATTGCGGCCCAATGACTGTCCGACGGCCTGCGCTGCGCCCGGTGCACCGACGGCTGCTGCCACCTCACCGTAGCTGCGGGTCGAGCCGGGACCGATGGCCCTTGTTACCGCGTAGACCTCGCGATCGAAATCGGTGATGCCGTCAAGGTCCAGTTGAACCCATTGCAGATCGTCGTCCTCACCGGCAAGGACACGCTTCAGGCCGTCGATCGCTTCGGCCACGAAGGGCGGCGGCGCCAGTTCGCTTCCCGGGGGACGCCGGATCCTGGCCAGGGTGGCCGCATCGTCGTGCTCGGGCAGCTGTAGCGCGACGACGCCGCTGTCGCTCCATGCGATGGCGCAGGCGCCAATGGCGGTGTCGAAGAAGCAATGGCCGACAGTGCTCACGCTGCCTAGTATGGCCGGACCCACCGACAGGTTGTCGCCGCCGGTGGGTCCGCGCCGTGGGGTGTCGCGACCGTCATTCCAGCGCGCGCCGCAGCTCCGCGATCGCGGCAGCCTTTTCCTCGGCGCTGAGATCGGGATCGCTCGTGACGATCTCGATCTTGTGCTCGATGAACGCGCGCTCATCCGCCCTCTCCCGGTGCCGGCGGCTGAGTTCTTCGAACTCCTGCCGACGGTCGGCGATGGGGCCGGTACCGGGAGGGGGAGGCGATCCGTTATCACTCATGATCGGCTGCTCCTGCTCGATCAACTCTTGACCACGAAAGAGTAATTCGGGTCCAGGAATAGTGGCGAGAATCCATGTCCGTCATTGCGAATCGTCGACTCGGCCGCGCGCAGCAGCGCCCATTGGCCCCAGGTTCCGGCCGCGTCGCGGCCCACCAGCATCGTGTTGAGGAATCCGAGCCAGCGGGTGCTGGTGTAGCTGTTCTGGAACGTCTCGACGATCGGTCCCCAGCTGCCCACCCATCCGGAGGTCTGTTCGGCGGTCGTGGATTGATAATCGAAGCGGTACACCAGATCCCAGCGGTTTGCCGCACGGTTGTGCAGCAGCACCTCGTTGCGCCACCGGTTCGGTGCGATTTCGAACGATTGATTCCAGACGAGCAGGGTCTGTAGACCCCAGCCGTGCGAGGAGGTGCTGCGCAGGTATGCCGTCAGGTTCGCGAACGGAATGTCGGTCTGCCAGTGATCCGAGCGTGCCCAATCGAACACCTTGAAGCGGGCGATGTCCTGCGCGTGATAGGAGACGAACGCCTCGACACCCTTTTGCGCCCGGTTGGTGGCGGTCAGATACAGGTAGTCGGCCACGTTCCCGCCGGGCTGGTGTGGGCAGACGATCTCGTAGTAGAACGAGGTACCGCGGGCGAAGCGGGTGCGAAAGCTGTTCGTGTAGAACATGCCGTAGCCGACACCGCCTGGGGGTGGGGTTATCCCCGCGGCCAGTTCCGCGATGTCCGCCACCCCGGCAGCCTCGGCCAGTGTTTCCTCGGCCTCGCGGCGGGTGGCCGCCGAAAGCTTCGGATGTGATTGCAGCACAGCCAGCTTCGATGCTAGGAACGCCCGTTCTGCATATGGGTCCTTGGCGGTCTCGGCGGTCAGCTTGCGAAATTTGCTGCGCCGGTCGGCGACCTCGCCGTCCAGGGGGGCCGGAGCGGTCACTTCCTTCTCGAGTGTTGCGGTCATGGTGTGTCCTTCGATTCCAGCCCGATGACTATCACCGGGGTGGCACCATGCTGTGGCTGAGCGGGGCCGCTCGACATGCGTAGCGGGCTACTCCATTCGCGCTTCGATCTGTGCAGGCCTGGTTGTCGGCTGTGCTACTTGGGTGCGGGAGCGATGTCCTCGCCGGGTGTGTCTGCCAGCGCCCCTTGGGGTTCGGCGCTCGCTGCGATCTCGCTGAGATCTCCGGAGGCTTCGGCGGGGGTCAGTGTGGCCTTGCGCCATGTGTACGCGACCAGTGCCACCCAGGCGATGACGATCGCCAGGTAGATGGGCGTACGTACTGAGTCCGGAGTATCGAAGTACCGCAGTAGGGTGCGGGCGTTGGTGAGCACCAGGATGCCGCCGACCGCGGTGCCGAGCACCACCGAGTTGACGCGCGAGACGAGCCAGGCCGCGATGGGCGCGGCGATCACACCGCCCAGGGCTAGCCCGGCGATCACGATCAGGTTGTTGAAGAACTCGGAGCCGAGGCCGAACAGGAAGCCGATGCTCGCCGAGACAGCAACGATGAATTCCGATGCGCTCACCGAGCCGATCACCGTGCGAGGTGCGGCCTTTCCGCTAGTGAGCAAGGTGCTTGTGGTGATGGGCCCCCAGCCGCCGCCACCGGAGGCGTCGATAAATCCGCCGAACAGGCCCAGCGGGGCCAGGAACCTCGCCGAGAACGGCGTCGTCGGCGCGTAGTTGCCACGCGGCGGGTTGGTGCTGAATCGGTAGATGAGGTAGACGCCGATGGCCAGCAGAATCCCCGCCGTGATCGGGGCCGCGGATTCCGTGGACAACCGTGACAGCACGGTCGCACCGAGGAACGCGCCGATGCCGCCGGGTACGCCCAGCCGCAACAGGACTCGCTTGTCAACATTGCCGAACCGCCAGTGCGAAACACCCGAGGCGAGGGTGGTGGCGACCTCCGCAAAATGTACGGCGGCGCTCGCATGGGCAGCACCGACTCCGGTAAACACCAGCAGGGTCGTCGCCGTGACCCCGAACGCCATCCCGAGCGTCCCGTCGACGATCTGGGCGCCAAGACCCACAAGGGTAAAGATGAGAAGTTTGATCACGGGAGGTGCTCCTGGCGGGTATTTGTGCGTCTAGCAGGAGTTTCGACAGTAGAGGTGACAGGTTCCGAATTCGCCGGTTGTTCTTACCGTGATCGAAACCTGTGACTGTCCTGTCAACCCGCTGTGAGACCCACAGATCCCGTCCCCGTGCGGAGCGGAAAAGGCTTAGTCCAGGTAGTCGCGCAGCACCTGTGAACGGCTCGGGTGGCGCAGCTTCGACATGGTCTTGGACTCGATCTGCCGGATGCGCTCACGGGTCACCCCGTACACCTGACCGATCTCGTCGAGCGTGCGCGGCTGGCCGTCGGTCAGACCGAAGCGTAGACGCACCACGCCGGCCTCACGCTCGGAAAGCGTCTCCAGTACCGACTGCAGCTGATCCTGCAGCAGGGTGAAGGACACCGCGTCCACCGCGACCACGGCTTCGGAGTCCTCGATGAAGTCACCGAGCTGGGAGTCGCCCTCGTCACCGATGGTCTGGTCCAGCGAGATGGGCTCACGCGCGTACTGCTGGATCTCCAGCACCTTCTCCGGCGTGATGTCCATTTCCTTGGCCAGCTCTTCGGGCGTGGGCTCGCGGCCCAGGTCCTGCAGCAGCTCACGCTGAATGCGGCCGAGCTTGTTGATGACCTCGACCATGTGCACCGGGATACGGATGGTGCGGGCCTGGTCAGCCATCGCGCGGGTGATGGCCTGACGGATCCACCAGGTCGCGTACGTCGAGAACTTGTAACCCTTTGTGTAGTCGAACTTCTCGACCGCACGGATCAGACCCAGGTTGCCTTCCTGGATGAGGTCCAGGAACGCCATGCCGCGGCCGGTGTAGCGCTTGGCCAGCGAGACCACCAGACGCAGGTTGGCCTCCAGCAGATGGTTCTTGGCGCGATCACCGTCACGGCAGATCCAGGACATGTCACGGCGCTGTGCAGCCGGAAGCTTCTCGCCCTTCTCGGCCAGCTCGGTGACGATCTGGGTCGCGTAAAGGCCTGCCTCGATCCGCTTGGCCAGCTCAACTTCCTCTTCGGCGTTGAGCAGGGCCACCTTGCCGATCTGCTTGAGGTAGGCGCGGACCGAGTCCGCGGAAGCGGTGAGCTCGGCGTCCTTACGGGCCTGGCGCAGCGCCTCGGACTCTTCCTCGTCCCAGACGAAATCGCCTGAGGCCTTGTCCTTCTCGGAGGGCTCGTCACCTTCGGCCTCAGCCTCGGGCTCGGGATCGGGATCGGCGGCAACCTCGGCGAGGTCCGCCTCGATGTCCACATCGTCGGCGAGGTCGGGGTCCAGATCCTCGCCGGGCTCGATGTCGGCGTCCTCGGGGCTGCCCTGCGGTTCGAGGGAGGGATCGACTGCCTTGGCCGCAGCCTTCTTGGCCGGCGCCTTCTTGGCGGGGGCCTTCTTCGCGGGCGCCGCCTTCTTGGCGGGGGCCTTGGTCGCAGCCTTAGCGGGCGCCTTCTTGGCCGGTGCCTTCTTGGCCGGTGCCTTGACGGCAGCCTTCACCGGTGCCTTCTTGGCCGCTTCGGTTTCCGGAGCTGCTGCTTTCGTGGCTGCCACTGACGCCCTTTCCTGGCTGCTTCGTCGACGAGCATGGGCATGCAAAATCGAGAATTCGGCTGTCTGCTTGATGTTCGCCGCGAACGTGGGGGACCCGCGTGCGGCTAGGTGTTACATCGCTGTCTGCCATTGTAACGACAACACCGCAGAACCTGTGAAAAAGCTAAGGTGAAACGCCAGCGTGTGCGGCCATCGCCGCGCCGACGATTCCCGCCGTGTTCTGCAGAGCAGCCGCCACCACCGGGGTGCGATTGGTCAGCAGCGGCACCCATTTGTCGGCCTTGCGGCTAATGCCCCCACCCACGATGAACAGGTCGGGCCACAGTGCGTTCTCCACCGCCTCCAAGACCTTGGTGACCTCGGGCGCCCACTGCTTGTAGCTCCAGTCGTTCTTTTCCTTGACCGATGACGCGGCACGATGTTCGGCCTCCATGCCGCCGACCTCGATGTGTCCGAACTCGGTGTTGGGCAACAGGACTCCATTGTGCAGGACCGCGGATCCGATTCCGGTCCCGAACGTCAAGAGCACGACGACGCCTGACTGATCCTTGCCCGCGCCGTACCGATCCTCGGCGAGCCCGGCGGCATCGGCGTCATTGAGCACGGCAACGGTTTGGCCACCCAATTCGGCGCTGATGATGTCGTGGACGTTGACGCCCAGCCATGATTTGTCGACGTTCGCGGCGGTGCGTGCCTCGCCATGCACGATCACACCCGGGTAGGTCACACCGACGGGTCCGGTCCACGAGAAATCACGCACGACTGTGGCGATGGTCTCGGCGACAGCCTTCGGCGTGGCGGGCTGGGGCGTCGGGTACTTCACCCGCTCGCCGATCATCTCGCCGGTTGTCAGGTCCACGATCGCGCCTTTGATACCGCTGCCGCCGACGTCGATTCCGAAACCGCGCTGCTCGGACGTGCCGGCTCCCGTCGCGGGTGCGGCCAGCCCGGATTCGGTGGCGGTCATCGGCGCTCCTTGGTTCTGGGTCTGCCTGGTTCGCGGAGCGGGCCGCGAACACAGCCGGAATGCACGGAATGCGAGTGACACCCTAATGCCCCGGGGGACGCCGCGCGTGTTGCTCGCGCCTGTGCTGCGATAGACGCGTGGGAATCGAAGCGGGAGCGCTGCGTTCGGTGGCGGTACGGCTGGCCTCGGAGGCCGCCGAATTCGTGCGGCATCGTCGTGGAAGCGCCGATTGGGCGACGTCCGTACGGACCAAGACCTCCGACACCGATCCGGTGACCCTGGTGGACACCGACTGCGAACGGCTGCTGCGTCGCCGGCTATCGGCGTTGCGCCCCGATGACTCCATCCTGGGGGAGGAGGACGGCGAGACCGGCGGTTCGTCGCCGGAGGCGGGCGCTGGGCACGTGCGCTGGGTGATCGATCCGATCGACGGCACGGTGAACTTCGTTTACGGCATTCCTGCCTACGCCGTGTCGGTGGCCGCACAGGTCGACGGAGTGACGGTGGCGGCTGCGGTGGCCGATATCGCGGCCGATCGCGTCTTCTCGGCGGCGTCAGGCCACGGTGCCACCGTGCGTGAGGCCAATGGCCTGCAGTGGCCGTTGGAGTGCAATCCGATCCGGGAGACGCGGCTTGCGCTGGTGGCCACGGGCTTCGCCTATTCGGCGGTGCGGCGGGAACGTCAGGCGCAGCTGGTCGCGCAGGTGTTGCCCAAGGTGCGTGACGTGCGGCGGATCGGGTCGGCAGCACTGGATCTGTGTGCGGTGGCCGAGGGGCGCGTCGATGCCCAATACGAACATGGGCTGGGGCCCTGGGACTGGGCGGGAGGCGCCCTCATCGCACGCGAGGCCGGTGCCGTACTGGTGTTGCCGGGCAAGGATGCGGTGAGCGCCGACGGCGCGCTCATCTCGGCCGCGGCACCCGGAATCGCCGAGGAGTTCGGTCATCTCCTCACCGATATCGGCGCGATGACGCCGATTCCCGGCTAACAGGTGCTCTGCCGGGCCTTGAGGATGAAATCAGAGTTGGCCTGGTTACCGGATTTGAGGCTGTTGAGCGCCGAGGTGACCGCATTGCCTGAGGCAAGCTCGGTGAACTCACTGCCAAGGGCGAGATCCACCGAATTGTCGGATCGGGTGTCTTCGATGAACTCCACACACGGCGCGACCAGCGAGAGCGTCAGTGCGTTGGCGTACCCGGACTCCCCGAACCGGATCTGCCCGACGCAGTTCAGGCGGGATCCGCTGGGGTAGAACGGGTCGTTATCGGCGGTCGGTGAGGGGAATCCCAGGTCGCGCAGCGTGGCCGATACGTCCCCGGCCTGACCGGCCTGGCCGTTGGCGTTGAGGACACGCGCCCTGACGTCGTTGAGCATGGCGGGGCTGGTTCCTGACAGCGAGGACCGCGACACCGGCTTACCGATGGTTCCGGAGCCGGGTTCGGTCTGCTGAGCGGGCGGGTTACATGCCGTCGCCTCTTTGACCGGCGCTTCCCGGGTGAGCGCCGAGGCCCAGACGAACACGGTGACGACCAGGAGCGCTATCCCCACGCATAGGGCTGGCAAATAGTTCCGGCGGCGAAACGGGCGCCCGTACTTGTCTACCGAGGTGCCCTCGGTGATGTCTGCGACCACGGATGGCACTCTAGGCCAGCGGACTTCCCGGCGACAGACGACGAAATAGACGGGGCGTCCACTACCGTGTGATGCAAATCACACAAGGAACCGACGAGATCCGGGCACTAATAGTTTGTGATGTCCGTTTCAGCCTGGTACAAAGCCTTGCTGCGCCTATGCAGAAGCTTGATGACGAGATGTTGATAAGGGGATGGACGCATGGCTACCGACTACGACGCTCCGAGGCGATCCGACGCCGACGATGTGTCAGAGGACTCGTTAGAGGAGCTCAAGGCTCGTCGTAACGAAGCACAGTCGGCGGTGGTCGATGTCGATGAGGCGGAAACCGCCGAATCGTTCGAGCTACCAGGTGCCGACCTGTCCGGCGAGGAACTTTCGGTTCGGGTCATCCCGAAGCAGGCCGACGAGTTCACGTGTTCGAGCTGCTTCCTGGTGCACCACCGCAGCCGGCTGGCCAGTGAGAAGAACGGCCAGCTGATCTGCACCGACTGCGCGGCCTGAGGTTCGGCGCTAGTCGCGGCCCAGCCGCGTACTAGCTCCGCAGGGCCGCCAGCACCCGATCGGGGTGGCGGCTGCTCACCAGCCAGTAGGGGGTGGGATCGTCGGCATCGTCGAGCACCACCAAAACCAGCGGGCCAATCCATGCGCGGTGCACGACGAAGGCCGCGGGATCGAGTTGGCGGCCGAGCGCCGCACTTTTCGCGCTGGCCGGGATAGCCGCCGACTTGGCGATGACGCTGACCGGTAAGTGGGCCGAGCCCGCGCGCAACTCTGGTGCGCCGTCCGCGCCGGTCGTCACCTCTACGCGGATCCTGCTGAACCACAACAGGACTCCCGCGACAATTGCGAACAGGATTGGGTACGGCACCCAGTTGGGCAGCTGCCGCATGCTCTGGTTGATCTCCAGTGCGAGCAGCGTTGCCGCGCCGAAGCCGGGCAGCGCCCACCACCATGGAACCCAGAGCCGCTCGGAGTAGCGGATGGGTGGCGCGTCGCTGGGGGAGTCCGTCACGCGGCCAAGGGTAGTCTGGGCGATCGTGCCCACACCTACGAGATTGGCCATCGTTCGCCTGGACCGCGAACTGCCTCTGCCCTCCCGCGCGCATGCCGATGATGCGGGAGTAGATCTCTATAGCGCCGAAGACCTGGTGATCGAACCCGGCCGCCGGGCGCTGGTGGGTACCGGTATCGCCGTGGCTATCCCATCGGGGATGGTCGGGTTGGTGCACCCCCGCTCGGGTCTGGCTGCGCGCGTGGGTCTTTCGATCGTTAACAGTCCCGGCACCATCGACGCCGGGTACCGTGGCGAGGTGAAGCTCAGCCTGATCAACCTGGACCCCGAGGCCCCGATCGTCATTGCCCGTGGCGACCGGATCGCCCAGTTGCTGGTTCAGCAGGTTGAGTTACCGGAGCTGGTTGAAGTGGATTCTTTTGACGAGGCCGGTCTGGCGGTGACCACCCGCGGCACGGGTGGGCACGGGTCCAGCGGCGGACATGCGAGTTTGTGATGGCTTTACACCGCAGTGGTGGTCTCAACGACCTGGACGATTCGGCCGACGCCTCCGCTTCGGGGTCGGACGAATCGTTGGACGGCCCATACGAGATCGAGGATTTCGATAGCCCTGAGGACGCCGGAGTCGGACGCCTGGACCTGGGTTCGGTACTTATCCCGGTGCCCGAGGCCGGCCAGATTCAGGTCGAACTGACCGCCGCGGGCACTCCCGGCGCGGTTTTCGTGCTCACGCCCAACGGGCGCTATTCGGTGGCCGCGTACGCCGCACCGAAATCCGCCGGCCTGTGGCGCGAGATCGCGGGCGAGTTGGCTGAATCGCTCCGCAAGGAGGCCGCCGAGGTCTCCATCGCGGACGGTCCGTGGGGCCGTGAGGTCGTCGGAGTCGCCGAGGGAGGCTCCGTGCGCTTCATCGGCGTCGACGGATACCGGTGGATGATCCGCTGCGTGTTGCAGGGTCCCGCCGAGACCTTCGACGCACTGGCGCAGGAGGCCCGCGACGCGGTGGCCGATACCGTCGTCCGTCGCGATGACAGCCCGTACCCCGTGCGGACCCCACTGCCGGTCGCGCTGCCCGAACCGATGCTGGAGCAGCTGCAGGCGGCGCAGGCACAGGCGATGGCCCAGGCCGAAGCCGAGTCCGGCGCTCAGGAGCCCGCACCGCAGGACGATCCAACGCCGGCGGCCCGCCGCAGCGTCTCGGGATCGGCCATGCAGCAGCTGCGGTCCACGATCACCGGCGGCTAGTCGGGATCGAACCGGAACACCGACAGCGTTCCGGCCAGCGCCTCGAACTCATCCGGGGTTCCGCGGCGCACCAGTCCGGCGTTTTTCGCGAACCGCACGCCCACGGGAACCTTCACGGCGAATACCCGCAGCGCACGCCGCGCTATCTCGGGCGGCACGCTGATGATCCTGACGTGCTGGACACGGTGTCGCCGGGTGAGGGTTCCTGAGCCGGCCGCAGCGGCATTACGCGGCCAATCCGAGCCCGGATAGCCCCCGACCGCGTAGAGGTGACCGTCCATCTCGAACGGTGTGATGGGTGTGGGACGGGGACGGCCCGTCGTGCGGCCGGGGACGGTCAGCACCATCGCCGGGCCGGTCGGGATGCCGATACGGTGAAATGCCCGCACCACCTTGTTCATCGGTTTGAGCCACCGCGGCGGGATACTGGTCATGGTTGTCACCGGTTCCGCGGTGCGGACTCGGTGTGCGTGAACTCGGCCCGGAATCTGTCGGCCCAGGCGGCGAAGGTCTCCGCGGGACGCCCGAGTATCCGGTTCACCTCCTGCGTGACCACCGCCGGCACCGTGACCGTGGCAGCCTGCATCGCCAAATACGCGTCGGCGAACTCGGTCGCAAACCCCAGACCCGTGAAGTGCTGACGCACGAGATCGTCGGAAACCTGTAGGTATTCCAACGGCCGATGCAGAACATCCCCGAGTACCGCGACGAGGTCGGTGTTGGTGAATGCCTGCGGACCGGTCAGCGAAATGCGCTGCCCGACGAGATCGTCCGTGAGCAGCGCGTGGGCCGCGATCTCGGAGATGTCGCGGTCCGCGATCGGGGCACTTGAGGCGGACGCATGCGGTCCTCGGACCACGTTGCCCGCTGCGAGCTGGCCCGCCCACATCCCAAGAAAATTCGATGCAAAGATGGTTGGGCGCAAGCTCACCCACTCCACTCCGGAATCGATGGCGTACTGCTCCACCTCCTTGTTTCGGTCGCCGCGGAACCGTGACGGTTGCCGGGAGAAGTCGTCGTCGCAGTTGATCGCCGAGAGGGCAACCAGGCGGGTAACTCCCTCGCGTACAGCCTGATCCACAAAATCGGCGAGATTTTCCCCAAGCGCCCGGGAGTTCAGGAAGACGGCGGTGGCGCCGCTGATACCGGCGCGCGCCGACTCGATGGATTTCACCTGCGGCGAGAAATCCGCGTGCTCGGGGTGGCGGGTGACCGCGCGCACCTCGGCGCCAGCCCGTGCCAGTAGATCCACCAGGGGGCGCCCCACATTGCCTGTTGCGCCGGTGACGAGAATTGTCATGTCGGATACTCCAATTCGGGAGGTTCGGATGGCTCTGCATGTTTCGGCCAAAGCGGCCACATGAGTACGACGGGACGCGAGCGCGGAAAGTTACTGGCGGGATCGGTAACTTTCCGGGCCGTGGAATCGTCGTAGTGACATGAGTTCCTCGTCGACGCACGACGCGCTGGTGGCTGCGGCCTGGCGCGAGCATTACCCCTACCTGGTGAATCTCGCCTATCAGATGCTCGGAGATGTCGGCGATGCCGAGGACTGCGTCCAAGAGGCGTTCATGCGGCTGGCCCGCGCGGATGAGACGCAGATCGACGAGCCGCGCGCGTGGTTATCGGTGGTGACTGGTCGGTTGTGCCTGGACCAGCTGCGTTCGGCACGTATGCGCCGCGAGCAGACAGGCATCACATCGATAGTGGAATCCGGTGCACCGCTGTATTTTTCGGTGACCGCAGATCCGGTCGACAGGGTCACTCTGGACGATGAGGTGCGAGGCGCCCTCTGGGAGGTATTACGAGCGCTCAGTCCCGGCGAGCGGGTCGCGTTCGTCTTGCATGACGTATTCGGAGTTCCGTTCGAGGAGATCGCGTCCACGGTGGGCCGCCCGGTGGGCACGTGCCGTCAGCTTGCCCGGCGCGCCCGGATCAGATTCCAGCAGTCCCCATCGCGTACCGGTGATGTCACCGGTGCCGAGCACCGGGAACTGATCGAAAAGTTCGTGACCGCCTGCGCCAACGGCGATCTGTCCGGACTGATGGGGGTGCTGGATTCCAGCGTCTGGGGGGTCGGCACCATAATCGGAGACCCCGCACCGGCGCCGCAGGTCAACCACGGACGCACCGATGTCGCAACGAATCTGCTCATGTACCTGGGGCATGGCGCCACTCTGGTGGGTGGGCCGTTCGGGCAACCCGTCCTGCTGGCCTTCATGCAGCGCAGACTCTTCGCGGTCGTCACCTTGACGGTGCGTGACGGCCTGGTACTCAAGATCGAGGCCACGGCCGACCCGGCGGCACGAGGACTCTGACTCAAATATCGCTCAGCGCACCGACGCAGGCCTGCCCCAGGCAGGACGGGTTCGCGCCCAGCTGATCGAGGGTGAACGTGCGCAGTGCGCCGCGCGGTGCCCAGGACGCCCAGTCCTGGCCGACCGCGAGGGGATGTATCGGATCATCGGTGGCCGCCGCCACCGCCAGCGGCACGGCCAATCCGCGGATGTCGTCGGCAGTCGGGTTCACAAAGCCCGACACCGCATCCATGGCATTGGGCAGGCCGGGCCACTGGGCGGCCCATGAGCGGGCGAGCTCAGCGCCCAGCCAGGCGGGGCTGCTGGCCTGCATTGCGGCTGTCACCGCCGCCAACCCGTCGGTGCGCAGCGATTCCGCGGTGACCCGGGCGGACACCGAAGCAGGCGAGTTTTCCGGCTTACCCGTCCACGCCGGCATCGCCGCCAGTACCGCGACCGTGGCCCCGGGGTTTTGCAGCGCCCACGTCAGGGCCACGGCGGTGCCGATGGACATCCCGCCGACAACGATCGGGCCTTTGCGGGCTGCCTGATCGAGTGCCCGCAGGTAGCCGTTGACCAGGTCATTCGGCTCCGGACGTACCGCGATCAGGGCGGCGCCCGCATCGCTGAGCGCGGAGCCGAACGCCCTGGTGATGAAGTCGTCGTCGGAGCCCGTGCCGGGCATGAGAACCGCCGTGTGGCCCTCCAGTTCGGGGGATGGGCCGTGTGCGGCGAGACCGTTGATGGGCGTCACGCACCTGATCTTGCCCGGTGTGCGGGACACCCCGGGGGCCGCCTGGCATCGGGGCGTGCAAAGGTCTACCGTGGCGGTTGCACCGATGAGCCGCTTGCGCCAAAGAGGCTCCACGAGCGATCACACGATCGGGCATGTTGAGAGGCCAGGACGAGAAGTGGCTACCACAGGCGGTTATCTGCGTCGACTAACTCGTCGGCTGACAGAGGACCTGGAGCAAGTAGACGCCGAGAAAATCGGTGACGACGCCGCCGCCACCGGTGCTCAGCGCGTCATCGATTGTCAGCGGGGCCAAGAGGTCACCATGTGTGGGACGTTGCGCACGGTAGAAACCAACTCCAAGGGCTGCGTGGCCGGCGTAAAGGCCGAGCTGTTCGACGGCACCGACACCGTGACGCTGGTCTGGCTGGGCCAGCGCCGCATTCCGGGTATCGAGTCGGGCCGCACCCTGCTGGTGCGCGGCCGGCTCGGCAAGCTCGAGAACGGCGGCAAGGTGATTCACAACCCGTACTACGAGATTCAGCGCTAAGTGCCGGAGACCCCATCGCACGAGCCTGAGGAAGGCTCGGCTGATTCCGACGCGCACGAGGGCCCGCATCTGAGGATCAGCGTGCCCGGGACCAAGCCCGAGGAGCCGGGAAGCTCGCCGCTGCACGAAATGTGGCATCAGGCCGGGGGTTGGCAGGGAATCGTCTACTCGTCGATTCCGGTCATCGTTTTCGTTGTCGCGGTCAGCGTCTCCTCGCTGATGCCCGCGATCGTCTCGGCCCTGGTCGCGGCGACCCTGATCCTGATCTGGCGCCTGATCCGGCGCGAGTCACTGCAACCGGCGTTCTCCGGTTTCATCAGCGTAGGTATCAGCGCGCTGATCGCCTACCTGCTCGGAGAAGCAAAGGGCTACTTCCTCATTGGGATCTGGGCCAACTTCTTCTGGGGCACGGTCTTCCTGGTGTCGGTCATCATTCGCCGACCGATCGTCGGCTATGCGTACAGCTGGGCGACCGGCAGCGACATGTCGTGGCGCGCCAACCGGCGCATCGTGATGGCTTTCGATATCGCCACGGTGTCCTGGATCGTGTTGTTCGCCACCCGATTTGTGGTGCAGCAGTGGCTGTACCTGGCGGGTAACACGGCCTGGCTGGGCGGCACCAAGATCGCGATGGGCTGGCCACTGACGGCCGTCGGCGCATTGATCACGCTGCTGGTGATCCGTTATGTGCGCCGTCACACCGACAACGCGCTCGAGGAATCCCCGAGCAGCCCCTAACCGAGTACGACGCGGTGGAGCTCGTCCTCGATATCCGCGGTGGCGACCAGGATCAGCTCATCGCCGCCTTCGAGGGGCTCGTCGGGCTGTACCGGAATGACCCGTGATCCGCGCAGAATCGCCACCAGCACCGCGTCGCGGGGGAGTTCCAGTTTTCGCACCGGCTTACCGGCCCACGGGGTGTCATCGGGGAGGGTGATCTCCACCAGATTGGCCTGTCCGCGCCGGAACTCCATGAGGCGCACCACGTCGCCCACGGCGACGGCCTCCTCGACGAGGGAGGCCAGCATGCGCGGGGTGGATACCGCGACATCGACGCCCCAGGCATCGTCGAAGAGCCACTCGTTGCGTGGATCGTTCACGCGGGCGACGACGCGCGGTACCGCGAACTCGGTCTTGGCGAGCAGGCTCAGCACCAGGTTGGCCTTGTCGTCACCGGTCGCGGCGATCACCACATCAAAGGTGTGCAGCTCTTCGGCTTCCAGCAGACTGATCTCGCAGGCGTCACCGAGCCGCCAATGGGCCTCGGGTACCGCCTCGGGGTCGATGTGCTCGGGGTTACGTTCCAGCAGGGTGACCTCGTGCCGGCTCTCGATGAGCTCGCGCGCGATGGAGCGACCGACGGCCCCTGCGCCTCCGATAGCGACCTTCATCGGGCACCCCCGTGGTCGTCGTCGGCATCCTCGCCGGGTGGCTGCGCCGCGATCGCCATCGCCTCGGCAGCACGTCCCGACACCGCGGAGACGTACACCTCGTCGCTGTCCTGGATGACCGTCTTGGCGTCGGGAAGCAGGCCCGTGCCAAACCGGATGATGAAGGCCGCGCGCGCACCGGTGGCAGTCTCCAGTGCCGTGATGCGCTTACCGATCCATTCTTCGTGCAGAGCCAGTTCGGTGACCACGACCGAACCGGACGGATCACGCCACTTGGTGGTGTCGCTTTCCCTGGTGAGGGCGTGCAGCAGACGATCGGTCGTCCACGGCACGGTGGCGACGGTGGGGATACCCAGCCGCTCGTAGACGGCGGCACGCTTGGCGTCGTAGATACGGGCCACCACACGCTCGACACCGAAGGTCTCACGGGCCGCCCGGGCCGAGATGATGTTCGAGTTGTCACCGGAGGAGACCGCGGCGAAGGCCTGTGCCCGCTCGATCCCTGCCCGTAATAGAACGTCGCGATCAAAACCCATGCCGACGATGCGTTCGCCGGTGAATTCGGGGCTGAGCCGGTTGAAGGCGGAGGCTTCCTTGTCGATGATCGCCACCTCGTGGCCGATTCTGGCCAGGCCTCCGGCCAGCGCGGCGCCTACGCGCCCGCAGCCCATCACCACTACTCGCACCGGAAGACCTTTCTGGGTAGGCGTTCGTCTTAGTACCAGTCGCAATACTGAACGCCGCGTCACGGCACCCGACACAGCGATGTCAAGTGAGACCGTACCGCGATTGCTCGCGTGGCCTAATGTTGGCGTTCGTGTCTACGCTTTCCAAGCTGTCGACGGCGGCTCGGCGCCTGGTAATCGGCCGACCGTTTCGTAGCGACAGCCTTGGCCATACCCTGCTGCCGAAGCGCATCGCGCTGCCGGTTTTCGCCTCCGACGCGCTGTCCTCGGTGGCGTACGCGCCCGAGGAAATCTTCTTGGTGCTGTCGGTCGCGGGGATGTCCGCCTATGCGATGACGCCGTGGATCGGGCTCGCGGTCGCCGCCGTCATGATGGTGGTGGTGGCGAGTTACCGGCAGAACGTGCACGCCTACCCGTCCGGTGGTGGTGACTATGAGGTGGTCACCACCAATCTCGGGCCTACCGCGGGCCTGACAGTCGGCAGCGCCCTGCTGGTGGATTACGTGTTGACCGTTGCCGTTTCCATGTCCTCGGCGATGTCGAACATCGGATCGGCCATTCCGCTTGTCGCGCAGCACAAGGTCACTTTCGCGGTGGTCGCCATCGTGATCCTGATGTCGATGAATCTGCGCGGAGTCCGCGAATCAGGGGCCGCGTTCGCAATTCCCACGTACGCGTTCATGATCGGCATGTATCTCATGCTCGGCTGGGGCCTTTTCCAGATCTATGTGCTAGGCACCCCGCTGAGAGCGGAGTCGGCCTCGTTCGAGATGCACGGCGAAGGCAGCGGCATCCTGGGCTTCGCGCTGGTGTTCCTTGTCGCACGGGCCTTCTCATCCGGCTGTGCGGCATTGACAGGTGTGGAGGCGATCAGCAATGGCGTGCCCGCCTTCCGGAAACCCAAGTCACGCAACGCGGCCACGACGCTGTTGCTCCTCGGCGGCATCGCCATCACCCTGTTTATGGGCATCATCCTGCTGGCCGAGCGCACCGGAGCCAAGATCGCCGAGGACCCCGCCACGCAATTAGTAGGTGCGCCCGCCAACTACCACCAGAAGACCCTAGTTGCCCAGCTGGCCGAGGCGGTGTTCGGCGACTTCCGGATCGGTTTCCTGTTCATCACCGTGGTGACGGCGCTCATCTTGGTGCTGGCCGCCAACACCGCATTCAATGGTTTCCCGGTGCTCGGATCGATTCTGGCGCAGGACCGTTACCTGCCGCGCCAGCTGCACACGCGCGGTGACCGGCTGGCGTTCTCCAACGGCATCATCTTCTTGTCGGCCGTCGCCATCCTGTTCGTGGTGGCGTTCAAGGCCGAGGTGACCGCCCTCATTCAGCTCTACATCGTCGGTGTCTTCGTGTCCTTCACGCTCAGCCAAATTGGCATGGTGCGGCACTGGACCCGATTGCTCAAGACCGAGACCGACCCGGCGGTGCGCGGCAAGATGATCCGCTCGCGCATCATCAACACCATCGGTTTCATCATGACCGGGGCGGTGCTGCTGGTTGTCCTGGTCACCAAATTCCTTGCCGGAGCATGGATCGCCATCCTGGCGATGGGTCTGCTGTTCGTGCTCATGAAGATGATCCACAAGCACTACAACACGGTGGCGCGCGAGCTGGACAATCACGAGGGTGAGGTGGTGCTGCCCAGCCGCACCCATGCCGTCGTCCTCGTCTCCAAGGTGCATCAGCCGACGCTGCGCGCCCTGGCCTACGCGCGGGCCACTCGTCCCGACGCACTGGAAGCGGTCACCGTCAGCGTCGATGACCGGGACACCCGGGAGCTTGTCAGGGATTGGGAGACAAGCGATATCAGCACCCCGCTGAAAGTGATCGCGTCCCCGTACCGCGAAATCACCCGGCCGATCCTGGACTACGTCAAGCGCATCAGCAAGGAAGCGCCGCGCACGGTTGTCTGCATCTTCATCCCCGAGTATGTGGTGGGGCACTGGTGGGAGCAGGTGCTGCATAACCAAAGTGCGCTGCGACTCAAGGGCCGCTTGCTGTTCGTCCCCAATGTCATGGTGACATCCGTTCCGTGGCAGCTTGACTCGTCCGAACGTCGCCGCGAACTCGACAGGCAGTCCGCACCCGGCGACTCGCGGCGAGGGTTCGACTCCTAGATGGCAATCGGCGAAATTCTCGAAGTCCAGACCGGCGGGCCTGCTAACGGGGGCAGCGTGGTGGCCCGGCACGACGGGCGCGTCATCTTCGTCAGATACGCGTTACCGGGCGAGCGGGTACGTGTCCAGATCACCGATGATCGGCAAGCCAGCTTCTGGCATGGCGCCGCCATTGAGGTCCTCGACCCGTCACCGCACCGCATCGGCCCGATATGTCCCATCGCGCACGGCAGTGGCGAATCTGGTTGCTGTGACCTGTCTTTCGTCGACCCGGCCTATCTGCGTGAACTCAAGGGCGATGTGGTGAGCCAGCAGCTGGCGCGCCTGGGCAAGTACGAGTGGCAAGGCGTGGCCGAACAGCTGGGAGATGGAGATTCCACCGGGTGGCGGACTCGGGTGCGTTTGGATGTGAATGCCCTGGGCCAGCCCGGTTTTCACCGGTATCACAGCGACGAGCTGGTGACCGACCTGCGCTGTGCCCAGGTTGTGCCGGGGTTGCTCGATGGGCTCGATGAACCGGCTCTCGGCGCGGAGGGGCCGCTGCATGCGGTGATGGACGATCAGGGGCGCCGGCATGTTCTGCGTGCGCGTTCGGTGGTCGAGGGTGAAGACGTCGCGGTTCAGAAGGTGGGGGACCGGCACTGGTTGGTGCCGGTGACGGCTTTCTGGCAGGCGCACCGCGACGCGGCGAACACCTACAGCCAGCTGGTCTCGGAATGGGCCGAGCTTGAACCGGGCATGAGCGCTTGGGATTTGTACGGTGGTGTCGGGGTTTTCGCCGCAGCACTGGGAGAAGCAGTGGGAACCAAGGGGCGTGTGGTCAGCGTCGACACCTCCCGGCCGGCATTCCGCAGCGCCAAGAACGCTTTGGGAGATCTGCGACAGGTCAGCATGATCTGCGGATCGGTACGCCACGCCCTGCGTGACCTGGGTAAGGCCGATGTCGCGGTGCTGGACCCGCCCCGGGCGGGCGCCGGTCGTGACGTCATCGGGCGAATCGCCGAGACGGGCGTACCCAGGGTTATCCATATCGGTTGTGAGGCAGCGGCATTCGCCCGCGATGTGGGCTTGTACCTGGAGCGTGGATATCAGGTGCGTGAGTTGCGGCTGTTCGATGCGTTCCCGCTGACGCACCACATCGAAAGCTTTGCGCTGCTCACCCGATGAGACAGCGGCAGGTGTAAAGATCTTATAAAGTAGGTCGCTAGGTGTGCCGGGAAGTCTGGTCGGCGGAACTTTGCCCTGCCACAAGGAACGGACACCGAGCCATGCGCCTGCGCCAACGCGTCTTCACCCGCGGATCGTGGGCGGAGTCCTCTCGGGCCGCAGAGATCCTGCGCAAGGAAACCGTCGGCGGTGTGCTGCTGGTGGTGGCCGCGGTGACCGCACTGCTGTGGGCCAACTCGCCGTGGAGCTCCTGGTACTACCGGCTGGGGGCCATCACGGTCGGGCCGGAGCGCTTGCACCTGAATCTCACCCTGGCGGGCTGGGCGACCGACGGGCTGTTGGCCATTTTCTTCTTCGTTGTGGGGGTCGAACTCAAACGCGAGTTCGTGGCGGGCGATCTGCGCGACCCGGGACGAGCGGCCTTGCCGATCGTCGCGGCGGTCGGCGGCATGCTCGTTCCGGCCGCCATCTACCTGGCGGTCAACGCACCGGGCGGTGGAGAGGCCATACGTGGCTGGGCGATACCGACCGCCACCGATATCGCCTTCGCGCTCGCTGTGCTCGCCGTGATTTCTACCCATCTGCCCTCGGCGCTGCGCACCTTCTTGCTCACCCTGGCGGTGGTTGACGACCTGCTGGCCGTCATCGTGATCGCGGTGTTCTACACCGATGAGCTGCATTGGGCGCCGCTGGGCTTGGCGCTCATCCCGCTCGCGCTGTTCGCGGTGGCGGTGCAGCGCCGCCGCCGGGAATGGTGGCTGCTGGTACCGCTGGCGCTGGCGACCTGGGCGCTGGTACACGCCTCGGGGGTGCACGCGACGGTGGCGGGTGTGCTCTTGGGATTCACCGTTCCTGTCCTCAGGCGGGATGGCCGTACCGATGTACATGGGATGGCCGAGCGATTCGAGCATCGGATGCGACCGGTGTCCGCGGGTGTGGCGGTGCCGGTGTTCGCATTCTTTGCCGCGGGTGTCACGCTGGGCGGCTTCGCCGGGCTGTGGCAGGCGGTGCGGGATCCGGTGGCGCTGGGCGTGGTGCTGGGCCTGGTGGTGGGTAAACCTATTGGCATCTTCCTCACCACCTACCTGCTGGCGCGGTTCACGCGCGCGAGTCTCGACGACGACCTCAGCTGGCTCGACATCGCCGGCGTGGCGCTGCTCGCGGGCATCGGATTCACGGTGTCCCTGCTCATCGGCGAACTGGCGTTCGGCACCGGTTCGGCTGCCGAGCACGTCAAGGTCGGTGTATTAGCCGGATCGTTGACCTCGGCGGCAGTCGCCTCCGTGGTGCTGCGGCTGCGTAACCGCGCGTATCGGCGGATCGAGGTCAAGGAGACCCTTGACGCAGATCACGATGGAGTACCCGATGTTTTTGGCTCCGCTCCAAGCGACCGAATCTGAATCGCTGCGTAGACTGACCTGATGCTTGACGACATCAGAGGACCGGGTGACCTGCAGGGTCTCTCGAAGCGAGAGCTGGACTTACTCGCCGACGAGATCCGTGAGTTCCTGATCCATAAGGTCGCCGCGACCGGCGGCCACCTTGGACCCAACCTGGGCGTCGTCGAGCTGACTCTGGCCCTGCATCGTGTCTTCGAGTCCCCGTATGACCCGATTGTCTTCGACACCGGTCATCAGGCGTACGTGCACAAGATCCTCACCGGGCGTTCTGGCGACTTCGACACGCTGCGGCAGAAGGACGGCTTGTCCGGATATCCATCGCGTGCCGAAAGCGAGCACGACTGGGTGGAATCCAGCCATGCCTCGACCGCGCTGTCATACGCCGATGGACTCGCGAAGGCATTCGAACTGACCGGCCAACGCCGCCGACATGTGGTCGCTGTGGTCGGCGACGGCGCGCTCACCGGCGGCATGTGCTGGGAGGCCCTGAACAACATTGCCGCCGCCGCGCATCGGCGCATCATCATCGTCGTCAACGACAACGGGCGCAGCTATGCGCCGACCATCGGTGGGCTCGCTTCGCACCTGGCGGGGCTGCGGCTCACCCCCTCGTACGAGAAGGTGCTCGACGAGAGCAAGAAGCTGCTGCGCGGCATGCCGGTGGTCGGACCGCTGGCGTATGCGTTGATGCACAGCCTCAAGGTCGGGGTCAAGGACGCGGTGTCACCGCAGGTGATGTTCACCGATCTGGGCATCAAATACGTTGGGCCCGTTGATGGCCACGACGAGCAGGCGGTGGAGGACGCGCTGCGCCGCGCCCGTGGATACGGTGGCCCGGTCATCGTGCACGTGATCACCCGCAAGGGGATGGGGTATGCGCCGGCCGAGGACGACGAGGCCGAGCAGATGCACTCCACCGGCATCATCGACCCGAAAACCGGCCGCTCCATCAAGGCGTCGGCGCCAGGCTGGACATCGGTGTTCTCCGACTCACTCATCGAGGTGGCGAGCGAACACCGCAACATCGTGGCGATCACCGCGGCCATGCCGGGCCCGACGGGGCTCAGCAAGTTCGGTGAGCGTTTTCCCGATCGGCTGTTCGACGTCGGTATCGCCGAGCAGCACGCCGTCACCTCCGCGGCCGGGCTCGCGATGGGTGGCCTGCACCCCGTGGTCGCGATCTACTCCACCTTCCTGAACCGTGCGTTCGATCAGGTGATGATGGACGTTGCGCTGCACAAGCTTCCGGTGACGTTCGTACTGGACCGGGCCGGTATCACGGGAAGCGACGGGGCCAGCCACAACGGCATGTGGGACCTGTCGATCCTGAACGTGGTGCCCGGCATGCGGGTCGCGGCGCCGCGTGATGCGTCGCGGCTGCGTGAGGAGCTGACCGAGGCGCTGGCGGTCGATGACGGACCGACCGCACTGCGGTTCCCGAAAGGCGAAGTCGGGGAGGATATCCCGGCGGTCGAGCGGCGCGATGGTGTCGACATATTGGCGCGGCCGCTCAGCGGATTGCACGCCGATGTGCTGTTGGTGGCGGTCGGCTCGTTCGCCTCGACAGCGTTGGCGACGGCCGAGAGGCTCGGCAAGCAGGGAATCGGCGTGACCGTCGTCGATCCGCGCTGGGTGCTTCCGGTGCCCGGCCATGTGATCGAGCTGGCTCGCCAGCACCGGTTGGTGGTGACGCTGGAAGACAGTGGCGTGCACGGCGGAGCGGGTAGCGCGGTGACCGCGGCGATGCAGGATGCCGATGTGGATATTCCGGCCCGCAATATTGGTGTGCCGCAACAGTTCCTGGATCACGCATCGCGCGGGCAGGTCCTTGAGCAACTCGGCTTGACCGATCAGCATATCGCCCGCAAGATCACCGGTTGGGTGGCCGCGATGAGCCGCGAGATCGGGGAGAGCACCGTGAACCCGGCCACGCAGCAGGTCGACTAACTCTGAGTCCCGCCTTTCGGCGCGTTCAGCCGGTCAGCGCTTCGGTCAGTATCGGCACGGTCAGTGCCCGCTGCCATGGGCGGGCGCCGTGGCCGGCGAGTAGTTCCTCGACGTCTCCGTTGCCTTCCCAATCCCAGCAGAGCCGCCGCACGATTTCCGGGGTGACGATGTTCTCCACGGGTACCGAGATCTGCTCGGAGAGCGCCGACAGGGCCGTGCGCGCGGCTTCCAGGCGGGCGTAGGCCTCGGGCTTGCGTCGCGACCACCGCGATACCGGCGGTGGCCCGGTGGTGGGTTCATTGACCGGCGGCGGGGCGTCTGCGTTGCGAGCCTTCGCCAGTGCTGCGAGCCATCGGTCGGCCTGCTGTTTCTGCCGGGGGCCGCCGAAGACCGGGAGAGCGATCAGTTCGTTGCGTGTCTTCGGATCTGCCATGGCCGCTTCCACGATTGCCGAATCGGGCAGTGTACGTCCGGGGGCCACATCGCGTGCCCGGGCCAGTTCGTCACGGCTGAGCCATAATTCGCGTACCGCCGCCAACTGTCCGGGCTTGCGAACCTTGTGGATTCCGGAGGTGCGACGCCAGTTGTCCCGTCGGGTCGCCGAGGCCGGTGTGTGCGCCAGGTACTCGAATTCCTGCCGGGCCCACTCGGTCTTGTCTTGTTCGGCCAGAACTTCGGCGATCTTCTCGCGTAGCTCGACGAGCACCTCGACGTCCAGCGCCGCGTAGTTGAGCCAATCGTCCGGTAGCGGACGCTTCGACCAGTCGGCGGCGCCATGGCCCTTGGCCAGACCCAGTCCCAGCAGTCGATGGACCATCGCGGCCAGGTTCACCTTCTCGAAACCGGCCAGCCGCCCGGCTAATTCGGTGTCATAGAGCGACGGCGGTCTCATTTCCAGTTCGGCCAGGCAGGGCAGATCCTGGTCGGCGGCGTGCAAGATCCACTCGTCGGCACCCAGCACGTCGACGATTGGCCCGAGTGCGTCTGGAACGTTGGTCGGATCCAGCAGCACGGTTCCGGCTCCGCGGCGGCGAATCTGGATCAGGTAGGCCCGGTTGGAGTACCGGAATCCCGAGGCCCGCTCCGCATCGACCGCAAATGCGCCCGTCCCGGATGCTAAACGTTTAGCCGCCATACGGATCTCATCCGTTGACGCGGTGATTGGCGGCACCCCTTCGGCGGGGCGAAGCAGTGGTGTCGGTTCGGGAAGCTCGGAGTCGTTGTCCATATCTGAGTCAGCAGCGTAGGCGCTAAGCGCGGTGGCGCGACCCCAGGTCAGTCACACCTACCGGTGGCAGGCCCGCCGCATGCTCCAGCACCTCGCAGAATGCCTCAACGTGGGTTTCGATATCGGTACCGGTGGCGGTCCAGGACGCCCGCAGCTCCAACTGGTGAGCGCGCCCCGGGCCGGCGATATCGCCGTAACGGACCGAGGTGGTTGCGGTCACGGTTCCGCCCAACGCCGTCAGATCCGTGGTGCGGGTGTTCAGGGCATCCACGAGCCAGCTCCACGCAACTTCCGGTAGCAACGGGTCCACGGCCTCGGTGGCGTCCAGATCGGCCTGGATGTAGGCGACCAGCCGCATCGTGCCGTTCCACGCCTCATCACCCTCCGGGTCGTGCAGCAGGATTAGCCTGCCAAACGCATCACCTTCGGATTGTTCGGGCACGTTATCGGTGTCGAGGTGCTTGATTTCCGCGCCGAGCGCATAGCTGAACGGAGCCAATCGTTGCGGGGGACGAATAGTGCCCAGCTCGATCTCCGGACGCACGGTCACGGAGTTCATCGCGTCGACCGCCGCGCGGAACGGGGCTGGTTCGGCAGACGTCACAGCAATGGACGGTAGCGCGCTGGGCCGACATGCTCCCGCAGGCGCGCCGTGCAAGGTTGCCATGGCAGCATGGGCAGTGATGACCGGATTGAATGAAGATCGCGCGACGGAGGCAAAAACCCGTCGTGAGCTGCCGCTTTCTCCCTATCTGGCGGCTGCCGCCGGAAGAGCCCCCAGCCGCCCCCCGGTGTGGTTCATGCGGCAGGCCGGGCGTTCGCTGCCCGAGTACCGCGCGGTGCGCGCCGACCACGCCATGCTGGACGCTTGTTTTAATCCTGAACTGGTTTGCGAGATCACGCTCCAGCCGATCCGCCGGCACCAGGTTGATGCCGCCATCTTGTTCTCCGACATCGTGGTCCCGCTCAAGGCGGCCGGTATCGATCTGGACATCGTTCCGGATGTGGGGCCCGTGATCGCCAACCCGGTGCGCACCTCCGCCGATGTGGCGAAGCTGCCGCGCCTGGAGCCCGGACAGGTCGAGGCCGTCAGTGATGCCGTGCGACTGCTGGTCGCCGAACTGGGCGCGACGCCACTGATCGGTTTTGCCGGTGCCCCCTTCACGCTGGCCTCCTACCTGGTTGAGGGCGGCCCGAGTCGTCACCATCAGCGCACCAAGGCGCTGCTGCAGGGCGACCCGCAGACCTGGCATGCGCTGATGACCGCGTTGACCGATGTCACCATCGCCTTCCTGCGTGCACAGCTCGACGCCGGTGTGGACGCGCTGCAACTGTTCGACTCGTGGGCCGGTGCGTTATCGCTGGCCGACTACCGTTCAGCTGTGTTGCCGCACAGCACAAGGATTTTCGATGAATTCGCGCATGAGGGCGTACCCATGACGCACTTCGGAGTGGGCACCGCCGAGCTATTGGGCGCCATGGGAGAGGCGGGCGCTACCGTGGTCGGTGTGGACTGGCGCACCCCGCTGGATGTGGCGGCGGGTCGGGTCGGCGCTGGAAAAGCCTTGCAGGGCAACCTTGATCCAGCGGTACTGCTGGCCGGGTGGCCCGTGGTGGAGCGCGAGGTGCGCCGGATTGTCGCCGAGGGCCGCCAGGCAGTGGCTGACGGTGCCGCGGGACATATCTTCAATCTGGGACACGGCGTGCTGCCGGATACCGATCCGGTAGTCCTCACCGATGCGGTGGCGCTGGTGCATTCGTTGTGACCTCAGCGGCACGGTCGTCCTCACCCTCCATTGCCGTTGTGGGGGGCGGTATTTCGGGGTTGACGGCGGCATATCGGCTGCGGTGCGAACTCGGCGATGGTCCGCGCATCACCGTGTACGACCCCGCCGAGCAGCTGGGTGGAATTCTTCGCACCATCACCCTGGGTGAGCATCGGGTCGACATCGGCGCCGAGGCATTTATCACCCGGCGCCCCGAGGTACTGGATCTCCTGGATGAACTGGGACTGGCCGACCGCCGGATCGACACCACCGGTGCGCGACCGCTCATCTACGCCGGCGGCAGTCTGCACCCGCTGCCCGCGCGAACGGTGAACGGCATCCCGGCCTCGGGGTCTTCGGTGGTGGGCCTCGTCGACGAGGAGACCGTGGCGCGCATCGACAGCGAGCCTGAGCGCGAGATGCACTGGACCGTGGGCGCCGATCCCACCGTTGCCGACCTGGTCTCGCTGCGATTCGGGCCGCAGGTGGTCGCGCGGCTCGTCGACCCCCTGCTCGGTGGGGTGTACGCGGGTTCGGCCGCGACGACCGGCCTGCGGACCGCCGCGCCCGGGATAGCCCGGGCCCTCGACGAGGGGGCCGGCAGCCTGCTGGTCGCCGCCCGGCAAGCATTGCCGCCGATATCGGCCACCGGCATCTTCGGTGCCATCGACGGCGGCTACGCGGTGCTGGTGGAAGAACTCTGGCGCCGCGCCCGCGCCGAACACCGGCGGCTCGCGGTGACCGGCATCGCGCGTGACGGTGAGAGTTGGGCGGTCACCGGCGACGGCGCATCTGAGCACGCGGACGTGGTCGTTGTCGCGGTCCCCGCGCCTCGCGCCGCGGACATCCTCGATGCGGTGGCACCCGAATCGGCGGAGGCTGCGCGCGCCGTCCCGGTGGCGTCCTCGGTGGTCGTGGCACTGACGTTGCCCGGCGACGCCCCCATTCCGGCCAACTCCGGCGTGCTCGTCGCATCCGGAGAAGCCTTACACACCAAGGCCTTGACGTTCTCGACCGGCAAGTGGGGGATGCGCGGACGAAGCACCCAGGTGGTGCGTTTGTCCTACGGGCGTTTCGGCGACACCGTGGCGCGAGCCACCACCGACGAGCAGCTGCTGCACTGGGCCGCCGCCGACCTCGAAACCGTGCTGGGCGCGTCGGTGACGCCCATCGATACGGCGCTGGCCCGCTGGATCGACGCCATGCCGCAGTACGGACCCGGCCACGCCGACGTCGCCGACGCCATCCGCGGCGGGTTGCCGCCGGGCATCGCCGTGGCTGGCTCGTACCTGGACGGCATTGGAGTACCGGCTTGTGTGTCCTCCGCCTCTCGAGCGGCACAGGACAGCGTGGCACGATGGGGGCATGGCTAGCCTCGATTTCGACACCCTCAACTCGACCATTCGCTACCTGATGTTCTCGGTGTTCCAGGTGCGCGAAGGAGGGTTGGGCGAGGACCGCGACGGTGCCGCCGACGAGGTGGCCACCCTGATCAAACGGCATGAGGACGATGGTGTCGTGGTTCGCGGCATCTACGACGTGGCAGGCCTGCGCGCCGACGCCGACTTCATGATCTGGTCGCACGCCGAGTCCATCGAGAAGCTGCAGGCGCTGTACAGCGATTTCCGTCGCACCACCGCCCTGGGCCGGGCCAGCACCCCGGTATGGAGCAATGCGGCCCTGCACCGGCCGGCCGAGTTCAACAAGAGCCACATCCCGGCGTTTCTCGCGGGGGAGGAGCCCGGCGCCTACATCTGCGTGTATCCCTTTGTGCGGTCCTACGATTGGTACCTGCTGCCCGATGAGGAGCGGCGCAAGATGCTCGCCGATCACGGTATCGCCGCGCGTGCCTACAAGGATGTGCGTGCCAATACCGTGCCCGCCTTCGCGCTCGGCGACTACGAATGGCTGCTGGCCTTCGAGGCACCCGAGCTGTATCGCATCGTCGACCTGATGCGCGATTTGCGTGCCACCGAGGCCCGGTTGCACGTGCGCGAGGAGACGCCGTTCTTCACCGGCCCGCGGGTCTCCGCCGAGGAACTTGTCGCCCGGCTTCCCTAGGCCATGTCGCCGAGACCGAGGTTATGGCGAATTTGTGCGAGACGAAACCGCCATAACCTACGTTTCGGCGGTCTGCAGGCGCAGGGAGATCGAGTTAATGCAGTAGCGCTGATCGGTAGGCGTGGGATAGCCCTCGCCCTCGAACACGTGCCCTAGGTGGCTGTGGCAGTTGGCGCACAGCACCTCGACCCGGCGCATGCCCAGCGACTTGTCCGGCTTCAGGATCACCGCATCCGAGTTGGCCGGGTCGAAGAACGACGGCCAGCCGCAATGGGATTCGAACTTGTCGGTGCTGCGGAACAGTTCGGCCCCGCATGCTCGGCAGGCGTACACGCCCTCGGTCTTGGTGTCGGTGTACTCACCGACGAAAGGGCGTTCGGTGCCGGCGCGGCGCAGCACCGCGAACTCGTCAGGAGTCAGCCGCTCCCGCCACTGCTCGTCGGTCAGATTCACCTTCGGGTCGTTCGATGTCGTCATCGTCCGCTGACTCCTTAGTGCCTATCGCCGCGCTCATCCAGTCTGGATCCAGCCCACTATCCAGTGTGCCAGCGGCCTTGGCATCCCGGTACCGAAGCACCAGCACCATCATCACGACGATCAGCAGCAGGCACCATCCGTAGGTGATCTTCAGATACTCCAGGGCGCGGCCCGTGGTGGGCCAATGCACCAGCAGCCAGCGGTCCATGGAGAAGAACCCGTAGATCGCCAGCCAGGCCGGCCAGTTCCGCAACACCGAGTTGGGCAGCACGATCGTCATCACGAACGGGAACAGCGCCATCGAGTAGTAGCCCTGCCCCAGCCCCAGCAGCAGGAACGAGGCCGTCAGCACCACACCACCGGTGGTCAGCGCCCAGAACCGGGGGTCGCGGCGGCGGTAGTACTTGTACAGCAACCACACACTCACCAGGGCGATCAGTAGGAACGCGATGCGCAGCACGGCGGTCAATGGTGCGGGAAGGCCGTAGTACACGGCGTTTCCGGCGATGGAGCTGTTGAAGTAATCGCGGGTTTCGCCCAGGTATTTCACGGTGCGCCGCAAGTAGTCCCAGCCGTCGACGATCCTGACCTTGTGCGGGCCGAACATGGCGACCGCGTTGAAGAACGCCGGGATGCCGAAAGCTGCCACGAACACCCGCCATTGCCGGTTGAGTAGCGGCAACAACAACAGCGGTAACAGCAGCGGCTTGATCACCAGTGTCAGCCCGATCGCGACACCGGCCAACCAATCGGACTTCGCGTTCCCGTTCAGCAGCCAGCGGAAGAACAGCACCTCGAGCAGCAGCATCACACCGTTGATGTTGGTGAAAACCAGTGTGTTGGTGACACTCTCGGTGCAGAACATGGCCAGTAGCAGCGCGGGCGCGGCCACCGAGGCCAGTGTGAAGTTGAACAGCCGCAGCAGGAAGTAGGCCGCGATCACGATGGCGACGGCGTTGATGCTGATGAACCAGTACCGCGACGCGTCAACGGGCAGATACCCGAACGGGGAGAGCAGCAGCGTGCCGCCGGGCGGGTAGATGTAATGCGGATCGACGTAGCTGAAGTTCTCGTTGTACACCGGCTGGTGCCGTTTGAAGGCGATGACGGCCCGGTACACCGGCCCGAAGTCGTCGGTGATGTAGCCGTTGGTGCCCAGCACGTAGGCGCGGTGAATGATCGACATGATCGCGACGGGCCACAGCACCGACCGCAGGATCGTCGCGACCGATGGCGGTGCGGTCGGAGGTTTCAACGAGTTCTTGAAGCCCGAAATGAACGTATCGACTGACACCACGCAGGCACCGTACCTTGAGCGCCCAGTGCAGTTCCGGCAAGTACGACTAGGCCGGGCAGAACGTGTCGGTCTCGGGAAGCTTTCCGTCGTTGAGATATGCCAGGGCGGGCGGCTGCGCGCATCCGGTGTAGACAATCGCGCCGTGGCCGATGCCCTGCCACATGACGCGCTTGCTGGCCGCCTTGGCGTTGATGATCACCGCGGCGGTCGCCGAGACGCCCTCGCTACCGGAGATCGGGTCGTGTTGCCCGCCCAGGATGAGCACGTTGATCTTCAAGTCCTGCGGAGGGTTCGGCTTGGATCCGCTGGGCCATTGCAGGCAGTTCACCAGTTCGAGGGCGGACGTGCGCCCGAACAGCGGGTACTGCTTACCCCAGGCCACCACCAGCTCGCGTACCCGGTCGGGGGTGGGCCGTGCCAGCGAGTCACTGCACGAGTTCACGAACTGCCCGTCGGAATCGCGCAGCGCGTTGGCCCGGTCCACCAGCGGGGTGAGCGCGCCGCTATCGGGGCCGCGCGCTGCGTTCAGCGCATTCGCGAGGTTCTGCACGACGGCGGTGCCGTCGCCGACCGGATATGCCAGCGCGGTGGTGATCGCCCTGACAACCGTCGCCCGCGACCACGGCAGTCCGCCGTTCTGAGCGCGGTTCAGCAGGTCGCCGACGGCACCCGCGGGATCGGGTCCCAGTGGGCAGTTGTTCGCCACACACTGGGCCGCGAATGCGTCGAATGCGGATTGCTGGCCCTTGAGTCGCTGCTCGGCGGCGGCCTCGGCGGTGATGTCGGCGGCCACCGGCGAGTCGAGCATCAGCCGGGCGACCTTGTTGGGATGGGATCCCGCGTACGCCAGTGCGACTCGGGCACCGCTGCCGATGCCGAGGAGCGCCAGGTTGGGCACATCCCATTGGGCGCGGAGCGCCTCCAGGTCTTCTGCGGCGTGCGCGTCGTTGTAGGCGGAGTCGCCGGGGGAGATGGTGTCGGTGCAGTTGGTGGTCGCGGTCTCGACGATCTTGCCCAGACTCGCTACCGGATCGTCTCCGCCACGGTTTTGCGCCAGGTCCCGCATATCCCGCAGATCCCAGGTGTCACGGCACGTGATGGAGTCGGATCGTCCGATACCGCGGCGATCGACCGCGACGACGGGACGTTGCTTGAGCACCTGTGCGCCGGGCCCGTTGAGCCATGTCGCCAGCTGCACCGAGGAGGGGAGATCCGAGCCGGTGGTGAACACCAGCGGGCCCGCGTCGGCAGGTGTCTGCGAGGTCTTGGCACGCACCGCGCCCAGGGTCACGCTGCCCGGTGCGCCGTTGATCGGATCCAGTGGGGCCTTGTACTCGGCGCATTCGAGCGTGAATGTCGGCGACGTGGTGATGTTGGCGCTGCCGAGCACCTCACGGGTGCAGTCCTGCCAGGACAGGTCGACCTTCGGTTTGTCGATGGACGGCGGGCCGTCCGGCGGTGCTGTGGTGGCGGGGCCGACATTTCCGTGGCCCTCGTCCATGGCGAAATGCGGTCCCGCCGAGGGGCCGGGAGCACACCCAGCCAGTATCACGGCAACCGCCATCGCCCCCGTCAGCCGTGCACGCATGCCGACCACAGTATCGGGTGAATGTTCCTCAAGCCCGGACGTGCCGCGTGAAGAGGTAGCCGTCCGCATCCGCGAGCAGCAACACCCGCCGCCATGACGTGAGTACTTCGGTGGGGCTGGACACGATCCGGGCCCCGCCGCCGCCGACCGTCGTGGGCGCCACCGTCAGGCACAGCTCGTCGACGAGATCGGCCGCGAGCAGGGTGCCGAGCAATGACGGGCCGCCCTCACACAGCACCCTGGACAGACCGCGACGATGCAGCTCTGCCAACGCGGCGCGCAGATCGACCTTCCCGGCATGCTCGGCGACGAGGACCTGTGCATCGGACACGCGGGAGGCGACGTTCGCTGCCCCGGACGCTGTGGTCACCACGATGGGCGCGACCTCCGACTCGGTGAACAGGGGAGTGCTTGGGTCCACCGTTCCCGACCCCGTGACCACGGCAATCACCGGAACCTCACTCTGTCCACGGGCCTGGCGGCGCTGGCGCAGTCCGACCGGCAGATGCGCGCCGTGATAGCGCTCGGCCCGCACGGTGCCCGCCCCGACGAGAATCACATCGGCGTTGGCGCGCATGGCCGCGAACACCGCGCGATCGCCGTCGCCGCCAAGTCCGCCGGACAATCCGGTCACCGTCGCCGCGCCGTCCAGGCTGCCAATCATGTTGGCGCGCAAGCAAAGTGCATTGCCGTCGGGGTAGTCGTACAGGTCGGCCAGCTCGCTGGGATCCGCGGGTGTACCGGTGGTCAGCTGTGTGAGCTGTATCCCAGCCGGGCCCCGAATCGCCTCTTCACCGTCACTGTCGGCCACAAAGAGATCTCAACACGCCGTTACGCTGCCCGTGTGACTGATCCGCAATCCGGTGCCGCATTGACCCTCCAGCACCTTGCTGACCGGCACCCCACCGTCTCCAACGAGCGGCTGATTGCCCAGCTGGTGCCGCCTCCGACGTTCACTTCGGTGAGTTTCGACTCGTACCGGCCCGACCCCAACGAGCCGACGCAGGCCGCGGCGGTGGAATCGTGCCGCGCTTTCGCTCAGGAGGCGACGACCCGCCGTGCGGGAAAGAAGAAGCTGTTCGGCAAGCGCGAGGTACTGCCCGGGGTCGGGATCTATCTCGACGGCGGGTTCGGTGTCGGTAAGACGCACCTCTTGGCGTCGATCTATCACACCGTTCCCGGCCCCAAGGCGTTCGCGAGCTTCGGAGAATTGACGCAGGTAGCAGGAGTTTTCGGCTTCCTGGAGTGCATCGAGCTGCTGTCGGACTACACGGTGGTGTGCATCGACGAGTTCGAGCTGGATGACCCGGGCAACACCACGCTGGTGTCGCGGCTGCTCTCGGAGCTGGTGGCGCGCGGAGTGTCGATTGCCGCGACGTCCAACACGCTGCCGGAGCAGCTCGGTGAGGGTCGCTTCGCGGCACAGGACTTCCTGCGTGAGATCAACACACTGTCGGCGATCTTCAACACCGTGCGGGTCGAGGGGCCCGATTACCGGCACCGCGACCTACCTCCGGCTCCCGAGCCGCACACCGATGACGAGCTTCGTGGGCTGGCGGCATCCATCGATGGCGCTACCTTCGACCAGTTCGACGATCTATGCCGGCACTTGGCGAGCATGCATCCGTCGCGGTATCTGACGCTGATCGAAGGGGTGACAGCGGTGTTCATCGCGGGCGTGGAGCAGGTGCACGATCAGGCGGTGGCGCTGCGGATCGTCGCCCTGACGGATCGCCTGTACGACGCGGGCATTCCGGTCGAGGCCTCGGGGGCGAAGCTGGACACGATCTTCGATGACGAGATGGTGGCCGGCGGTTTCCGCAAGAAATATTTGCGCGCCACCTCACGGCTGCTGGCGCTCAGCGCGGCGCCGCTACCGAGTTCTCTATGACCCGCAGCATCACGTAGTCGTTCTCCAGACGCTCGCCCACCTGGAATGTTTTGGTACCG
The DNA here is from genome assembly GCF_001440005.1 of Mycobacteroides sp. H001. Classification (NCBI taxonomy): domain Bacteria; kingdom Bacillati; phylum Actinomycetota; class Actinomycetes; order Mycobacteriales; family Mycobacteriaceae; genus Mycobacteroides; species Mycobacteroides sp. H001. Next base: position 241,382 of record NZ_LJYH01000033.1, read on the forward strand.
CTGCGGTTGAAGCCGTGCTTGGCGTAAAAGCGCTGTGCGCGTTCATTTTCCTGGTTGACGCCCAGCCAGACTCCCGTCGCGCCGCGCGCGGCAGCTTCGGCAAGGGCCGCGTCCATCAGCGCGCCCGCCACCCCGGCCTGATGGAATTCGGGCAGCACATACATCTTGGAGAGCTGCATCGCGGGCCGCAGGGTGACGGCCCGCTGCACGTCGGGATCCTCGGCGACGCCGTCCACGAGCATCGCGTACCCGACGATGACGCCGTTCTCACGTGCTGCGAGTACCCGGTGCTCTCGGATGTACTCGTCGAAGTTGCTCGTGCTGAGGTTGGCCGCGATGAATGCCGCGATGTCCTCCGGCGTCGAGGAGGGCGGACATGCGAGTGGGAAGGTGCGGGCGGCGACGGCCGCGACTTCTGCGCTCTCGGCAGCAGTCGCGGTGCTGACCTGAATCGGCATGACCGGCACGCTACCTATACTTGGCGCGGTTCCGAGACTGCGACCCATGTTGATGACCAACCCTGAGGAGCACCATATGACGCGGCGCGTGACGGCCTTCGGCGAGATTCGTGACGCCGTGGTGGGGCAGGGCCTGCGCACACTCGCCCGCACCACACCCTGGGTGGAAACCGAGCTGGTGGGTATCGCACAGGTGGTCAAGCCCGGGGATGTGTGCCTGGACGTGGGTGCGGCTGCCGGTTTCTATACGGCGGAGCTGGCGCGCCTGGTGGGTGCCGACGGTCTGGTGTACAGCCTGGAGCCGCTGCGGTTCGCCCACGCCACCTCATCGGCGGCCCTGGGTCTGCGCAGTGCGCAGAACGTGCGCCGGCACGCCGTGGCGCTGGGTACCAATCCTGGTGAACAGGTCATGAGCGTTCCGCTGCGCAACGGCAAGCCCATTACTGGCCGGTCCTTCGTCGACGCCGGGGCCGACGGGCTGGGCTCAAACGCCGAGTTCGATGAGCACATCCGGGTGGTTGTCGACACCGAGACGTTCGACGGGTTCTGTGACCGGCTGAGCATCAAGCGGATCGATTTCGTGAAGATTGATGTCGAGGGCGCCGAGCTCGACGTTCTGGTCAGCGGCGAGAAGACCCTTGAGCGCACCCGACCGGCAATGATGCTGGAGGTCGAGGATCGCCACATGGAGCGGTTCGGGCGCACCGCCGAGGACATTGTCGCGTGGTTCACGGCGCGGGATTACCGGATGTCGGTGTGGAGCGCCGACTCCTGGCGGCCCGTGGACAAGGTCACCGAGACCTTCCGGAATTACCTGTTCCAGCCTCGCTGAGCAGCTCGCGCGCTGTCTCAGAGGTCCCACTGGGCCAGGTGAACCTGGGTTTGAGCCGACCGCAGCACGATGTGGCGCACCGGCCCGCGGTAGACATCCCAGTACACCGCTCCGCTCACGGTCGAACCCTGCGGGGCGTTGCGCAGCGCGTAGTTCAGATCGTCAGGCTCATCGGTGCGCTGCGGCTCGTAGGCATCGCCGGTCTCCGGTGAGATGCCGCCTAGCTTGAGTGCCATCAGCAATGCGTACGCGTTGGGTACCTTGGTCGGCCGGATGGTGACGTACGCCTTCCAGATGATGCCGCGCGGGGGAGCCATTCCGGCAGGAATGCCGGTGGGTTCGATGTTGTGCACAGTGACATCGGCGCCGATGGTGCCGTAATCGAAATGCAGCGTCTCGCCGATGTGCCCGATGGGCGCCACGCGCTCGGGTTGCGCAGTCGCGGTCGGTGCCCAGGCCATGGCGATGGCGGCGAGGACGGCGAGGAGCTGAAGGGCGGGGCGTAGACGCACCCAGCGATCTTGGCACACGCCGTACCGGGGACGGTGCCACATGGCTCTTCCGTATTCGCCCGGTAAGAGCTCGCCGACGACCTACCATGTCCTGATTGGAGCGGTCCGCCAAGCCATGAGGGGACGTGAGGATGCGCGTATTGGTCACGGGCGGTACCGGATTCGTGGGCGGATGGACGGCGAAGGCTATTGCAGATGCCGGGCATCAGGTCCGTTTTCTGGTGCGTAAGGAAGCCCGGTTGCACACCACGGTGGCGACGCTGGGGGTCGACGTATCCGACTACACCGTCGGCGATATCACCGACCGGGAGTCGGTCGAGACCGCGCTCGACGGGTGCGATGCGGTGCTGCACAGCGCGGCCATGGTCAGCACCGATCCCACCGAGGCCGATCGGATGATGGCCATCAATCTCGAGGGCACCCAGAACGTTCTCGGCGCAGCTGTTGATCGTGGTCTGGACCCGATAGTGCATGTTTCGAGCATCACCGCGCTGTTCCGGCCCGGTCTGCGGACGTTCGAGGCCGACTTGCCCGCGGCGGGAGGCAGCGACGGATACGGGCAGTCCAAGGCGCGGGTCGAGCTGTACGTGCGCGAGCTGCAGGCCGCTGGTGCACCGGTGACCATCACCTACCCGGGCATGGTGCTCGGACCTCCCGCCGGGGATCAGTTCGGGGAGGCGGCCGAGGGCGTGCGCTGGGCCCTGTTGATGAGGTCCGTCCCGGGACGCAGTGCGGCATGGTTGGTGGTCGACGTCCGAGACCTGGCCGCGTTGCACGCCGCTCTGTTGGAGACCGGGCACGGCCCGCGGCGCTACACCGCGGGGGGCCATCGGCTGGAGGTGGATGAGCTGGTGAATCTGTTGACCGAGGCGGCAGGCAGCACGGTGCTGGCCGTTCCGGTGCCTGATTCCGTGCTGCGTGTGGCGGGAACGGTGATGGATCAGCTCGGCCGGTATGTGCCGCTGGGTACCCCGATGACCGAGGCAGGCATGCAGTACTACACACGGATGCCCGCGTCTGACGACTCGCCCAGCGAGCGTGAACTCGGGATAACCTACCGCGATCCGGGAGAAACTTTGGCGGACACCATTATTGCCTTGCGCGGACAGAAGGCCACCTCGAAGTTGTTCGGCTTATGGCCCTTCTCCGAATAGAGCGCACCAGCGCGCTGTCCGTCGCCGAAGCGTTCGCGCGTATCACCGACTGGCCGCGGCATAGCGAGCACATCCCGCTGACAACGGTGTCGGTGACGAGCGATCCGCCGGCGCGGGTCGGCACCACACTTGTGGGGCGAACAGGGTTAGGGGCCATAGGTTTTGACGACCCGATGACGGTTACCCGGTGGGAGCCGCCGCGCTCGGGGAGTCCCGGCCGTTGCCGATTGGAGAAGACGGGGAGTCTTATCCTGGGGTGGGCCGAGATCGAGGTACATGCCCAGGGCAGTGGTGCACGCGTGATCTGGACCGAGGACGTGAACATTCGAGGTCTGCCCCGGGTCTTCGACCGATTGGCGAAGATGGGCGGGCAGTGGATGTTCGGCCGCGCGATCGATGGATTGCTGCGCTAACGCTCGGCGCGCCACTTGGCGATGGCAGTTCCGATCTCCGTGGCGGGTGGCTCGCCGTAGATCCATTCGCGGGCGATGCGATGCCAGTTGCCGGTGACATTGAGCTGTCCGAGTACGCCGAAGGTGTAGAAATCCGCACGGCGCGAGAAGATGTGCTCGGGAGGCAGGTTTTGGCGGCGCATTCCGGAGAACTCGCCGGAACGCGGGTCGACGGCGAGAATCATTGCGCTGGAGGCAATTTCCGGGGTAATGGTCATCTCCTCGTCGACGAGGTTCCACCCCGAAGCCGCGTGGCAGTACTCCAGACAGTCCTGAGGGCTGACGTCTGCATGCGGGTCGATGATCCCGCGCGCCACCATCGCCTGATACATGTCCTCGGCGCGGCCCTCGGTGGCGGCGCGCATGATGTGTCGTTCGAAGTCAACGTGTTCGGGGTTCATCCGGTTGTACAAGCCGAAGTCTACAAATCCCAGGGTGCCGTTGGCCGCCCGCAGGATGTTCCCCGGGTGCGGGTCGCCACAGAAGTCGTTGTCCTGGAACAGCGATCCGATATAGAACCGGAAAATCAGCTCACCGATCCGGTTGCGCTCGTCGTCGGGGAGCGTCTGCATGACAGGGAACGACTGGCCGTCCAGGAACTCCGTCACGAGAACCTGTGATGTGCACATTTCGGAGACACAGTCGGGGATCACGATGAAGGGGTGTCCGCGATAGCGTTCGGCGATCTCGTGCTGTGTGCGTGCCTCTCGCAGGTAATCCAGTTCGCTTTCCAAGTTCATGGAGATCTCTTCCATGAAGGCCGAATTCGACAGTGTCGGTACCGCTTTGCGCCAGAACTTGGTAAAGAGTGCGAGATTTTGCATGTCTGCGCGTACCGCGTCGTCCACGCCGGGGTACTTGACCTTGACCGCGACCTCGCGGCCGTCGTGCAGCACTGCCCGGTATACCTGGCCGATGGACGCCGCGGCGACCGGAGTCTCGTCGAAATCGCGGAAGCTCTTGCCGAGCTTGCCCAGATTGGACTCGATGATCGGCAACATCACCGTGAACGGTTCACGCGGAGCCTGATCGCGCAGCCGGGCCAGCTTCTGCCGGAAGCGTTCCCGATGGGCCTCCGGCACCATGTCCACTTCGAGCATCGAAAGCAGCTGGCCGAGTTTCATCGCCGAACCTTTGAGGCTGCCGAGCACGGTTACGAGCTGATCGGCTGCCTGCAGGGTGGATCGTTCCGCGAGCAGCGCGCGCGCCTCTTCGGATCGCCCGATCATGGAGATGCGATTGCTTGCGGTACGCACCGCCTGCCCGGCCGCCAGCTTGCCCAGTGCCCGGCCCCGGGTGATGCGTGCCAGGGGTACCCCGTCGGTCATGTGGTGCCCCCGCGTGTGCTGGTGAATGCCAGGTGTAGTGGCTGGTCCGGATCAAGCGTCAGGCCGTTGAACTCGGCGATGGAGGCGGCCAGTCCGGACAGCACGGTGGTCAGGTACTCCACGAACCTCTCGATGGGCATTGGTTCGGCACGTTGCTGATTGGGGCCCAGGAACCATTCGGTGGCGGTGCCGATGGCGCCCGCGGCAGAGGTGACCGCCAGGTCGGCATCATCGATGTCCACCGTCTCGTCGTCGATCGCGTTCGACAATATCTCCGCGATGTCGTGCGTCATCTGCTGCGCGGTCTCCACCAGACGCTCGGTGCCGTCACTGGAATTGACGAAGTGGCCATGCACGATGAAGCGCAACACATTCGGGTGATCGGAGATCATTCGGGCGTACTCGTTGGCGCCATGCTCAACCAACTCGCGAGCCGAGTCGGTCATCAGATTGATCCGGTCCATGGCCGCGTTCCACACCATGTCCTGCACACGTTCCAGTACGGCGCTGTGCAGATCGGCCTTGTCCTCGAAGTACCGATACAGCTTGGGCTTGGCGACACCGGCCTCGCGGGCGATATCGTCCATGCTGACGGTGGAGCCGGTCGCGTCGATGGCACGAAACGCGGCGTCTAACAACTCTTCTCGGGCAACCTTGCGGCGGTCGCCACGCCGCGCGGCGCCGGGGCCGACTTCCGACGCGATGGCTGTACTCACACTCTCCACGCCTCTCATCACCAGTGATGGTACGTGTGCCAGGCCCGTGGTTCGCCGGTTCGGACGACACACGTCTGCTGCCTATTGTGCTCACGCGGTGCGATATGGATACTACCAGTAGTACTCAGAGTACGATTGTGAATCGCCAGGTCAGACGTCAATGGAGACGTCTCAGGAAGGAGTTCCGTCATGGCTGTTGTCGAGCAGGGCCGGCGAGGTGTCGCGGCACGCGAGCTGCCCAAGGTGCGCCGGATGAACTTCCGGTTCGGTGAGCCGGTTCCCATGAAGAAGCACTATGTCGAGGGCGACATCGTCTTCAGTCACTTGGTTTCGCTGCTTTCCGGTGCGTTTCCTCCCGGCGAGGAATCCTTCATCAGGTCCGTGCGCAACTACGCCGATCAGATCACCGACCCGGTGTTGAAGAAGCGAGTCGCGGGCTTCATCGGGCAGGAGGCCATGCACGGCCGTGAACATCGCAAGCTCAACGAGAAGATCATCGATATGGGCTACCCCTTGGTCCGGATCATGAATTTCGAGGAGGGCAGCCGGCGCGAGAAGTTCCTCATCGCGCTGGAGAAACGCGCACCCAAAATCGCGCACCTGGCCATGACGGCGGCCGCCGAGCACTACACGGCGGTATTGGCTCAGCGCGTGCTTTCCAGTGCTGAGCTACAAGAGATTCCGATGTCCGAAGAGATTCACCACCTGCTGAACTGGCACGCCATGGAGGAGATGGAGCATAAGTCGGTCGCCTTCGACGTGTATCGCTCGGTGGGTGGCCCGGAGTCGGTACGCATCGGTGTGATGTCACTGATCTGGGCGGGCACGCTGCCCTTGATGACGCTGGCCGTGCTGGCATCGATCCTCACCGATCCGAGTGGATGGAAGCCGTTGGCGGTGCTGCGGCAGACCATCGATGTGTACCGCGGCCCGCTGGTCAAGGGCTTGATGCGGGATATTGCCGAATACATGCGGCCTGGATTCCATCCGGACGATGTGGATACCGAGGAGCTGCTCGAAAAGTGGCAGGGAATCCTTTTCGGTTCCGAGGGTGAGCTGAATGATCGACTGCCGGGCCGTCGCGCGGTGGGCCAGTGACGGCCGAAGCCATCCGAGTCGCCAGTAGCGATGTCGCCGGGAGCACCGTCCTGGAGGTCGAAATCTACGGCAGTACATACGTTCTGGACTGGCCGCCGGGTAAGAAGCTGCTCGACGTGTTGCTGGATGCAGGCATCGACGCGCCGTACGTGTGTCGCGAATCCGCCTGCGCCACCTGCATGTGCTCGGTGCGATCGGGCAAGACGAGGATGCTGATGAACGAGTCTCTCATCGACAGCGAGGTGGCCGAGGGGTTCACGCTCGCGTGCCAGACGCTCCCGGAATCCGATCGGGTGCACATCTTCTTCGATGCGTGAGCAAGGGCCTGGCGCACCCGCGAAGGCGCAGCCGGGCCTTCACGGGTGGGCATGAATCAGCAGGGATAAGCTGAGGATCTGCTGATCGGATGAGGTGGATCGACTATGGCGACATTTGACCTGCTGGTGCGCGGGGGCCTGGTGTTCGACGGGACGGGTGCGCCTGGCCAAGTGCTGGACGTCGGGGTGCGCGGCGGCAAAGTGGTGGCCATGGCACCGGATCTTTCGAGTGCCGAGGCCGGCGAGGTCATCGATGCCAACGGTAAGTGGGTCATTCCCGGCATGGTCGACGTGCACACCCACTACGACGCCGAGGTGCTGGTCAGTCCGGGACTGGGCGAGTCGGTGCGGCACGGTGTCACCTCTGTCATCTACGGCAACTGCTCCATGTCCGCGGTGTACGCCGATCCCGAGGATGTCGCAGATCTATTCGCCCGGGTGGAGGCCCTGCCGTGGGACGCGGTTCACTCGGCGCTCAAGGAGCACAAGGATTGGGACGGGCCACGCGGCTACCGCACGTTCATCGAGTCACTTCCGTTGGGCGCCAATGTCGCAACGCTGATCGGGCACTCTGATATCCGTGCCGCGGTGATGGGACTTGCGCGGGCAACCGATTACGACGAGCGTCCCACATCCGAGGAACTGGCGCGGATGCGCACGATGGTGACCGATGCGCTCGACGCGGGTTTCGTCGGCCTGTCCACCGACCGGCTGCGCTTCTCCAAGCTGGAGGGCACCCGGTTCGCCGGTCGGCAATTGCCGTCTACCTACGCGACCTGGCGCGAGTACGGCGCACTGTATGACGTGGTGCGCCGGCGTGGCGCCGTGGTGCAGTCGAATCTCGACGTGGAGAAGCGCCCCGAGACCGTCATGCACTTCCTGCTCAGCGGTGCCCGCCCGTGGCGTCGTTCGCTCAAGACCACGCTGCTAGCGGCCTTCGATCTGAAGAGCAATAGGTCGGTGATCAAGCTTCTCAAGGCGGCCACCGGTGGCCTCAACCCGCTGCTGCGCTCCCAGGTGAACTTCCAGCTCTTGGCGGTGCCTTTCCATCTGTATTCCGACGGTATGGATTTGGTGATCTTTGAGGAGTTCGCCTCGGGCACGGCGGCATTGGATATTCGTGATCAGCTCCAGCGGGTCGACCTGATCAAGGATGAGGGATATCGTCGCCGGTTCCGCAAGGAGATGGCCCAGAAATACGGGGTGGTGGCCTGGAACCGCGACATGTACGACACCGAGATCGTTGGGTGCCCCGATGAATCTGTGGTGGGCAAGTCGTTCGGTCAGGTGGCCGATGCGCGCGGGGTGCAGCCGGTCGACGCCTTCCTGGACCTGGTGTCTGAGTACCCCGGAAAGGTGCGCTGGCACACCACGATCGCCAATGACCGAACCGATGTGCTCAACGAGGCCATCAAATACCGCTATTTCCAGCTGGGTAACAACGACTCCGGGGCGCACCTGCGCAACATGTCCTTTTACAACGCGGGGCTGCGGTTACTCAAGCGTGTCAAAGAGGCCCGAGAGGCGGGCGCTCCGTTCATGCCGCTGGAAGCCGCGGTGCATCGGCTTACCGGCGAACTCGGTGAATGGTATGGATTAGACGCTGGGCGCCTGCGTATCGGCGACACCGCCGATATCGCGGTGATTGATCCTGCGGGCCTTGATGATTCGCTGGAGGATTACCACGAACAGTACATGGAGGAGTTCGGAGTGTCCCGGCAGGTGTGCCGCAACGACAAGGCGATTGCGGCCACGGTTGTCGGTGGCCAGCGGGTGTACTCCTACGGCACGTTCGTAGACGGCTTCGGCAGCACGGTCAAGGCAGGCAGGTTCCTGGCCACGAGCTAGCCGAGCCAGCCCATGTTCTTCCCGAAGGTCTGGGCGGCGGGGGACAACGAACCCAGCTCGCTGCTGCGCTGCACGTAACCCTGGATCGCTGTCATGAACTGCATCGGGTTGTAGACATCTTCCTCGTTGGCCCACTGGTTGTCGCCGGCATAGCGAAAGATGCTGATATTTGTTGCTTCCCAGATACTTCCGTCGCCGGGGTCTCTCATCCGGTTGACCAGCTCGCAGATGACCCAGCCGTGTTCCTCGTCGACGACATGCCAGTTGGAGAAGTAGTGCGGCATCTCAGCCCCGGGGAACTCCGACATGGTCTTGACCATGGACTCGCGGATGGCTTCCCGGCCCTCGAAGGTGCCATAGGTCGGTTCGATGTAACTGGCGTCCTCGGCGAAAAGATCCGCGTACTTGGCCCACTCGCCCTTGGGGCCGATCTCATCGACCACCTGAAGGTGATGGTCGAACATGCTCTGCAGCTCGTCGCGTGACCACTGTCCCATGGCGGGACCCTAACACCGCGGTTCATTCTGGATCCGGGCTTTCGGCGGTATCGAACCGGAATTGAAAGCAGCGCACAGAAATTCGTGCGTCTACAGCAGTCCGAGCTGCCGCAGATCCGTGGCGTACTTGACGATGAGATCCCGGGTGAGGTGGGGAATGTCGGTGTTCTGGGTGGCCTGAACACCCTCGCGGAATCTAATGGCGGGGAGGAATGCACCGTTGTGTGCGTGCTGCGGATACCGGTACGCGTGCAGTAGTGGCAGCAGGGAGTGCTGCTTTTGCTTTTCGGGCAGGCCGCGGATGGCGTTGTCGAAGCGGTCGAACCAGTCGCCGTAGTTGTCGATGCGCTGGATGGGATATCCGGCGTCGATGAGCCAGTCGACGAAGTTGTCCAGCGAGATACCGTCGGAGTGTGGATTCACCGAGTCGTACGTGTGGAAGCTTTCCGACGCGGCGACCGCGATGCCGAGGAAGGTAATCGCCGATGCCGTGAAGTCACCCGGTAGCCCGTCATAGTGGGCGCGTGGGCGTTCGCCCGTTGCCTGTGCTTGGTAGAACGAGCCGGGTGCGATGCCGGTGGCGATCAGGCTCAGGATCAGTCGGGTGAATTGGTCGGGGACGTTGAGCTGGCCGGTGTAGTGGCTGTGGGCCAGGATCATGTCGGAGCGGAATACCGCGACCGGCAGGCCGCACAGGTCGTGTGCCTCCCGGAGCAGTACCTCGCCGGCCCACTTGGCATTGCCGTATCCGTTGGCGTATCCGTCGTCGAGGGGCCTGATCGCACTGATGGTGCGGATGTCGGAGTCCTCGTCGAACACCTTGGGGTCCACCGAGATCGCCACGGCGACGGTGGACAGGTAGGTGACGGGTTTGATCTTGGTGGTCAGTGCCAGTTTGATGATTTCCGCGGTACCAACGACATTGGGGCCGAACAGCTGGTTGTAAGGCAGCACGTGGTTCACCAGAGCCGCGGGGTGCACGATGACATCGACTGTGTCGGCCAGACGTTGCCAGGTGTCGGCATCCAGTCCCAGGTTCGGGTCACCGATATCGCCGGCGAGCACCTCCAGGTGCTTGTCGGCCAGTGCGCGGAAATGCGTCAGCAGTCCGGCGTCGCCACTATCGAACGCCTCCTCCAGGCGCTGGTAGGCGGCCTGGGCATCTTTGCCGCGGATGACAGCGATGAGCTTGCCGCCGGTTTCGCCTAGGCGCTCAAGCCATTCCAGGGCCAGGAACCGTCCTAGGTAGCCATTGGCTCCGGTCAGTAACACGGTCTGCGGGGTCCCGGTCGACCTCGGGAGTGCGGGGGCGGCACGCAGGGTGGCCTCGTCGATGAACTTGTCCAGGGTCAGGTCGGCGGCACGGATCTCGGTGTGCCCGGCGCCGTGCACGGACTCGGCGGTGGGCCGGAGTGATCCCGAGTCGCGGTGCTTTTCGATGATGTTCGCGATGGCCGCCACATCGTTGGCGGCACTGACGATGACGCCGACGGGAATCTCGACACCGAAGATGTCCCGCAGTAGATCTGAGAAGGACAGCGCCGAAAGGGAATCGCCGCCGAGGTCGATGAAGTGCGAGTCCGGGCCCACCTCGGCTACGGATAGGCCCAGCAATGCTGTGACCGCACGTTGCACGGTCTCAAGGACCGGCTTGCCCTCGTGTCCGGCGGCGTGAAGGGCTTGTAGTTCGAGCGCCTGGGCACTCGCGATATCGGAATACAGCTGTTCCAGACGGGCGCCGTACTTCTCGTGCAACTTCGGCCGGGCCAGCTTGGCGATACCGGTCAATAGGCCGTTGGCGGCGGTGAACGGTTCGGTCTCCACCAGGAAGTCGCGCGGCACCTCGTACGGTTGCAGCTCGGCTTCGCGGGCGACCTGCTGTAGCGACTCGGCAATCAGGCGTTTGAGTAGTTCGTCATCTCCATGACTTTGCTCGAAAGCCTCGGCGGTAGGTACCACGACGGCCAGCAGGTAGGATCGCTCGCTGCTTCCGTAGACACAAATCTGTTGCACCAGTGGACTGTTGGCATACTCGGCTTCGAGGTTGGCGATCGCGACGAACTCGCCTTGGGAAAGCTTGATCACGTTGTTGCGCCGGTCGACGATCTGGATCTTGTCGGGTTCCAGCTCGGCGACAATATCCCCGGTCTTGTAGTAACCGTCCGGGTCGAACACATCGGCGGTGACGTCGGGGCGCTTGAAATAGCCGCCGAACACGGACTCGGCCTTCACCAGCAGCTCACCTCGCGGGTGCGGCTTGTCGGTGGAGAAGTAGCCCAGCTCGGGCACGTCGACGAGCTTGTAGTCGATGACGGGGGGACGTTGGATGCGTCCGTTCCGGACGATGACTCCGGCCTCGGTGGAGCCGTAGCCGTCGGTGATGCGGGCGTCCAGGCAGGATTCGATGAATGCCGCCAGTTCTTCGGATAGTGGTGCCGATCCGCAGACGATTGTCAAAACGCGTCCGCCGAAAAGGTTTTCACGGATATCGTTCTTGACTTCGGCATCGAGGGTGGCCAGGTCGGTTGCGGAGTCCAGCCCCGCACGGCGTTCGACTTCGTTGCGGTAGCGCTGAAAGAGCATGTCGCACACGCGGGGAACGAGCGTCACCACCGTGGGCCGGGTGAGGGTGATGTCTTCGAACAGGGTGGACATATCGCTGGATGCCGCGAAGTACGCCAGACCACCACAGGCCAGGGCCGTGACCAGGCTGCCGCGTCCCATCACATGGCTCATCGGCATGAAGTTGAGGTTGATCAACGGAATCTCGGCCTTGGAGCTCAGGGTGTCGGCCCTTAGCCACGGTTTGGCGACCATCTTCTCGGTGTACGTCGCGCCCTTGGGGGTGCCCGTGCTTCCAGAGGTATAGATCACCAGCGCCAACGGGTCGGTGCCGTCCTCGGCGGTGAACAACGGCGCCTCGGGAAGGGCACGACCGTGCCCGATCACCGCGGACATCACCTCGACCGAGATCGGTAGGCCGGCCTCGGCTATCCGGTGTTGCGCCGACTCGACACTGTCGCGCTGCGCATCGACACCGGGGTGGTAATCGAAGACCGTGATATGCCGCAGCGACGGCGTGACGAGCGCTGATTCTATTGCCGCATCCAATAACTCGGCGCTCACCGCCAGTACCGAAGGCTCTGATTCGGCGAGGATTGCGGTCCAGTTCGATGCGGCCGCGCTGGTCTGCAGCGGTACCGCCACCGCGCCAAGATGGATGCACGCGAGATCGACTGCGGTGTAGTCGACGCTCGTGAAGCCGAGCATCGCGACGAAGTCGCCCGCGCGCACCGGAGTGCTCGGGTCGTGATGCCACGCCGAAGCCAGTGCGCGGGCCATGCCCCACAGTTCCCCGTAGGTGATGGTCTCGAACTCAGGTAGGGGACGAAGTGCCGACCGACCTGTCTCATTGGTGATGAGTTCCTGCACCCGGTGCCCGAGGGCCGGCCGATCGGCGTATCCATCCATGATGGTGGCGACTACCTGGGCGAGCCGCAGACCGGGCGCGGCGACCGCGGCGTCTACCGCAGTATCGGGTTTGGCGGCCCGGAACTGTGGATCCTCGGTGAAGAGCCGCCTGACACGGTCAACCAACCGCTGACGACGTGCTTCCTTGGTATTGGCAGCGGTGGCTTCGATCGTCATATCGGGCAGCTTACGAAACCCTGGATTCTGTAAGTGCGCGGGCTCACCTGGACCTACAGGAGCCCGAGTTGTTCCAGGTCCGTGGCGTACTTGACGATCAACTGCTGCGACAGATGCGGAATGTCCGTGGTGCCGTCTTGCCCGACCGGACCGATTCCGGCGGCTTGCACCGCGTGCTGGAAACGCTTGGCCGGAACCACGCCGTGGTCTTCGGCACCGGAGGGCTGCTCGAACGCGTGCAGTAGTGGCAGCAGGGAGTGCTGCTTTTGCTTTTCGGGCAGGCCGCGGATGGCGGTGTCGAAGCGGTCGAACCAGTCGCCGTAGTTGTCGATGCGCTGGATGGGGTATCCGGCGTCGATGAGCCAGTCGACGAAGTTGTCCAGCGAGATACCGTCAGAATGCGGATTGACGCAGTCGTAGGTCACATACGCCTCCGGGCCCTCCGGCACCTGAGTGCCCAGCGTGGTGATCGCCTCGGCAGTGAAGTCACCCGGTAGCCCGTCATAGTGGGCGCGTGGGCGTTCGCCCGTTGCCTGTGCTTGGTAGAACGAGCCGGGTGCGATGCCGGTGGCGATCAGGCTCAGGATCAGTCGGGTGAATTGGTCGGGGACGTTGAGCTGGCCGGTGTAGTGGCTGTGGGCCAGGATCATGTCGGAGCGGAATACCGCGACCGGCAGGCCGCACAGGTCGTGTGCCTCCCGGAGCAGTACCTCACCGGCCCACTTGCTGTTGCCGTATCCGTTCGCATACAGCTCGTCCACGGGGCGCACCGCGCTGATGAGCCGGATGTCGGACTCTTCATCGAAGGTGCTCGGATCGACGTACGCCGCGACCGCCACCGTCGACAGGTAGGTGACGGGTTTGATCTTGGTGGTCAGTGCCAGTTTGATGATTTCCGCGGTACCAACGACATTGGGGCCGAACAGCTGCCGGTAGGGCAGCACGTGGTTCACCAGAGCCGCGGGGTGCACGATGACATCGACTGTGTCGGCCAGACGTTGCCAGGTGTCGGCATCGAGTCCCAGGTTCGGGTCACCGATGTCGCCGGAGAGCACCTCCAGGTGCTTGTCGGCCAGTGCGCGGAAATGCGTCAGCAGTCCGGCGTCGCCGGTGTCGAACGCTTCTTCCAGGCGGCGGTACGCGGCGTCGGAATCCTTTCCGCGAACGATGACGATCAGCTTGCCGTCTATTTTGTCCAGGCGCTCAAGCCATTCCAGGGCCAGATAGTGGCCCAGGTAACCGTTCGAGCCGGTGAGCAGCACGGTCTGTGGGGTTCCCGTCGCCCTGGGGAATGCGGGGGCGGCACGCAGGGTGGCCTCGTCGATGAACTTGTCCAGGGTCAGGTCGGCGGCGCGGATTTCAGTGTGTCCGGCACCGTGCACCGTGTCGGCGGTGGGACGTGTACCGCCTGAATGACGTTGTTCGTCAATGAATTGCGCGACACTGCCGAGGTCGTTGGCGGCACTGACGATGACGCCGACGGGAACCTCGACACCGAAGATGTCCCGCAGTAGATCTGAGAAGGACAGCGCCGAAAGAGAATCGCCACCCAGATCGGTGAAATGTGCGTCCGCGGCCAGCTCGGCCGACGAGACGCCGAGCAAGGCCTGCGCGGCCTTGAGTACTGTTTCCAGCGCAGGCTTGTCGGGATCGACGCTGTGCAGGTCGCGCAGCTCGGCGGCCTGCTGTTCGGCGATGTCGGCGTACATCTGTTCCAGACGATCGCCGTAGTGTGCCTTGAGGTTCGGGCGAGCCAGCTTCGCGATACCGGTCAGCAGTCCGTTGCCCTGGGTGAACGGCTGCGGCTCGATGATGAAGTCGCGCGGGATCTCGTAGGACTGCAACTGCAGCTCTCTGGCGATGTCCTGCAGGGATTCGGCGATGGTCGCCTTGAGTGCCGTCTCGTCACCCTTGGCGGCGGCGACGGCCTGAGGTGTCGGTACGACGACCGCCAGCAGGTAGGACCGCTCGCTGCTGCCGTACACGTAGATCTGGTGCACCACTGGACTGTTGGCGTACTCGGCTTCCAGGGTCGCGACCGCGACGAACTCGCCCTGGGACAGCTTGAGAACGTTGTTGCGGCGATCGACAATCCGGATGTTGTCATGCGCGAGCTCGGTGACGATATCGCCGGTCATGTAGAAACCGTTCTCGTCGAAGACGCCAGCGGTGACCTCGGGGCGCTTGTAGTACCCGAGGAACATGCCGTCCGTCTTCAGCAGCAGCTCGCCCCGTGGGTGCGGCTGGTCGGTGGAGAAGTAGCCCAGCTCGGGCACATCGACGAGCTTGTACTCGATCACCGGGGGCCGCTGCACAATTCCATCGCGGAACACCATGCCGGCTTCGGTGGATCCATAACCGTCGGTCAGATGAAGTTCGAAGCAGGACTCGATGAACTCGCCCAGCTCATCGGACAGTGGCGCCGAGCCCACCATGACCGCCAGCACGCGCCCACCAAAGAGGCCGTTGCGGATCTCGGCCTTGACCTCTGCGGCCACTGCATCCGCGTCGGCGGTGCGATCACCGGCCAGGCGACGGTCCACCTCTGTCTGGAACCGCTGGAAGACCATGTCGCAGACCCGGGGGACCAGGGCAAGAGCGGTGGGACGAATCAGCTCCATGTCTTCGAAAAGTGTTGACATGTCGCTGGATGCCGCGAAGTACCCGAGGCCACCGGTGGACAGGGTGGAGGTAAGTGTTCCGCGGCCCATGATGTGACTCATCGGCATGAAGTTCAGGCCGATCATGGGCAGGTTTTCGGTGCCAGCCATGACGTCTTCGCGAATCCACCAGCGGCGCACGATGTTTTCACTGTGCATGGCGCCCTTCGGGGCCCCGGTGCTTCCGGAGGTGTAAATGAGCAGTGCCAGCGGATCGTCGCCGGGGGATGGCGCGTAGAGCGGGGCCGCGGGAAGGTCGGAGCCGCGGGCGATCACCTCATCGAGTGTTTCGATGGCGATACCGGTTCCAGCAAGCCGTGCCCCGGCGGCCTCGTAGGCCTCGCGTTGCGCATCGATTTCAGGGGTGTAGTCGAACACCACGACCTGTTTGATCGAGGGGGTCGCGAGTACAGATTCCAGTGCCACGCCGATCAATTCGACGCTGACGGCGAGGGTGTTGGGTTCAGCCTCGGCAAGGATGGTGGTCCACTGTGAAGCCGGCGCGCTGGTCTGCAGTGGCACTGCCACTCCGCCGAGAATCATGATCGCCAGATCCAGCACGGTGTAGTCGATGCTGGTGAATCCGAGGGTCGCCACCAGATCGCCACCCTTGACCGGGTGGGCTGGGTCATGGTGCCACGAAGCGGCGACAGATGTTGTCCGGGACCATAATTCACCGTATGTGGTGGTTTCGAATCGGGGGAGCAGACGCTGGATGGTCCGGCCGTCATGGTCGGTGACCAATTCACGTGCCCGCTCGCCCAGTGCGGGGCGCGCGGCATATCCGGTCATCAAGGTTGCGATGGCCTCGGAGAGGTGTAGGCCTGGGCGCAACACCTGCTGGGCGACCGCGGGGTCGGGCAGGGTGTCGCGGAACTGGGGATCGCTCTCGCGCAGATTCTCGATACGACGGGTCAGCTGCTCCAGCTGCGGGTCGGTGTCGTTGTTCACGGTCATGGGCAGCCTCACATCAACAGAGTGTTCTTAGGAAGTCTAAAAAGTAGATTACCTAAACTAACGATATATCCAGATATGGTATTCCTCACAATCGTCCGCCATCGTCGGGGGCGCAAACTCGTCAGATGAGTTGACCGTGAGGCGGTTGCGCAGGAATTGTGCGATGCGTGCCATGACCGTGCGCTAACTGCCAGGGAAGGTGGCGCGGATGGTGGTTGCTGCCAGGGAAGCGTGCGGCGGCGACTGCCTAGCGCGCGGTACGGGTGAATTCCACGATGTCGCGCCACCGGCTTCCGGTAGCCGAGGCGAAGTCAAAGCCCTCTGGTTCGGTGAGGGCCCGCAGCTCGGAGATGCCGAGGCGATCGGGGTCGAGGAAGATTTCTTGGAAGATCAGCCGCCCGCCGGGTTTGAGTGCCTTGTGCAGTGAGCGGATGCACGCCGTCTTGTCGGGGACTTCGCCGATCACGCTGGCGAGGAACGCAACGTCAAAAGACTTGTCCGGGAAAGGAAGTCCATTGCTGGCATCGCCCGAGTGAAATTCCGCGTTCCGGTATCCGGCCCGGTCGAGTTTGTGTTTGACCTTGTCGAGCATCTCGGGCTGTACGTCGAACAGGTCGAGGTGGCCGGCGGGGAGTCGCGGGGCGATCTGCACACTGAAGATCCCCGGACCGGGGCCGATCTCCAGCACCCGTTCGTCGCCCCGTAGTGCCAGCCGCTCGGCCACGGCTGCCGGATTAACGAACTTGCGATGAATCGGATTGTCGAGAATGAATGCCGCCTGGTGCGGAAACGGAAAGTCGCCAACCCGGCGCACCTGGCGTACCACGGTGTCCATCCATGTCGTAGGCATGAACTAAGGGTACCCTTACTTGGGTCGCGATGGGGCTCTCGCTAGTGATGGCCACCACCACTACCGCTGCCATTACTACTGCCACCGCCGTATCCACCACCGCTGCCGCCACCCGCACTGGGTGCTTGTGTCGGAGTGCTGTAGGTCGGTGCCTCCCGTGTGGGCGCTTCGCGGGTGGGTGCCACAGTTTCTGGGGCCGATGCGCGCGACGGCTGCGTTTCGCGCTCGACGGGTGTCTGCTTCGCCGGTGCCTCGGCGGTTGGCTGCGGGGCGGGCTCTGTCGTCCGCGGGGCAGGTGCCTCGGACGATGGAGCTTCATACGTCGGCGTGCTGCGTTGCTTGGTGGGCTCAGGCGCGGCGGACGGTTCGGCCGTCGCCGACGGTTGCGGTGTCGAGACGGTTTGGCGTGGCGTAGAAGTCGCCGTTGTCTCGTGGGTCGGAGTGGCTGGCGTGCTCGCCGGTGCGGAGGTCTCGTCCTTCGGGGTGGTGGGCGCCGGAGCCACAGATGTGGTGGAGAGGGCCGGTGCACTGGTCGTGGCGCCGCCCGGAGGCCCCGATGTCGGCGTCGGTTCGTGTGACGGTTCGGTCGAGGGTGCCGGGCTCGTCGTACCGGAGGTCGCACGCGGCTCCGAGGAGGGTGCAGGAGTCAGGGGCGGGACCGTAGGCAGCGACGGGGGAGTGAAGTCCTCGGGCACCAGCTTGGGTGGTGCGGTAGGTGCGGGCACCGTCAGTACCGGTGGAGCGGAAGGCTTTACGTCGACGGGTGATGTCGATGTCGGTGACTTCTCGGGAGCCGGAGCCGGAGCCGGGGCTGCGAGCTCCTTACTGAAGTTTCGGACCGACTTGGTCGAGAGGTCCTTGATGAGATCTTGCGACGGGCGGGCGGACTTATCCTCGGTCAGGAATTGCGCCAGGGACGCATCGAGGTTCACCACGGGCTCGGCCAGGGCCGGGCGATCGGTGATGCGGGCAACGGGCGACCAGTCACGCTCCAAGGGGTTGTCCCAGCCGCGATTGAGATTCCAATCGCGGTACTCAGCGGGGTTGATTCCATGGGACTGGTCCCAGAGATTGCGGCTGTACACCGGGTTGGTGTTCTGGAATTTCCAGTCGTAGTACTGCCGATACGGGTGGTACCTGTCGTACCAAGCCTGGTCACGGGGGTCGTCGTCGCGGAACTGGCCCCACTCGTTGCGCCCGTCACGATCGCGACCGTCACGGTTGTAGCCCGACCAGTTGTAGCCATCCCAGTTGTAGCCCGCTCGGTCATACCCCCACCGGTCATAGCCCCACCGGTCATAACCCCAACGGTCGAACCCCATGAAGTCGTATCCGTATCGGTTGAAGCCGGATAGCCCCCAGTTGAACCAGTCCAGGACGTTGTATCCGTACAGCAGCGACCACGACGGGTCGTAGCCGCCTAGATCGAGCAGGTTGGGAGTCAGGGGCGGGGCGACGGGAGCCGGCCAGTCGGCGATGGGATCGACCGGAATCCCGGGAGGTGGCGGAGTGGAGTAAGACTGCGGCGCATTGGGAACGGGTGCGCTCGCTGCGGCCGCATATCCCCAACTCGGCGGCGATGATGCCGGTGCGGCGGGTCCCACGTTGGCGGCCAGATTCGCGTCGGTGTTTACCTCCGGAGGCGCGGGCAGCGCGGGAAGCTGCTGGGCCTGTTCGGGGGTGTACTGGCGTAGCTGCTGCGTCAGTTGCAGATAGAGGTTCTGCAGAGTGGTGCGCTCATTGGAGGCGGAGATGAATTCCATTCCCTGTTTGGCCTCGTTGAGCGAGGTTCGGGCCTCGGTGAGTTGATCGGGCGAGGGTTGCTTGCCGGTGCTCAGGATGTCCTGAGCGTTCTTGAGTGGGGCGACCACGGCACGTATCGCGACGTCTTGGGAGTGGCCGGTGAAGACGGTTTTGTTCAACGCCCACAGTGAATCGCCGGGCTCGGCGCCGTAGGCCGCGCCCATAAGCACCGCGACCAGCAGGCCGATCAGTGTCCCGAAGGCTGCCGCGCGCAGCTGTGGTTCGCCGGGCACGTACTTGCCCCACCGGTCGTCCGGTTCGGGCTGTTCCTCGGGGTTCTCCCAAGCCCGCATCGCCGTGTCCTCGACGGGAGGCGGAACAATCGTCATGTCAACCCTCTGCACTACCGGCGTCCCTGTCACGTCGGGCAGGGACAACTATCAGCACTAATAGATACCGAACTCTAGGTATTCCATCGCCAGGGTAGTCATGGTCGTTACCGATTCTCAGTAGTACTGCATGTCTGCCGTCAGCGGTATTGGGACGCAATCAGTCTCGGTACATCGCCCACAGGGTGGGGCCGTCGGACACCGGTTTGATCTCATCGACGACCTTGAATCCGAAGCGTTCGTAGAGCGGGTTGTTGCGGATGTTCGAGCTCTCCAGATACGCGGGCCCCTCGAGCTGGTCGATCTGGTGTTTGAGGAGTTCGGACCCAATGCCTTTGCCGGGGATGGCGGCGCCGATGGTCGCCAGATACCAGTGCGGGTGTGTGGGACGGACGGCGGCAGCGGCGCGCGCGAGGGCAACACCACGCACCACGCCCAGCCGGATCGCTCCGAGTAGCAGCGGGATGGCCCGCATCCGCTGTGCGGCGGGCGGCTCCCAGCTCGGAGGATCCCAATGGGCAGCTCCGACCGCCACGCCGTCTTCGTAGAGCAGGTACTCGCCCTGACCGGACCCGTGCAGCGCCAGTGAGATGCCACGGAATATGGCCACGTCTCGTCGGGGGTCGGAGTTCACCCATCGGACCACGGGATCCTCTGCGAATGCCGTGGCGATCACGCGGTGGGCAACGGCTTCATTGGTGGAGTCGATGTCTCGGATCTCGCGGGTCATATGTGTTCTACGAGCCCGGGGCGCCGAAGGTTCCCGATCAGGTGTCGGTGTGACGCATCACGAGGGCGGCCGCGAGCGCGGTGGCGACCAGGAGCAGCGTCGACACCCCGGCGACCGCATGGATTCCGTCCGTCCATCCGGTTCTGGCGAGTTCGGCCGCGGTGGCACCGGCCTCGCCGCCGAGATCCTTGGCGCGCGCCATGGCCTGCCCGAGTGTCTCGTGCATGTGGGTGCGTGCGGCGAATATCGCCGAGGCGAGGGCGCCGAACAGCGCGAGCCCGAAGGCGGTCCCGAGTTCAAAGCTCATCTCCGAGATGCCCGTGGCCTGCCCGGCGCGCTCGGTAGGGGCGGCATTCAGCGCCACCGCCGAAACGAAGGTGAACATGACGCCGGCTCCGGCGCCGACGATCACCGTTGCCGCGATGTAGACGCCGACCGGCCCATGGGGGCCCAGCGCGAGCAGTACCGCGTTGCCCATGGCCATGGCCAGCAGAGACGTCACGAATGTCCAACGCTCACCGAGTAGCCGCTCGATGCGTGCGGCGTCCATCGAGAAGTAGGCGACGGTCAGCGCCATCGGCAGTCCCAGGAACGCAGCGGCCAGTACATCGAAGCCGAGCACCGACTGCAGGTAGAGCCCGGTGAGGTAGGTGGTCGCACCGAAGGTGGCCATCGCGGCGATGGTGCCGACGATTGCCACGGTGAAGGTCCGATTGCGGAATAAGTCGAGTGCCAACAGCGGATGAGGATTCCGCATCTGCTGGCGGACGAATGCCGCGAGCGTCAGCACGCCGATAGCTCCGGTGATCGCCACCGCAGGCGAAAAGCCATGTGTGGCCATGGCTTTCACGGCGTAGACAAAGGTCATGATGCCGACCATGGACAATGCGACGCCGGCGAGGTCGAACGGCTCCAGTACCGGGTTCCGGTATTCGGGGATGAGTGCGTTCGCGGTGAGCAGCAGCACGATCAGCACCGGGACGTTGATGAGGAACACCGAGCCCCACCAGTAGTGATGCAACAGCAGGCCACCGATGACGGGGCCGACCGCCGCACCGAAAGAGAAAGCTGCGGCCCAGATGCCGACCGCGAGCGCCTTCTGGCGCGCATTGGGGAACATGACACCGATGAGCGCCAGGCTGGCAGGCAGCAGGGTGGCTCCGCCGATACCCATCAGGGCGCGGGCCGCGATCAGGGTCAGCGGTGTGGGTGCGAACGCCGCGATCACCGATGCGAGACCAAAAAGTGTCGCCCCCCACAGCATGAGGCGCCGCCGGCCCCACCGGTCACCCAGATTGCCCATGGTGATCAGCAGACCTGCGAGCAGGAATCCGTACACGTCCAGGATCCAGAGCTGCTCGGCCGCGGTCGGGTTGAGTGACTCGGACAGCCGTGGCATCGCCAGGAACAGCACCGAGACATCCATGGAGACCAGGAAGACCGGCAGTAGCAGGGTCGCGAGCCCGAACCAGGTACGGCGTCCAGCGCGGGCGCCTTCAGGCGTCGCGTTTTCGGTCGCTGTGCTCTTGCAGCTGGTCATGGGGTATCGCTCCGGATGATATTTGTGTGCGTACGGCGTACGCAGTAGACTGGGTACACTGTACGCAAATTGGCGAAGGTGGTCAATCGAGTTATGACAGGAGTTCCGTGACCGATCCGCGTCTAACGCTGGAATCGATTGTTGCCCAGGCTATTACGATCGCCGACTCGGATGGCTTGGCCGGTGTCTCCATGCGCAAGATCGCCGATGCCCTCGGGGTGGGGGCGATGTCGCTGTACCGTCACGTGGCCGACAAGGATGCGCTGCTGGTCGAGATGACCGCTGAGGTCACTCGGCGATTCGCCTATCCCCAAGAGATGATGGGCGACCCGGACTGGCGTACACGGGTACGCGTCGCCGTCGAGTACGACTTCAATCTGTACAGCACTCACCCCTGGGTGCTGTTGGCGTACGCGGTGCCGCGCAACGGCATGCAACCCGAAACTCTGGTGTGTTTCGATTGGTTGCTGGAGACCTTCAGCCACCTCGGGGTCCCCGTGCCCGAGGCGGCGGAATTGGCGTTTCAGGTGTGGAGCTATTCGCAGGGTGTCGGCCTGGGCGCGGTTGGCGGGCAGCTTGTCTCCCCGGGTGCCCGTACGGACTTTTCGGGTTTGTCGGAGCTGATCGATGGCAACGTCGGTGTGCCGGAGTCCCCGCGACTGGCCGCGCTGGTGGGGGTGGGTGACCTGCCGCAGGTGACCAATCCGCGTGAGGTGATCGTCAAGGGTGTCGAGATCCTGTGCGACGGCATTGCCAGGCGCTACGCATCGGCTACAGATAGCCGGCGATAACGGCGGCTTCCTCACGCAGCTGCTCTGCTGCCCCGGCCTGGCCGAGCATCTCGTAGCGTGCGGCTTCGGTGGCCCGGTCTTCGATCTGTGCGTGCAGAATCGCGCGAACATCCGCGGGGGAGAGCACCCTACGGGCCGCCTCCGCTGATCCGAGACCGCTTGCCGCGCCGGCGATATGAGTGTTGTTCTGCACTGTCTGTGTGGCACCGTCCACCGACTCGGCGTTGTCGATCGCGGCGATCGCCGTCCGTAGTGCGCTGACGGCCAGGCTGTCGCGGGTCTTCATCGCTACAGAGAGATCTGCGCGCATTGTCGCGCGCAGCACGTAGGGGTCGTGGGTCGATGTCATGAGGTCTGGAGCCTATGGGGTGGCGAACGGTATCGGCCACCGAATAACCGACGGCGTCACTCGTTCACGGTTGATGCCCGAGGTCAGGCGTCGCCATCGCGTGGCTCCTCGTCGGAGTTGTTGCGCCACTCCGAAAATCGGCGGCGCACGTCGCTGGCGACATCGGTGACCCCTTGTCCGACGACATTCACGACGCCGTCAAGGGTGGACCCGAAGTTGCGCAGTGCGGAGATCAGCGGATCGGTCGAGGAATCGAAATTGTCTTTGTATGACCTTGCCGCGGAACGGAAATCAGAACCCAAATCGGACTGTGCGTCGTCTTCGCGCTGCGGGTAGTTTCCGCCGAGTATCGCGCCGTATTCGCCGCGGTCGATCCACTTGCTCAGTTCGGCGGCCCGCAGCACCGAGAAGGGGTGCGATTGCAATTCCAGGTTCAGCAATTTGAGCACGCCGTCACGCATGTCCCCGGTGCGCTCGTACTCGGCGGCCTGCGCCAGGAAGCGTTGCGTATCCATCTCGTCGAGGCGTGACCCGCCGGCCAGCTTCATCTCGACGCGGATGCCGGTATCCACGTCCTGCCCGCAGAGCATTCCGGCGCGGTCGCCGGAGAGTTCGGACTTGCGCTGCCATTCCATGAGCGCGGCGACGACGGCGCGCAGCGCCCACCCGCCGATCGGCATCCAGCCGAGATTCCCGGCCAGCCGCATCAGGTGCAGCAGCATCGTGCGATACACGGCATGCCCGGACAGTGCGTGCCCGAGTTCGTGGCCGACGACGAAGCGCAGCTCCTGTTCATTCATCAGGTCCAATAGGCCGGAGGTGAGCACGATGAACGGCCGGTCCATCCCGATGGTGAACGCGTTGGCGTACGGCCCTTGAATGACGTACAGCTCGGGGATTTCGGGGGCGTCGAGGATGCGGGCGCAATCATTGAGGGTGTCGTTGAGCGAGCTGAACTGACGGTCGTCGACGCGGATGGCGGTGGCCAGGTACATCAGCCGATGCTGGCGTTCGCGCAACAGTGCGGCCAGCGCCTTGAGGACGGTATCGAAGCCCTTGAGACTGCGCAATGTTTGCAGAGCGGCCCGATCCGCAGGGTGCTCCCAGGCACGGGTGCTAATTCCGGGAAACTCGATATAGGTACGAGTGGGCAGATCGGACATGACATTCAACCTATCTGGTTACTTTTTTGAGCGCGCGGAACCGGCGAGATCAGGATAAGCGGCAGCTGTTAGCGGATGCCGCGCAGGCAACGCCGGTGCCGATGTCATGTGTCCCCCAGGATGTGCTTCTTGTTAGGTCAGACGATTGCGCATTCGTTTTGGTTCCCGCCGTCCTATTCGTTCATGCTCCGCAGCTCTTTCTGGTACCACTCCGACTTACTTCTCACTGCGTCCATCAACGTCGGGTACTGGCCGATCCCGTTGGGGCCGTCACCGCCAAGTTCGAAGACGGTGCCGGGTTCGTCGCTGAAGTATGAGTGGGCAACGGCGATGGTCATGACGTAATCGTCCTCAGTGCCGAGGACGGGAATCAGTTGGTTGAAGGAGTGGGCACCGAAGTATTCGGGAGTCAGCGACGCGCCCTCGATGTACGCCTTCATGCCCTCCCAGTTCTTCGAGCCGGGCATCGAGTCCGCGAATGAGAACAAGTCATCGAAGCCGCAGAAGAAGCGCAGGCCGTCGGAAATCTGGAGCAGTTCCCGGTGATCGGCGTCGAGATACAGGCCCCGCTGGCGTTCCTGCGCGCGGATGTCCTTGCGTGTTGCCGGCTGGAGCGGGCCAGGAAGGCCGTATAGAGGGTCCTTCTCGTGCAGGGCCTTCTGCTGTTCGGCGAGCATCGCCACGAGTGAGGACCATTGGTCGTGCCGGGCTGAGCTACTGGGGGACACGCAGGCGCACAGGAGTGCTGCGAGGAGAAAGACTGTCGCGCTGAATCGCATACGACCCCTAGGGCTGGCACCTATCAGAAAAGATAGCAAACAATACGACGGCGGGATGGCGAAACTGGCCAGGCGGAGGCAATCTTGACAACGGACGATGTCAACATGATCATTGCCCTGGGCCGAAACGCCGCGGTCTCTTGACGTAACGCGAAACAGTCAGCAGCACACGAGTTATGGGAGACCCGATGCGGGCGGTCAGGCACGTGATCAATGTTCTTACTAAGCCGGTCAGGGTCAGCTACCCGTGGACTCCCTCGCTGACCGAGCGTGTGAGCGGCCGGACGGTGTTGATCACCGGCGCCTCCAGCGGGATCGGGCGGCGACTGGCGGAAAGGGTCGCAGATGCCGGGGGGGTTGCGATTGTCACCGCACGCCGGGCCGACGAGCTCGACGCCGTCGTGCGGGGAATCACCGCACGAGGCGGGGCCGCCTACGCCGTATCCGGCGATTTGTCGACGGGCGAGGGCGCGGGAGCGGTGGCCACCGAGGTGCTGGAACGCTTTGGGGCGCCGGATATCTTGGTGCTGAATGCCGGGCGGTCGATCATGCGGTCGCTCGCGGAGTCCGAACACCGGCTGCACGACTACGAGCGGACGGTGGCGATCAACTACCTCGGCGGTGTGGGCCTGGTGCTGCGCCTGATGCCGGGCATGCGCGCCCGTGGCTCAGGGCACATCGTGCACAGCTCGTCGATCGGCGTGCTGGGTAACCTCCCCGAATTCTCCGCTTATGTCGGATCGAAGGCGGCCATGGACGCGGTGCTGCGCATCGCGGGCATCGAAAGCCGGGCCGACGGAGTGCGGGTCACCAACATCCACCTACCGCTTGTCACGACGGACATGATCGCTCCGACCGACTGGAGTCAATACGCGTCGCTGACTTTGGACGAGGGCGTCGACATGGTCGTCGATGCGATCCGGCGGCGGAGCCGCGAGGTGAACAACCCGCTGGGCGTCTTGTACCGGGATTCGTACCGAATTCTGCCCGGGATCGTCAGCCGGGTGCAGAGCGATTACTACCGTTGGTATTCCGGTGGTGGCAGGAGTGCGGATACCCCGGCAGAAGCGGTATCGGGCGCGCTGGCGGTAGATCCCAACTGAGTCCTCCGCGTCGATATACTCGCCGACTTATGGACAGCGTGCCTACGACCCTCGGTGCGCCGAGCGGGCCTGCCGAGCGGCCAGATGTAGACGCGCCCGCCCATCCCGACAAGCTGGACGCCTCGCTGCTCCGGATCGCCGGCATATGCGGTCTGGCCAGTGTGATGGCCTTCTTGGACAGCACGGCCGTCACCGTCGCCCAACGCACGTTCGTCACCCAATTCGGGGCCAGTCAGGCCATGGTCTCCTGGACCATCGCCGGCTACATGCTTGCCTTCGCGACAGTGATCCCGATGAGTGGCTGGGCAGCCGACAGATACGGCACCAAGCGGCTGTTCCTGGGCGCGGTCCTGGTGTTCACTGTTGGCTCGCTGCTGTGCGCAGTAGCGCCGAATATATTGCTGCTCATCATCTTCCGTGTAATCCAGGGAGTTGGCGGCGGCATGTTGATGCCGTTGAGCTTCATGATCCTGACCCGAGAAGCGGGCCCGAAACGTCTTGGACGCGTTATCGCGATAGGGGCTGTTCCCTTCTTGCTCGGCCCAATCGGTGGGCCGATCCTGGGGGGATGGCTGATCGGCACCTATGGCTGGGAATGGATCTTCTTGATCAATTTGCCGATCGGATTGAGCGCTTTTCTGTTGGCGGCGCTCATGTTCCCGAAAGACCGTCCCGAGCCTTCCGAGAAACTCGACGTCGTCGGCGCGTTGTTGCTCTCACCTGGCGTGGCCACGTTGCTTGCCGGCATGTTGGCGATACCCGGACGCGACAGCCTCGCCGACCCACATGTCCTGCTACCTATAGCTATCGGCGCCGCATTGATTTTCGCCTTCGTGGTGCACACCAGAAACCGTGCGTCCCACCCGCTCATCGACCTGGGGCTGTTCGAAAACCCGGTGGTGCGGTGGGCCAACATCACCCAGTTCGCCTTCGCCGCCACATTTGTGGGGGCCGGGTTGCTTGTGCCGAGCTACTTTCAGGTGGCTCTGCATCAGACGCCGATGCAGTCGGGGATGTCCATGGTGGCCATGGGAATCGGTCTCGTACTGACCGTGCCCCTGGCAGGGGTGTTCATGGACAAGCGCGGTCCGGGCACGATCGTCTTGATCGGGCTGCCCCTGATCGCGGTGGGCCTGGGGGTATTCACGTACGGAGTCGCGCGGCCCGAGGCTCATTCGGCGATATTGCTGATCGGATTACTGATCATGGGCATGGGTGTTGGCTGCACATCGACGCCGCTTTCAGCGGCGTGCGTCCAGTCGCTGGCACCTGCGCGGGTGGCGCGGGGTACCACGCTGTTGAGTGTCAACGACCAGGTAGGGGGTTCGGTTGGGGCCGCGTTGATGGCAATGTTGTTGACCACTCAGTTCAACCGTGTCGGGGGCGGAATTGAGCCGGATCCGACGGCGGTATCGGGTGGCGAAACCGGTGCCGCCGGAATGGCGGGTGGCTCGCCGATGAACTCGTATTCAGATTTTGCGGGTGATGCATCTCAATTGCTGTCACATGCGTACACAACGGTATTTCTTGTCGCCGTCGCATTAGCGGTAGTTACCGTTATCCCCGCGATTTTTCTACCGCGGGCAGTGGTGGTAAATATCAACCACTGAGGTGTGCGGCGCTTCTTGTTCACCCGCGGGCAATTGGGCGGCCAGCGACGGGATGCTAGGGTCCTTGCGCGGCTTAGGGAAGGCTTGCATAACCTGAGAAAACCCTTAAGCTGATCTGCCAGTGGTGTTCAATTGTGGGCTCAAGCCCCTGACCAGCGCTTAAAAGCTAAGGGGTCGTGTAGTGCGTGTCGTGTCGTTTGGGTATCAGGTCTGGGGTTACCGGACTTTGCAGGCGTTGATCGATCTGGGGCATGAGGTGGTGCTGGCG